>NZ_JBBMQY010000001.1:0-554949 GCF_038900255.1 Pseudoalteromonas sp. AS84 | reverse complement strand
TTAAATCCAGAGAAAAAAGAAGCAATGCGGGCGGCATAAAATTTAATTTGATGCGACAACTAACTTGAAAAACTCCGATACCGAGCGGCGAGAGAGGGGTTAAGCGGCTTAGATTAACTTTAATCTAGCCCTCAATCTCGCTCTAACAAAATAGCACCACTTTGGTTTTCGCCTAAGTGGTCATTTTTGTTATAAATAGGGCATTTACTCATAGATAAGCACCCACAGCCAATACACCCATCAACGCGATCACGCAAACGCTGCATATACGCTATTCGCTCGTCCAGCTGTGCTTGCCATTGCTTTGAAAGGGCTGCCCAGTCTTTTTGTGTGGGTGTGCGCTGATCAGGTAATGTTGCCAGTGTTTGTTTAATTTCATCAAGGGTTATTCCCATGGCTTGTGCGGCTTTTATTACCGCTATACGTCGCAGTACATCTTTTTTGTAACGGCGTTGATTCCCGCCATTTCGCCAGCTACGTATTAGTCCTTTTGTTTCGTAAAAATGCAGGGTTGATACTTTTACGCCGCTACGCTTTGCTACATAACCTACTGTTAAGTTGGCCTCAGTTAGTTTTTTTTGATCTGTTTGCATTATTTTTTAATTTCCGTTTGACCTCAATATAACTTGAGGTTTTAAGCTTCATTCAACATTAAAAAAGGAGCTAACTAAATGCAACAAAAACTTGAGCGTAGTACGGTTATTATTTATTCAAGCGCACGTAAAAATGGTAATACACAGGCGCACGTTAACGGATTTGCAGAGCAAAATAATGTGCGTGTAATATGTTTGGATGATTATAAAATAGCGCCGTACTGCTATAACAAAAACTATAAAAATGATGACTTTTACGCTGTGTTTGAAGCACTTTTAACGTATGACCATTGGGTGTTTGCTTCGCCAGTTTATTGGTACAGCACCACAGTACAAATGAAATTATTTATTGATAGAATAACCGATTACATGGACGATGAAGCATTAAAACATAAGCTTCGTAGTTTACGTAGTAAGCATTTTTCAGTGCTTTCGAATGCGTCATCAAGCGAAGCTCCCGCCTGTTTTGTCGAGCAGTTTAAAAATACGTTTAGCTATTTAGGCATGCAGTTTATTAACCATAGCCACAAAAGTACCCAAAAGGTTGCTTAAATTGCAGCCTTTTTTGGTTGTCTCTGGTAGTTTAGTAATACGCTTAAAAAACAAAGGATAGTTTAATGAAATATTTACTATGGTTAGTACTAATTTTTAGCCCGTTTATTAATGCTAATGAGCAACCAATTAAAGAGTTTGGGAATTATTACAATGTTCCTCAACATGATGAAATAAATAACTCTACGGTATTTAAAATAGCCTTTGATGTTGCAGATGGCGCTAAAAAAGGTGAGCAGAACAATTCAATGAACTCACTTGCACGTTTTATTAATATGCATGTAGCACACGGTGTAAAGCCAGATAACATTCAATTAGCGTTAGTTGTGCACGGTAGTGCAAGTGTTGATGTGTTAGCTAATAGCGAATATAAAAAACGTTTTGACGCTGACAATAAAAACCAAGCGTTAATTGAGCAGCTACTTGCTAATAACACTAAAGTGTATGTTTGCGGGCAATCGGCTACTCACTTTAAAGTAACGCCAGAGCTTTTAATTGATGGCGTAAAAATGTCACTTTCTGCGATGACAGCACATGCTCAGTTACAACAACAAGGTTATACACTTAACCCATTTTAATGACTCAAATGATAAAAAATATACTCTGCTTTGGTGATTCTAATACCTGGGGATTAAACTCTATAACGGGTAAACGCTTTGATGAAAATACCCGCTGGACATCGCTATTAGCTAAGAATTTAGAGTGTGCTTTTGCTATTATTGAGGCGGGGCAACCTAACCGCACGTTAGTGCATAACCCGCCTTTTGATGGTGTGCTGAGTGGTGTTAGCTATTTAAAGCCTTATTTAGAGGCGCATCGAATTGACTTTATTATTATTGCCCTTGGTACAAACGATCTTAAAAAACGTTTTAATTTAACTCCTAGTTTAATAGCAGATGGCTTGAATGATTTAATTAACTCAATACATAGTTATTATCAGAAAAGTAGTACTTTAAAATCACCTAAAATTATTATTGCTAGCCCACCTAAAATAAGAATTACCGAGCAGTATTCGCGTATTTATGAAGATGCAGATATAAAAGCAACAGAGCTCTCTAGTGCATTTAAAAGTGTTGCGGCTAATAATAAGTGCGCTTTTATTGATTTTAACTCGTTTATTAACATAACAGATGGTGATGGGATTCATTTTGATGATATCCAACATTTGGCAATAGGCTTTAAAATAACGCAATTGGTTCAAAACTCACTCAACAATTCTTGAATCTATCTATTTGAATTTAGTACGACTTATGTAATCATCTAAAAAAAAAGCGACATAAATTAACAACTTCGAGATGCTATGAAAAAGTACCAACAAAAATCTATTATAGCCATTTTAACCGGAGGGCTGGTATTTGTAGCTGGCTGTTTTATTTTGCTCAACTTTGCAGCTCAACAATTAACAGCACAAACAAAATCTGATGCTGAGTATATTCTCACTCATATAGAAGGTGCAATTGCAGAGAGGCGTCGAATACTTACCCCATTAAATAAGCTTGCGTTTAAACAGTGTGACAACACAACTCTTCTTGAGATGCGCCGCGCTTTATTTGATGCAAAATATGTAATTGATATAGGTTTTTTTAAAGGTAACCAGCTAGTTTGCACTACGGGTGCAGGCTTATTAAGTAAACCAATTAACGACAAACAGCCTGACTTTATTCGAGATGATGAACAGGTGAGGGTTCGTTTTGAGCCAGAGCTTTATCTATTATTGTTTAGTGAACGCCCTATGGAGGTAATTATAGTCAGGCAAGGGGACTATAATTTAATTATGCAGAGTACGCCTTTTACCAACATTGGAATTACTGCGCCAGATTGGGAAGTTATTTATAAAACACCAAATACTTTGCATCATTTAGCAGGTAAAGAAGGGCTGTATCAGCAGGTAAAAAGTAATATTTTTTTTCCTTACGAAACTAATTCAGTTTGTAGTTCTACAAGTAGTCAATATTGTGTAGTAGTGCGCTTACCTTGGAGTCTGTTTTTTTCTAATAATCACTTATTATTAATAATTTCGTTAATTTTAACGTGTTTAGCGGGCATATCGAGTGCGTTAATAGTTGATGCGAGAATTGCTGCACGCCGCTCTACCAATCAGCGTATTCGTAAAGGACTTAAAAAGGGGTCATTTTATTGGACTTACCAGCCCATTATTTGTTTGCAAAGTGGCAAGCTGATTGGTTGCGAGGTACTTGCACGTTTTGAAGATAAGTACGGTGTTTTATTTCCTGATGAGTTTATTCCGGTTATCAGAAAAAATAATTTAACATGGACTTTTACTGAAGCAATGATTGCAACGGCAATTAAAGAACTAACTTCTATAGAGGTATTGCCTGAAGGCTTTAAAGTGTCGCTTAATATATTTCCGTGTGATGTAGAGCTGGGTAATGTCTCGTTGTTGCCGCAAATTACAGAGCTTACCAACTCACGCTTTATTATTTGTTTAGAGATAACTGAAGACGAATACCTTGATACAAGTATCGCGCATGCTCATTTTAGAACCTTGGTTGAGTCGGGATTTAACTTATCATTAGATGATTTTGGTACGGGTTACTCAAATTTAAGAAACTTACAAAATTTGAGTTTTCATCAACTAAAAATTGACCGTACATTTGTACAAGATATAGCCACTGAGGGCTTAAAAGCCTCTATGATCCCAAATATTATGGAACTTGTGCATAAGTTTAATTATACCTGCGTAGCAGAAGGGATTGAAACTACAGAGCAAGAAGCTATTTTAAAAATGGCGGGAGTACATTTCGGACAAGGTTGGAAGTATGGCAAGGCCATGACCGCGTCTAAATTTAAAAATTACATAGCTAATCAACATTTTTAGATCTCAGCTGCCATACTAAGCGTATCGTTATGAAATTTAAAAATATTAGGTTTATTATGATCAAATTAATATTAAGTGCTTTTGCATTTTTACTACTTAGTGCATGTACAACACAATACCCAAACCAACAATTAACAGGTAAACAGTTTCCAAGCATTAGTGGCGAAAGCTTAGAACAAAATATGGTAAATATACCTAGCGACTTTAAAGCAGATAAAACACTACTGCTTATTGGTTACAAACAAGATAGCCAATTTGATATAGATCGTTGGTTAATTGGCTTAGACATGGCAGGCGTTAAGCTTCCTACTTACGAGCTACCTACTATTGCGGGCATGGCACCACGCATGTTCAGCACATTTATAGACAGCGGTATGCGCAAGGGCATCCCTAAAGAATTATGGGGTGGAGTAATCACTATTTATAAAGACGGTGAAGCGGTTCAAAAATTTACAGGTAATGAAAGCCCGAATAACTCACGTGTTGTACTTATTAATAGCAGTGGCGAAATTTTATATTTTTACGACCGTGGTTTTTCGGTTGATGCGCTGAATAAATTAAAAGCGAATATAGAATAATTGATCCTAAAAGTTAGTTTAGGCTAATGCATATTTAAGGCTTTATAAGTTACTAATCCGATCTGTTATTTATCTTATAAAAGCAGTTTTCAAAATGAAATAAATGATGGTTATATGCTGATTTTATTCGTCTTTATTTATTTTAGGATGAAATATAAGAATATCGCTTTAATACCAAAATCTGATTGTAAGTTGTATTTGGTTTCGGTAATGTGGGGTAAATGTTTCAAGGACGAAATTTATGCTAGATAAAAGCTCAGTATTTGTAAAAACAACATTTCAAACATCTTTTCACTCACATAATTACACCGCTATTTTAAGAACGCTTCAAGCATTGTTTAGTGATGTTAAAATGGATGATGCTGTGCCTAAAGCAGAACAGCGAACTAATTATGATTTGTTTTTAATCGATGGTGCTAAAAGCAAATGGCAAGACCTCATTCCTGCAGATCTTATTTGTTTAGCTAAACACTATAACGTTGTCATTTTTAATGTTGATAGAGAAGATGTATGCGAGCAAAACTTATTGCTTAACCATTTTAATGGCGTTTTTTATAAATCAGATGCACCAGAAGATATTTTCAAAGGATTACTTCGGGTTAATACTGGCGAGCTTTGGTTTACACGCAAAGTGATTTCAAAAGCATTTAACGATATTTTAGCCGTAGCATCATCGTTTAATAGCCTACACGACGACATCGAATTAAAGCAGGACGATTACGATCATTTAACAAAGCGTGAAAAGTCTGTTATTCATTTAATTGCACAAGGTGCGAGTAACCATACAATTGCTGATAAACTTAATATTAGTGACCATACTGTAAAAACACATCTTTATAGCGCGTTTAAAAAAACGAACTCACGCAATAGAGTAGAACTTGCTAATTGGGCTCAGCGCTATATATCAGTTTTGCTGCCAATGGCTAAATAAGAGTAAAGCCACCAAGATGTTATCTAGGTCAATTAAGTCAATTAAGTCAATTAAGTAAAATTTTATCCTCTAGATTCTTATAAAGTTCGGGTAAGGGAGTTATTTTCAACTAACTAGTCACATAACCTATAAAGGCTACAATATGTAGCCTTTAGTTAATTCAGGAACTCAGTTTACGCTGATTTTTTAGCCCATAAGCCTTTATCAATACCTTTTGTTATAAGATCTGTAAGCGCTTTTTCTATTGCTTGTGTTACACAAATACTCATAGGTTCGTTGTCGCTAAAGCCCGCTTCAGCTTCGGCTAAACGTTTGTAGCTCACGTATCTAAAAAATCCTGCACGCATTTCTTGGCTTAATACTTTTTTGCTGGTGGCTACACTTAGTAATACTTGCCCTGTTCGAACATCAACAGCACGTAGATATATTGAAATAGCATCTTCGCGATAAAGCTCAGAGGCGCCTATACCAAAGTACTCCATACCTAAACCACCTGTTTTTACATTGGTGTCGTAGCTTATAATACCGCCTTCTAAAATAATTTTGGCGGTGGTAAGCGGTGGTAAATCAGCTTGGTTAGGGCTATCGGCTTGACCTGCACGAATGATTTTTCGCTCAGTTAAAATATTTTGTAAACCCTCACGTTCTACTGGCGTAAACCAATCTGATTCGTGTAGTGCTTGGACAAGTATTGAGTTAGCACCTTGAGTAACAGCCGTCGAAAACGAGCTTACGTTAGTTTGTGGCTTATATTGCCCGGTTTGATCTCTAAATGAGTAAACCGATACAGGAATACTACCGACAGGTTTAGGTAGGTTTTTTAGATCCGCAAATAATTCAGTTGGCTCTAAGCTAATAGCTTTTTGCTGTGATGGTGGAATAAGATTTCCCAAACTTGCACAGCCGCTCAAACCCAGTAATGTTATTGTTATTAGTAGTTTATACATTATCCAAACCTCGGTACTTCAATTATTACAACAGAGTCATCTAATATATTTGTTATTTTTACGGTAATAGAATCGGTTGTGCTGGTTATAACTTCAATTTGATAATCACCACTCATAAAAATAGAGTCCTGATTAAAAAGGCTATCTTCTATGTCCTCACCAAATGCCATATCGGTAATTTCTCTTACCATGCGGTTTAAATAGGTGCGCTCTAAAGAATCTTGAAATTGTTCAGCGTAACCTTTTTCGATTACTGGCGCTTTATGCTTGTTTTGAGCTTGCGCTTTGCTCAGCAACATATTTGCGTTTAGTGGGTTTCCACCAAAGCTTGGGTTGATTGGGGTATAAATTATTTCAGTCGCTTGGGACGAAAAGCTTAATGTTGTTATTATTATAAGGGCTATTTTTTTCATTTTACCATCCATCTTTAGCCATATCAGGGGTTGATGCAGCCATGTTTGAGCGAGCCATTGCATCTATTACTGTATAAACAGCTTGCTCTACACGCTCATCAAGGGGTTCTAATCTGCGACCTAAATAAGTCGCGTAAACAAGCTGGTTATTCATTATTAAAGAAAGCTGTGTACCTGCTTTTGGTATTACGGTTTCTTTTATTTCTATATTAAAACCAGCCGTTGAGGGGAGATCTCGCCAATAGTTTGAAAATTCATAATAAAATTGATGACCAAAGCGGCTAATACTTCTATCTAGTAATAAGCCATCTATTTCTAGTTCATCAGCAGCATGAGTTGCCCCAGAAAAACATAGGAAGAGTGTGAGTAGGTAACTATTAAAGCTAATGTTTTTTTTCATAATTTAAAATGGGGAGAGGGTCGCCCTCCCCACCTCAATAATTACATTTGAGTAATTGTTGCTGTATTTCCATCACCCATTTGGGTAACAGATACAGTGCTGTTAAAGCCAATTACAGAGCCTTCAACAATGTTATCGTTACCAATTTGAGTAACACTAAACGATACGTTTTCACCGCCAACTAAAAATGCTGATTGTTCAACGCCAGTAACCCAGTTACCTTCGCCTGTTTGTGAAATATCAATACTATGGTTGTTGCCTTCAACCATCATATCAATAAGATTTAACATGCCATTTTGTGCAATATCAATTTGGTTATCGTTACTGTCTAAAATGCCTGCAAGTGTAACAATTGCTTCGTTTTGCGAGCCATTTTGGGTAATATCGATATCGTTATTATTAGATGTAAGTGATACATCGGGGTATGACGATTGCACTAGCATTGCATTTTCATCACCAGACTGAACCAAATCAACATCGTTACCTGTGCCATTAAAGTTAGCTAAATGAACCGAGTTTAAATCGCCCACTTGATTGGTCATAAACTCATTATCAGAGCCAATAACACCCATATAAGTTTCGTTTAAGTCACCCATTTGGATAGCAGTAACTTCGTTATTATCACCAATAATATCGGCAGTTGTTAAGTTTTCAGCGCCAACTTGTGTAGCAGAAACTTCGTTATTTGAGCCTTCAAACAAGTTAGATTCAATAGTATTCATTGATCCTTCTTGATCTAAATCTATTTCATTATCGTCGCCAATAACGGCTGCAAATGTTACTGCGTTTGTATTACCATCTTGTTCAATTGAAAGCTCATTAGCATCACCAGAAATAGAGCTAAATGTTGCTGTATTGCGATCCCCCAATTGCTCAACTTCAAGTTCATTTTCATTACCTTGAAGACTACTTACTTTGAACGTGCTCCAATATCCATCTTGTACTAAATCGAGAACATTTTCGTCGCCCGTAAGCATGGTTATTTCAGCTTCATGCCATTCACCTGTTTGTAGTGAGGAGATTTCATTTGCGTTTCCTTGCATATCCATGTTGTAGAACCAGTGGCCACCAGTGCCTTGTTCAACATCAATGATATTATCATCGCCAGTTACAATATTAATTGCTTCGTTATTTACAAAAAAGCCTTGGCCAAATTGCGAAACAAATAACATGTTATTATTGCCAGTCACCTCAGTAATAAAACCATTAGCAACACCATCTTGGGCGTATACTTGCGCGTTGTTATCGCCAATAGTTGTAACTTCACCGTAGTTTCCAGATTGAAGTTGAGAAACTTCAGTTTCATTGTTGTTACCTGTCGTAGTAACAAGCATGGTATTGCTGTCGCCGTCTTGAGTTAGTAGCGCAGTATTTTCATTAAAAGTTTGTGTTAGAGTCATCGAGTTTTCAATACTTGCTACAGAAACGTTAGTAGCAAGTTCTGAGTTTGATGCTGATTTGCTTGGCGTATCTGCATAAGAGGCAAAGCTAGTACCCATTGCAATTGCTACTGCGCAGCTTAAAAGTGATTTGTTCAACTTCATTATTTTCTCCTTGAAATATTAAAACCAAACACCTTAAATTTTATAGGTTTTATAAGGTATTTGCTGTGTCAGCATGCCGTGCCGATATAATGTTTTGTGATCCACCTGAAAAGCTCTAAAGTAAAATTTACGATGTCATTAATAATTATTACTAAGCGTTTTGTCATTATTCTTAACTTACGTTTAATAACTGTTAACTATTAAGTACCCAATTACTGTATTCCTCTAATGTCATTTCTTAAATCATCATTTTTTACCAATTATTTAGTTTTTATTTTTCAGTTGCTTATGAGGGTTTTTGGTTTTTTTTATTAATTTTATATAAAAAGCAGTAAAAATTAACGGCCCTGTATTAGGTAAGTTGTTGAGCGTTAATTTCATTAAAAGGTCTGTATTTAATGTTTTTTTAATACATTAACTGGTCAAAATAGTTGGTTTTTACAGCGTTTTCATTTTTTAGCTTGTTTAATGATTCGTTTGGTTGTTTCCTAAACATATGCCATGTGATCCCTTGTACTCGAAATAGTGAAAGAACGTGCTTAGAGCATCTAAGCTAACCCAACAAAACTATGGATAGAACAATGAAAACAAAATTATCTATTATTACTCTTGCTTTACTACCGTGTTTAGCTGCAGCAAAACTTCCTGATGTGGGTGTAAAGCAATCTGTAGCTGCTAGCAGTGATTCAATAATTGTTAAATATAAAAGTAATGCAACGAAAGAAATGCGTAAGCAGGCTCGTTCATTAGTTAAAGCTAAAATTACTGATATAAATAAAGATGAAATTGACGACAGTTATACGTCTTTACTTTCAGGGCGTTTAGCTAAGTTTAAAGTGTCGGGAATGAGTACTAAAGACGCTATTGCTCTTTTAAAGTCTCATCAAGCAATTGAATACGTAGAACCTGATTATCGTGTAAGTATAGCAAGCGCACCAAATGATCCTCGCTTTGACGAGCTTTGGGGCTTAAATAATGAAGGTCAGACTGGCGGTACAGCCGACGCTGACATTGATGCAGTCGAAGCATGGACGATTTCTACAGGTAGCCGAGATGTAGTTGTGGGTGTAATTGATACAGGTATTGATTATAGCCATAGTGATTTAGCGAGCAATATGTGGGTAAATACCTCTGAAATTGCAGGCGATGGTATCGATAATGACGGTAATGGCTTTATCGATGATATTCATGGTATTAATGCGATTACCGATAGCGGTGACCCTATGGATGATGAAGGTCACGGAACACATGTGTCTGGAACTATAGGTGCCAGTGGTAATAACTCTGTGGGAGTAGTGGGTGTAAATCATGAAGTATCACTTGTAGGTTGTAAGTTTTTAGATGCTGCGGGTAATGGTTCAACATCAGACGCTATTAAGTGTATTGATTATATGGTTGGCCTTAAAAATTCTGGAGTTAACCTACGCGTATTAAACAATAGCTGGGGCGGTGGTGGTTACAGCCAAGCATTAGCTGATGCTATAGACTCTAGCGAAGCCGCCGATTTACTATTTGTAGCTGCAGCGGGTAACGATACTATTGATAACGATGTTAACCCTCACTACCCATCAAACTATGAAAACGCGAGTGTGTTATCGGTTGCTAGTACGAATCAAACTGATGATATTTCGTGGTTTTCGCACTATGGTTTAACAAGTGTTGACATGGGCGCACCAGGCACAGCTATTTTATCTACTACACCGGGTGAAAGTTACGCGTCATACTCAGGTACTTCAATGGCAACCCCCCATGTTGCAGGTGCTGCAGCGTTAGTGTTATCGGTTAATCCTGAGCTAAGTACTCAAGAGCTTAAAGAACTACTAATGAGCTCTGGCGATGCGAATGCTGCGCTACAAGGTGTAACTGTTGCAGGTACTCGTCTTAATGTAAACCAGGCACTTATTGATGCCGATCCAACACCTGGCTTTAAAATTTCAGCCGATCCACTTACGCAACAAGTTGAGGCCGGCCAGGCTACATACTACACATTTACAATTGGCTCTATTGCTGAGTGGGATGAGGAAGTAACGCTTGAATTATCAACAACATTAGCTGGTGCTTACTTATCAGCAGTTACAGCGCGTCCTGGCGATGAAGTAAGACTTAACGTTGAAACAGACGTTGACACTCAGTGGGGTGATTACGAGCTAATGGTAACAGCTACGGCAGGTGATATTGTTAAGCAGCAATCAGTTGATTTAATGATTCAGCCTGTAGGATTAAACGACTTTACTTATAGCAGTAGTCAAAGCGTTGAAATTCCTGATAACTCACCAGTAGGGGCCGTATCAGTAATTAACATTGGCGATGATTTAACCGTATTTGGCACTACAGCAGATGTTGATATTTCTCATACTTACTCTGGCGACTTAGTGGTTAAGTTAGTATCTGCCCAAGGCACACAAGTAACACTACAAAGCAATGTAGGTGGTTCAGCAGATGATATTGTTAGAAGCTTTACGTCTGAATCATTTAACGGTGAAGTAGCTACCGGCGATTGGACACTACAAGTAGAAGATACTGCCGCAGCCGATACCGGCACAATTAATGGTTGGTCATTAACGCTAAGCGCTATTGGCGAAGTTAGCCCACAACCACCACGCGCAGATTTTGAGGCTGAAACACAAGGTCTAACAGTTAATTTTACGGACTCAAGTACTGATGCTAATAACGATATTACACAGTGGAGCTGGGACTTTGGTGATGGTGCAACATCATCTGATCAAAACCCTATGCATGTGTATGCAGCATCAGGTAATTACGATGTTGAACTAACTGTAACTGACAGTGAAGGCAATACAAGTACATCAACTCAAACGGTTGTAGTAAGTGATGTAGAGCTAGAACTGACCTTAAAGCGTGCTAATAAGTCTCGCCTTGATACTATGCGAGTAGATTTAAGTTGGGAAGAAGTTGGTGCTGAATCTCTAAGCGTATACCGTAACGGTGAGCTGGTAGATACAACATCAGATAGTGGTCGTTACCGTGATTACGTGCGTGGAGCTACGTTACCATCGTACGATTACCAATTATGTGTTACTGAAAATGTATGTTCTAACATCATTACGGTTTCATTTAACTAAGTAAACCACTACTCCTAAAGTGACCTTAAGCCCAGCATTGCTGGGCTTTTTTTGTTTAAGCTATTAGAGTTTATTTTGAATGGTATATCGGAACTAAACTTTTTTATACGGGTGTGTTTTAAGCCAGTGCTCGGCGATTTGCTCGCGCGTGGCAAACCAAACCTGCTCATGCGAGCGGGCATATTCTAAAAACCGCGCTAATGCTTTTATTCTTCCAGGTCTGCCAATTAAGCGGCAATGCAAACCTATCGACATCATTTTAGGGGAGTTTTCACCTTCTGGATCGCCTTCCTCGTAGAGCGTATCGAATGCATCTTTTAAGTAATTAAAAAATTGATCCCCTGCATTAAAGCCTTGAACAGCTGCAAAGCGCATGTCGTTTACATCAAGCGTGTAGGGCACTATTAACTGTGGTTTACCTTCTTTAATACTGTAAAAGGGCAGGTCGTCGCTGTAATCGTCGGCGTCATATAAAAATGTGCCATTTTCTACCACAAGGGCAGCAGTATTTGGGCTTGTCCGCCCGGTGTACCAGCCTGTGGGCTTTTTACCGGTAAGCGTTTGAATGATCTCAATGGCTTGTTGCATATGCTCGCGCTCAGTTTGTTTATCAATGTTTTGATAATTAATCCAGCGCAGGCCATGGCTTGCAATTTCGTAGCCTGCTTCAACAAAGGCTTTAGCTACATCGGGGTGGCGCTCAAGGGCCATCGCCACTGCAAAAATGGTGACCGGTATATCGTATTTTTTAAAGAGTTTAAGTAAACGCCATACACCTGCTCGCGAGCCATATTCGTAAATAGACTCCATGCTTATATGGCGGTCTTCTACATGCGGGGCACTGACTATTTCAGATAAAAATGTTTCGGCTGCTGCATCACCATGCAATACACAGTTTTCGCCGCCTTCTTCGTAATTTAATACCACTTGTACAGCTATACGGGCTTTATTGGGCCAATTTGCATGTGGTACATCAGGGCCATAACCAATTAAATCGCGCGGGTAGTTTTTAAATTGCTCGCTCATGTTATTGCTCCTTTTTAAGTGCTATGAGCCAAGAGCCTAGCGTTTCACGCTCTGCATCAGTCATTTTGGTCATATTAGCCAATGGCATATCTTTGGTTATAACCGCACGGGTATGAATAAGCGTGCTGGCTTTTTTTACATCATTAATAGAGTCGAGCTTAAAGCCAAGTGGCGCTGCTTGAAAAAGCTTTGATGTAGGTGTTTCACTGTGGCACTGGGTACAGTGCTTGCTGATTATATCCCACGCTTGTGCGTCGGTAATACTTGCTTGTAAAGGCGCGTTTTCGTCTGCATTTGTTGATGTACTGGGCCAAGGTGCTATTGCCAGCATGAGGGCAAAAAAGGCGGCAATACCACTTACAAGTACTGAAGGTTTATTAACGCCTTGATGTTTTAAGTTAAAGTAATGGCGTATCCACATGCCAATACCAAACAGCGCAATTAAAATAAGCCAGCCAAAGCTATGGCTGTAAGTATATGGAAAGTGATTGCTCAACATAATAAATACCACTGGTAACGTGGCGTAGTTATTATGAATAGAGCACAGCTTTGCCTTTAAACCCGGGAGCGATTCAGGAATACGGCCAGCTTCTACTTCGCTTACCATGTAGCGTTGCCCTGGCATAATAATATGGTACACATTGCCAACCATACAAGTACCAATAAGCGCACCTACATGAATATACACAGCGCGGTCACTAAATAGCTGATCGACCCCGTAAGTCCAAAGGGCCAATATTCCAATAACCACAGCAATAAATGCTTTACCGTTTTCTACGAGTGGGGTTTTACACAATAAACGATAAACACCATAACCTAAGCCAATAAAGCCAAGCGATGCACCAATAGCGGCAAATTTACTTAGCTCACTTTTGCTGTTATCGATTAGGTAAACATCGGCGCCAACATAATAAAGCAGGCTAAATAATAAAATACCGGTGATCCAAGTTGTGTAGGCTTCCCATTTAAACCAGTGCAGGGTATGCGGCATTTTTTCAGGGCCATTTTGATACTTAGCCACTTCGTAAAAGCCACCGCCGTGCACGGCCCATAAATCGCCTTTTATGCCTTTGTCTTGTTTCCACTGTGGCGGGGTTTGTAAGTTATTATCAAGCCACGCAAAATAAAATGACGCCCCAATCCACGCAATGCCTGCAATCACATGAAAATAACGCAGTACTAAATGGGCAAGCTCAAATAAATAGTTTTCCATTAGGTTAAGCCTCTTCTAATTGCGGTGTATGGGTAGCTGAAAACTGCTCTTTTTCATCGCGCTTATACACGCTTTTACCCATAATGTAGGTTTGTTCTATGCAGCGGTCATCGCCTAGCATCATCATGGCAAAAAGTTGCTCGTGCAGGGTTTTTGCATGGCCAATTCTGAATTTTAAAAACGAGGTGGCCGCGTAGTCCATTACAATAAAGTCGGCTTCACAGCCAATAGCAAAGCTACCTATGGTGCCTTCTAAATCAAGCGCTCGTGCACCGCCCAAAGTAGCTAGGTACATGCCTTTAAACGCGGAAAAGCGCTGGCCTTGTAATTGCTGAATTTTGTACGCTTCGTTACCTGTTTGTAGCATAGAAAAACTTGTGCCTGCGCCTACATCGGTACCCATGCCTACGTTAATACCGTGCTCTTCACAGGCTTTTAAGTTTAATAAGCCTGAGCCTAAAAATAAGTTAGAGGTAGGGCAGTGCGATATGGCCGCGTTGTTATCTGCAAGGCAGCAAAGCTCGCGCTCAGATAAATGAATACTATGGGCAAATACCGAGCGTTTACGCACCATTTTAGCTTGCTCGTACACGCCAAGGTAATCTTCGGCTTCAGGAAATAACCCTTTTACCCATTCGCACTCGTCTTTGTTTTCAGATAAGTGGGTATGCAGGTAGGTGTCGGGGTATTCTTCTAATAATTGAGTACATTTTTGTAGTTGCTCAGGGGTTGATGTAGGCGCAAAACGCGGTGTAACTGCGTAGCTTAATCTATCAACATTATGCCATTTTTCTATCAGTGCTTTTGATTGATCGTAACTGGTTTGCGCGCAATCTGATAAATCGTCAGGGCAGTTTCTATCCATCATTACCTTACCGGCAATCATACGTAAATTACGTTTTTGAGATTCGTTAAAAAACGCATCTACCGATTGCGGGTGCACAGTGCCAAATACCAATGCGGTAGTGGTGCCATTACGCAGTAGTTCGTCTAAAAAGCGATTAGATATGTCTTTTGAATAGTGCTCACAGGTAAACTTTTTCTCTGTCGGAAACGCGTATTCGGTGAGCCAGCTTAAAAGCTGCTCGCCATACGCGCCGACCATTTCGGTTTGAGGCAAGTGTATGTGCGTGTCTATCATGCCGGGCATAACCAGTTTGCCATCGTGGCGAATAATAGTGGCTGAGTTATCTAAGCTTGGCAGTATGTCTTGCTCGTAACCAAGTTTAATTACTTTGCCGTTTTGAATAACTAACGCGCCTTTTTCAAAATAGCGATGGGCGTTCTCGCCGGCTATGGCTGGGTCGTCAACAAAATCGAGTATGTTGGCACAAATTACGGTCATTTTATTATTGTTTTGCGTGCTCATTGTTAGCTGCCTCTGTACGTTGAGTAGCCAAATGGGCTAAGCAATAACGGAATGTGATGGTGTTTTTTGTCTTGTAATCTAAAGGTTATTTGCGCCTCTGGGTAAAACGCTGGCATTTCTTTATTTTGATAATAACTATCTAAATCAAACTCCATTTTGTAGGTTGCAAATTCTACGTCTGTATCTAGCCAGTCGGTAATTCGCCCATCAGTATCTGTTTTGCCTTGAGCAATTAAATGCCACTCGTTATTGCTCTGTACAAATAATTTTACTGCTACATTTGCAGCCGGTTTACCAGTGCTGGTATCGAGAATATGGGTAGTGATAGGGCTTTTTTTCATACTTTTATTCATAGCAATGACTCCAATCTTATTTTTGTTATTTTGGCTTGTTCGCCCGCGGCAATATTTAGCTCTGTACTGCGGGTGTTGTGTATGCGCTGCTCTATGAGTTCAAGCATTTGCTCGGCGCTTTTACCACTGGCACACACAATAAAAATAAAACCAAACGTGCTGAGGTACTCTTTATTAAGGGCAATCATTTTTTTAAGCACGGCTTCGTTTGCTTTGCTCATACCCGATTGCTCATGCCCCGCTTTTTGAGCAGTGGCGGCGTATTTTTTGCTAAGGGTTGATAAATCGCCTATTTGCGGGTGACCTTCAAAGGCTGCTAAATAGTCGCTTTCGCCCAGGCTATCCCATACGCTTTGCGCGCTTTGATATAGGTGCTCTTTATTTTTAAATGGCATGATATTTAGCATACCGCTTACCCAATTTGGTGCTGCGCAGCAGTGCTCTAAAGCTTGGTGAGCTTGCGCTGCATTTAAGTTATTAATTTTTAAGCTACTCATGCGCTTTCTTCCTCGTGCGTGGTGCTAATTAAGGCATTTTTAAGTACGCGCCATTGCAAGCCTTGGCGTTTTGGCGCTTGGGTTTGCATAGCCTGATAAAGGCCAATTAACTGCCCGCTAATTGATATTGCTACTTCCATAGGGAGCTTGCCCGTAATATTTTTAAGCCCAACAGGGCAGGCCATTTGCTTTATTTGCTCGGTAGTAAAATCGCGATGAGCTAAACGCTGTTTGAAGCGTTTTGCTTTAGTATCAGAGCCAATAACGCCCAGCCAATTGGCATCAGCGCGTTTAAAAATGGCTTGGGTGAGTGCAAAGTCGAGCTGGTGGTTATGGGTCAGTATTAAGTAATTGTTAGCTTTAGGTGCGCGTTTAACTTGCTCTGTTGGCTCTTCATCAACCACTTTTACTACGTTATTTGGAATAGCCTGTGGAAATACGTCTGCGCGGCTATCTATCCAGCGTATGCGCATAGGTAGTTGTGCCAATATACCAATAAGCGCTTGTGCTACATGGCCTGCGCCGTAAATGTCGAGGGTAAAGCGCTCGCATTGCATGCACTCAAGCATAACGGTGGCAGCTCCCCCGCAGCATTGGCCTAAATTTGCACCTAGGTTAAACTGCTCTATCACTTGGGCGGCTTCGCCTTTGGCAAGTAGTTCGCGGGCTTTTTCAATTACTACGTATTCAAGGTGACCACCGCCAAGGGTGTCGTAAATATGCTCGCCGCTTATTACCATTTTAGAGCCTGTGCCGCGTGGGGTTGAGCCATTTGTGCCAAGCACTGTGGCAATAACATAATTAGTGCCGCTTTGTTCGTGCTCGTTTATAGCCTGCGCCCAATTTTGAGTATGAAAACCCTGAAACGACTCATTTAAATTAGCCATTTTGATGCTCCTTAAACCAGCTAGCGGTTTGCTCAATTGCATTTAATACACGCTCAGGTGTAGCAGGCGTATCAAGTGGGGCGGTGTATTTGTAATCAGCCACACTGCTTATGGCGTTACGAATAGCGCTCCATACACTAAAGGCCAACATAAACGGCGGCTCGCCTACCGCTTTTGATCTAAATACGGTGGTTTCTGGATTGGCAGAGTTATATAAATTGACGTTAAATTCGGCGGGTGTATCGCCAATGGCTGGTATTTTGTAGTTAGCAGGACCAAAGCTTGCAAGCTGCCCTCTATCGTTCCATTGTAAGTCTTCGGTTGTTAGCCAACCCATGCCTTGTACAAAGGCGCCTTCAATTTGGCCTATATCAAGTGCTGGGTTAATTGAGCTTCCCACATCGTGCAAAATATCAACGCGTGTTACCGTGTTTTCGCCCGTAAGTGTATCTACCTCAACTTCACTCAGTGCTACGCCGTGAGCGTAGTAAAAAAACGGCCGGCCTTCGCCTTTAGCTCTATCGTAATGAATTTTAGGCGTGGCGTAATAACCGGTTGATGAAAGCGATATACGATTCATGTAAGCAAGGTTTGCAAGTTCACTAAAGCTAATTTCGCCTTTACTAAAGGTAATTAGGTTATCTTTAAATACAATAGTGTTGCTCTCAACTTCAAAGTGCTCGCTTATAAAGTTTATTAAGCGCTCTTTTATTGTGTTTACTGCATTTAGTGCAGCCATACCGTTTAAGTCGGTACCGCTTGAAGCCGCTGTTGGTGAGGTGTTTGGTACTTTGTCTGTACGGGTAGCGCTAATGCTTACCGCGTTAAAATCAACCCCAAAACCATGAGCCACAATTTGTGCAATTTTAGTGTTAAGCCCTTGGCCCATTTCGGTGCCGCCATGGTTTAAATGTATTGAGCCATCGCTATATACATGCACAAGTGCACCAGCTTGATTTAAGTGTTGTACAGTAAACGATATACCGTATTTAACCGGCGTCATCGCAAGGCCTTTTTTGATAATAGGCGACGATGCGTTAAATGCTTTAATAGCAGTTTTGCGTGCCCAGTAGTCACCCGACTCCTCAAGCTGGCTTATCATATCTATTAAAATATGTTGCTCTACGGTTTGATGATACGGCGTGGTGTCGCGGCCTTTTTTATATAAATTAAGTTTTCGGATTTCAAGCGGATCTTTACCTAATTTGGCTGCTATATCGTCCATTATTAGCTCGCCCATAATCATCCCTTGCGGGCCACCAAATCCTCTAAATGCGGTATGGCTTACGGTATTTACTTTACAGCGATTACCTTTAATTGTGGCGGCTGGGTAGTAGTAGGCGTTGTCGGCATGAAACATGGCGCGGTCTACAATTGCATCCGATAAATCGGGCGAGTAGCCACAAAATCCGTTTACGGTAATGTCGGCACCTTCTATTAAACCATATTCGTCAAAACCGACATGATAGTGGTTATAGAAAGGGTGGCGTTTACCGGTTAATTTAAAGTCGTCGCTACGGGCTAGGCGCATTTTAACTGCGCAGCCAAGGTAGTAAACCGCAAGGGCTGCAAGGCATGCCCATGGTGCGCCTTGAGTTTCTTTACCGCCAAAAGCACCGCCCATACGGCGGGTTTCTACGTTTACAAAGCTAAATGGCTTTTTTAAAATTTTGGCAACTAAGTGCTGCACCTCAGTAGGGTGCTGAGTTGAGCATTGCACATGAATCCCGCCGTCGTTATCGGGTTGGGCAAGTGCTATTTGGCCTTCTAAATAAAAATGTTCTTGCCCGCCTATGTGTATTTCGCCTTTAAGCTGGTGGGCTGCGTTATTAATTGCGTGCTCGCTGTTACCACGGTTAAGTGAATGAGGCGGCCTTACCCAATGCTCTTTTTTTATCGCTTCTTTAATATCAAGTATTGGCGTAGTTTGCTCGCACTCAATAACCACTAAGCGGGCCGCGCGGCGCGCTATTTCGTAGCTGTCGGCAACGATTACTAATACAGGTTGTCCGTGGTATTGAATTTCATGGCTGGTGAGTAATACATCACCAGGAAATACCGGGCCAATATCTAATTTACCCGGTACATCTTCGGCCGATAAAATGCGTTTAACGCCTTCAACTGCCAGTGCGTGACTAGTATCTATTGATTTAATAAAGCCGCTTGTAACAGGCGCAAGTACAGGGTAGGCATGTAGGCAACCGTAAGGCTCAGGGTTATCGTCGGCAAAATTTGCACTGCCACAAACTTGTTTAATAGCGCTTTCGTGATATTTAGATTGTCCAACGCTACCACCTTGGGCTTTTAGTTTATCCATTTCAAAGTGACGCATGTGAGATCCTCGTAATGGCAATGTTGTTATTGTTTTTACTGCTACTTGGCTGTGCATCGCAAAACTCAATTCCAATACGCTGTAGCAAATTTTTGCTTACCGTACTGCGGTAATGTGCGCTGCTGCGTACATCGCTCATGGGTGCAAAGTCATCGTTTAAAGCGGTAGCTGCATCTATGAAAGTGCTCACTTGTAATGATTGAGATATCAGCTTTTTCTCAATATGCTGCGCGCGTTTAGGAATAGCCGCCATCCCACCCATAGCGCAGCGAGCTTGAGTGATCATGTTTTGTGAATGCTCTATAGCAAGCACCAAGCAAACGGTAGATATATCGTCTTCAAATCGTTTTGATATTTTATGACATGCCAGTTTTAGTGACTCTGGACGCTTTGGGATGGTGAACTTACTAATTACTTCATCGCTTTTAAGAACCGTTTTTTTGTAATCAATAAAGTAGTCGGCAACTTTAATAGTGCGCGTGCCTGCGCTGCTCAATAAATCCATTGATGCATTAAGAGCGATTAAAAGGGGAGCTGGATCGCCAATTGGTGAGGCATTCCCTATGCTGCCACCCAGTGTGCCGCTGTTTCTTACTTGGCTTGATCCTAAGCGTTCAAATAGCTCTTTTGACTCAGGGTAATGGTTATAAAATGCCTCAACAAATTGGCTATAAGGTAGTGCTGCACCAATATGTAACTCACCGTTATTATCTGCCAAGGTACAAAGCTCCTTTACTTGGCTAAGGGAGATAATTACATCCGGTAAGAGCATGTTTTGGCTAAGCTCAATGGCAAAGTCGGTGCCACCAGCAACTAAATGTGCATAAGGATAAAGCGCTTTTAGCTCAACAAGTTGTTGGGCAGTTTGTGGTAAATAGAACTTGCGAGGACCATTTTTTAAAAATGGAACATCGTCATCATATTGCGTATTAAGTGACGCTTTAAATTTTGCGGCCATTGTTGAGTACGGTTCAGCTTTACGCTCATAGCTATAGGCTTTTTCGGCTGCAAGTAATATTGGGCTATAGCCTGTACAACGACATAAGTTACCGCCAAGTGCATGAATAACCGCTTTTTTACCGGGGTACGTAGGCTCATTAATATAAAGAGCCAACAAACTCATTATTATACCAGGCGTACAAAAACCACATTGCGAACCATGGCACTCTACCAGCGCGCGCTGCACAGGGTGTAAATCGGTTAAATTTGGGTATAAACCAGTAGTCACAGTTTCTACTGTTACTATATGTTTTGCATGCGCATTACCTAATAACAGTAAGCAACTGTTCATTGTTTTGTATTGCCAGCTAGCTTGCCCGTTTGCATTTATACGCTCTTCACCCACTAAAATAGTGCACGCGCCACAGTCGCCAGTTGCACAACCTTCTTTGGTGCCCATTTTCCCTTTTTTGGTGCGAAGCCAGTCCAAAATGGTGAGACTTGGCGAACATTCTTGTATTTCAATTGGCGTGTTATTTAATAAAAATTGAATCACACAGACCCCCTTAATTTTTATAAAGCCCTGATACATAAAGGCTTGGCATATGTTTTTTCTTGTTGTTTGCGCACGGGTAAGAAAAATACTTTTTAATCTTGGTAAGTATATTGCAGTTACCATGCCATTGTTGACCGCTCGGTCAGCTGGTTGTTGTTAGTATGCTTATTAACTTAATAAGCACTGAAAAGGTGTTAATAATGAATAATAAATACCGCCTTACTATGCAGGGAATGACAAAGAAGTATCCCGGATGTATAGCCAATAACGGCGTAACCTTAAAAATTAAGCATGGGGAAGTGCATGCCTTATTAGGTGAAAACGGTGCCGGTAAAAGCACACTAATGAAAATGCTTTATGGTGTGGTTAAACCTGACCAAGGGGACATGTTTTTTAATGGCCGCATAATGAATATAAAAGAGCCTGCTGATGCGCGTGATTTAGGCATTGGAATGGTGTTTCAGCATTTTTCGTTATTTGAAACACTTACGGTTGCCCAAAATATTGAACTAGCGTTAGGTGATTTAGCAGGGCATAGCAGCACGCTTGCGGGTCGAATTACAAAAACATCAACACGTTATGGTATGCCATTAGATCCACACAGATTGGTTTCAACACTTTCAACTGGCGAACGCCAACGAGTAGAAATCGTGCGGTGTTTGTTATTAGATATTCAACTACTTATTTTAGACGAGCCCACCTCAGTCCTTACCCCACAAGAAGTCTATGCATTATTTAAAACTCTAAAATCACTTAAAAAAGAAGGCTGCTCCGTGCTGTTTATTAGCCACAAACTGCACGAAGTGATTGAGTTATGTGACAGTGCGACCATTTTGCGAGGCGGAAAAGTAAGTGGGCATTGTATTCCTAAAAACGAAACTAGTGAGTCAATTGCTAGGCTAATGGTAGGCGACAACACGCCAATTAGTAACCAAACCCGCAGAGCCTTGGGGACGGCTGACTTTTTAACCGTTAATAGTTTAACCACCGCGGCACAAGCGTTATTTGAAACACCCCTTAAAAACATTAACTTTGCAGTACAGCAAGGTGAAATAGTGGGCATTGCAGGTGTTGCTGGCAACGGGCAAGAAGAGTTATTAAAAGTGCTTTCGGGGGAGCAAATTCAAGCAAGTAGCCGTGCCATTAAATTTAAAAACACTGTTGTTGATGCATTGTCGCCCCTTAAAAGGCGCCGCCTTGGACTTGCATGTGTTCCAGAGGATAGGCTTGGGCGAGGAGCCGTGCCCACTATGGATTTAGCGCAAAATACACTGCTGACTAGTTTTGATAGTGGACTAGTTAAAAATGGCTTTTTAGTAAAACAAAAAATTACCGAGCTTGCTAATAAAATCATAACAAAATACAAGGTTAAAACGCCAAGTTTTCGCACTCATGCAGCTAGCCTTTCAGGTGGTAATTTACAAAAATTTATTATTGGTCGCGAGGTAGAGCAAAGCCCAAAACTACTCGTTATGTCGCATCCTACTTGGGGAGTAGATATAGGCGCACAAGTGGCGATACATGAAGCTATTTTAAAGCTTCGCGACGAAGGGTGTGCGGTACTCGTTATTTCAGAAGATTTAGATGAACTTTATAAGATTTGCGACCGCATTGGCGCAATTTGCGATGGAAAACTGTCTCCTATTTTAAACACCGATACCGTACCGCTTGTGCAGTTAGGACAGTGGATGGCTGGCGATTTTAGTGACGACCTTAATAATCTGCCTACATTACAAACATCAAAAGGGGCTCTAGCATGATTAAGTTAGAACCACGTGTTCAGCGCTCGCCGGCTTGGAGTTATTTCTCTCCTGTCTTGGCTATCTTACTCACATTAATAACCGGTTACGTGGTGTTTGCCTTATTAGGGCATGACCCGCTAAATGCCTTATATACATTGCTTATAGCACCTGTTGCCGATTGGTATGGTGTAACTGAGCTACTTGTAATGACCATTCCTATTTTGCTATGCGCCTATGGTTTAGCGCTTTGTTATAGAGCATCGGTTTGGAATATAGGCGCAGAAGGGCAACTGCTTATTGGTGGTGTATGTGCAAGTGCTGTAGCCGTTAACTTTGTTGACTCATCAAGTGCTTTTGCAATGCCACTAACATTACTTGCGGGTATTGCTGGTGGCATGTTGTGGGCGGGGCTTGCTGCTTTTATGAAGCTGCGTTTAAACACTAATGAAATTTTAGTCACCATAATGCTCAACTACATAGCAGTAAATGTATTGCTGTGGGCTGTTCATGGGCCACTCAAAGATCCTCACGGTTATAACTTTCCTGAAAGCGCATTGTTTGGCGATAGCACGTTATTGCCTGTTTTATTCGACGGTACTCGATTGCACTTAGGCCTAGCGTTTGCGTTATTAGCGCTATGCGCCACTTGGGTGTTTATTAGTAAAACCTTTATAGGCTTTCAAATACAAGTACTTGGGCTTGATGCATCCGCTGCCAAAATGGCGGGTTACAAGCGAGCATTATTAATTACGGGAGTGTTAGTTATTAGCGGTGGCTTAGCGGGGCTTGCTGGTGCGGGCGAAGTAGCAGGGCCTATTGGACAGCTGGTTCCACAAATATCACCTGGTTATGGCTATGCCGCCATTATTGTTGCTTTTTTAGGGCGGTTGCATCCAGTAGGAATTACGTTTGCGGGCTTACTTATGGGGCTTATTTATATGGGAGGTGAGCTTGCGCAAATTAACATGGGATTACCAAACGCCATTACCGGTATTTTTCAGGGGTTAATGTTGTTTTATTTACTCTCGTGCGATGTGCTTATTACTTATCGCCTTAGATTTTCGCTGCCATTTAAACAACAAAAAGCGCAGCCAATACATATTGCACAGGAGTCTTAAATTATGGATTTTGATGTAATTACTAATATTTTATACGCCACTATTCGTACAGGCACCCCCTTATTGCTGGTGGCGCTGGGTGAAATGGTATGCGAAAAAAGCGGCACCTTAAATTTAGGGCAAGAAGGCATGATGCTTTTAGGCGCGGTGGCAGGGTTTATAACCATGTACCAATGCGACAACCTATTTATTGGTTTTACGGTAGCAGCTTTGGTTGGTGTTATGGCCTCACTTATTTTCGCTTTTGTAGCGCTTAATTTAAATGCTAGCCAAGTGGCTGCAGGTTTGGCGCTGACTATTTTTGGTACTGGCCTTTCGGCATTTTTAGGTGCCGACTATGAAGGAAAAACGATTAATGCCTTACCTACATTAGCAATAGCTGGGTTTGAGCATATTCCGGTTTTAGGCAAGGCGCTATTTTCGCAAGACGCCATTGTGTATTTAAGTTGGAGTTTAGTGCTTGGTGCGTATTTGTTTTTTAAATACCACAGAGCAGGGCTTGCAGTACGGGCTATTGGTGAAAACCCAAGTGTGGGTAATAACTTAGGTTTACCTGTAATGCGTACACGTTATTTAGCCGTTATGTTTGGCGGCGCACTAGCTGGTATTGCGGGCGCTTACTTGTCGTTGGCTTATACACCACTTTGGACTCAAAACATGACGGCAGGGCGAGGTTGGATAGCCCTTGCGCTGGTGGTATTTGCAAGCTGGCGTATTGAGCGCGTAATGCTAGGCGCTTATTTATTTGGCTTTGCCAGCATTATGCACTTAGTTGCACAAGCGTTCGGTTTAGCGGTTGATTCTAACTTATTAGCCATGCTGCCTTATGGTGCAACACTTATTGTATTGATTATGCTCAGTAAAAATAAACAAAAGCTAAAAATGTACGAACCCATGTGGTTAGGTAAACCTTGGCACAAGGGTCATTAAATTGATTACAAAATCAATAAGGTAAATTACCTGCTTCAACAGGATATTAAAAATATAACACGGAGAATAACAATGAAAAAACTTATAACAACACTCGGGGTTGCATTGAGCTTGTGCATAAGCGCATCAGCTATTGCAAAAGATAACGTAAAAGTAGGCTTTGTATATGTAAGTCCAATTGGTGAGGCCGGTTGGACGTATACACACGATGTAAGCCGGCAGTACCTAGAAGACAAATTTGGCGACAAAATAGAAACTACTTTTGTTGAAAGCGTACCAGAAGGAGCCGATGCTGAGCGTGTTATTACGCAACTAGCCAAAAGCGGGCACGATCTAATATTTACAACGTCGTTTGGCTACATGAACCCAACACTTAAAGTGGCTAAACGGTTTCCTAATGTAAAGTTTGAGCATGCTACAGGCTATAAACGCGCAAAAAACGTAAGCACTTACTTTGATCGCATTTACGAAGGACGCTACCTAACAGGTGTTATTGCAGGGCACATGAGTAAAACCGACAGTATTGGGTATATTGCTGCGTTTCCTATTCCGGAGGTAATACGCGGTATAAATGCATTTACGCTTGGGCTGCGCTCAGTAAAGCCTAATGCAAAAGTAAAAGTAGTGTGGGTTAATAGCTGGTTTGATCCGGGTAAAGAGCGAGAAGCTGCCGATAGCCTTATAGATCAAGGCGTTGATATTATAACTCAACATACTGATTCGCCTGCACCATTGCAAGCAGCTGAAGCCGCTGGTATTTACGCTATTGGCTACCACTCAGATATGAGCGGATACGGAAAAAAAGCACATTTAACGGCGGCGGTTCATCATTGGGATGAATTTTACGAAGACCGTGTAAAACAGGTACTTGACGATAAATGGCAATCGCAAGATATATGGAAAGGTATAGGCTCAGGGATGACTCGCTTAGCGCCGCTAAGTAAAGACATTCCAAGTGATGTTGTGAGTGAAGTGAACGCGATTTCAGACAAAATTGGTAAAGGTGAATTCCATCCATTTAATGGCCCTATAAAAAATCAGCAAGGTGAGCTGGTTATTGAGGCGGGTAAAACAATAGACGACAAAACGTTGTTGGGTATGGACTTTTATGTTGAGGGCGTTGAAGGGCAGCTTAAATAAGCCGTTAACGCAATAACAATGAGTTGGTCACTTAGACAAATACAGTGTCTAACTCGCAAAACGTAGAGGTTTATATGTCAATAAATACAAGCTCGTCTGACGATATTATATATGCGGTTGATGACACCCCAGGCGCAACCGAATCATTTTTTGCAGGCTTGCAACATGTACTAGCAAGCTTTGTTGGCATTATTACGCCCACGCTTATTATTGGTGGGGTGCTAGGCCTTGGCAGCGAAATACCTTATTTAATTAGTATGGCATTATTTGTATCTGGTGTGGGCACGGTTATACAAGCGCGGCGTGTTGGCCCGGTGGGGTCAGGATTGATATGTGTGCAAGGTACAAGCTTTGCCTTTTTAGGAACTATTTTAGCGACAGGCTTTACCGTTAAAGCAACGGGTGGCAATAATGACGAAGTCCTTGCCACTATATTTGCCGTGTGCTTTTTAGCTGCTTTTGTTGAAGTATTTATTAGTTTTTTTATTAGTAAATTAGGCAAAGTAATAAAGCCAGTAGTCACTGGTGTGGTGATCACCACTATTGGTATTTACCTAATTAAAGTAGGCATGACTGATATAGGCGGCGGGCAATGGTTACTTACTAATATGCCTGAAAAATTTGCTTCAACGAGTAACTTAATTGTTGGTTTTTCGGTCGTTGCTTTAGTAGTGCTGCTTAATGCCAGTAAAAATCAATGGGTAAGGCTAACGGCTGTCGTAGTTGCAATGATACTTGGCTGGCTACTAGCCTTTGTATTAGGTATCGCTAAATTCAAATTAGGTGAATTTGATTTAATTGCCATCCCACTGCCCTTTAAATACGGCTTTAATGTTGATTTTGGTGCACTCATAGCCTTTGGCTTTTTATACCTTATTACTGCAATTGAATCGACTGGTGATATTACTGCCAATTGTGCTGTTTCTAAGCTACCTGTTACAGGACCTAGTTACTTAGCACGTATTCGTGGTGGTATTTTAGGTGATGGTGTTAACTCGATGATTGCCGCCTTATTTAACACTTTTCCTAATACTACTTTTAGTCAGAACAACGGCGTTATTCAGCTAACCGGTGTTGCCAGCAGACATATAGGCCTGTGGATCGGCAGTATTTTAATCATTCTTGGTTTGTTTCCTGTGATTGGTGCTGTATTACAAAATATACCTAAACCTGTTTTGGGCGGTGCAACGCTTGTAATGTTTGGCACCGTTGCCGCCGCGGGCGTAAAAATACTCGCAAGCGAAAAAATAAATCGCAGAAGCCTACTTATTATTGCAGTGAGTTTAGGGCTCGGGCTAGGTGTTAGTTTTGTACCAGAGTTGTTTGCAAACGCACCTAAGTTAGTTACCGCTATATTTGGTAGCGCAGTGACGGTATCGGGTATCACCGCAATAATAATGACGTTGGTACTACCAGAGAATTACTCAGCAAGTACAGATCATCTTAACTAAACTAATAAAAATCATTAAAGGGATTAACAATGAAAATCAAAATAATAAAAAATATAGCGTTCGTAACTGCAATTACAATGTGCTCTACAGGTGTATCGGCTAAAGAGCTTTGGTCAGATTTTAGTATTACCGCAATGACCGGAGCCGACTACCTAGAGCCATTTTCAGGGGAGGAAGACGACAGAAGTGTGGTAACCATTGAGCATGCATCGGGCCATACTTGGGGCAGTACGTTCTTTTTTATGGATAGACTAAGTAACCCCGATGAAGTGTATGGGGAGCTAAACATAAACCCTACTCTTTACAAGCCGCAAGATAGCTTTGTTAAAGAGGTGTTTTTAGGCCTACAAACAGAGTATGGCTCGGGAGATACGAATCAAAATAACTATTTATTAGGGGGCGGTGTATCACTTGATGTACCTGGCTTTCAGTATTTTAATGTGGCTTATTATCGTCGTTTTCAAGATGAAATAGGTATAGAGCGTGAAGATAATAACCAAATAACAGTCACATGGGGCTATAACAAAGGTAACTTTAGATACGATGGCTTTTTAGATATTGTAGATAGCACCGACACAATGTTTGGTAAAAGTGAAGGCGGCTTTAACTTTACCTCACAGATTAAATACAATATTGCACCTATTCTCGGCTTAGATACAGGCCGCCTTGATGTGGGTATTGAGTATGTATATTGGAAAAATAAATTTGGTGTAGATGGTCAAACAGAGCACAACCCAAACCTGTTGGTTAAATGGCATTTTTAACAGCTAATTGAATGGTATTTAATTAATAATTAAAGGCTACTTTTTAGTAGCTTTTTTATTTGATAATCTTAAATAATTGAATGGCTTAAATTAGTTGTGTTAAATTACTTTTTAATAACACTATATGGATTTTGTTTTCATGGACTCTGAAATAGACTTTTCTACCTACACTTTAGATGAGCTTTACTCATCAGCGAGAGCTATCGATCGCGAAACCTACCCAGATCGAGCAAAAGAAATAGACGACTTAATTAAAACGCGAGAAGCACAGAGCCCATCTGAAAATATTGTATCAAAATTAGCAGGAGAAAAAGCAACGCGCTCAGATAGGCTAGTGGCTGCTATTGTGGATGGCATTTTAGGTGTTGTTTGTTTTATTCCTGTATTCATGCTCGTAGGGTTTGATAATTTAAGCCAACCAACACTTACTTTATCTGGAGGTTTGCTAGGTTATGGCATATTAAGCACGTTAGTGCTTCATGGTTACCTTATGTACCAACGCGGACAAACAATTGGTAAATCTTTAATGTCTATCCGTATTGAAAATTTAGACGGTACACAAGCCAGCTTTACTACAATTTACTTTAAACGCATGCTTTCTATGCAACTCTTATCACTTGTCCCTTCGGTAGGTCAGTTTATAGCTGGTTTTGTTAATCCATTATTTATATTTGGAAAAGATAAACGATGTTTACATGATCATTTCGCGGGAACAAAAGTGAGCTATGTAGATTAATCAGGATATTAATTATGGCAGCTTTGCCTAGGCAAAAAAAATTACCCGGATTTAAAATAATCTACAGTTTGGCTTTATCAGCATTATTTATTGTCATTTTGCTATTTTACATGGAAGTAATTAACGAAAAGCCTCTATTGCATCAGTTTTTATATTTGTTTGGATTATCTTCTTTAGGAGTGGTTATTGAATGGCTATCTACAAATAATAAGCAATCACAAGCTATTGATATTGCGAATGGTGAATTTAAATTACTTGGTATAAATATAAAGGTGTCTGAGCTAGAAGAAGTGCTTTATTGTCAAACGAAACGGTTTGAGCATACCTTAAGGTTTAAATTTAGAGACGCGACTTACCGAGACATAGAAATATCAGCCCCTGACCTGATTGATGATTTGCGTTTTTATCACTTTATGGTTGGTAACGGTTTACCAGTAAAAATGACAGACGATAGAGGGCGTTTTTTTGAGGGGAATTAACATTACAGCAAGGAGCGAGTGATGATTAAAAAAGCTTTTATGCTAGCAAGTGCGGTCTTTAGTGAATATTTACATGCAGGCTCATTTGAAGGATGCTATTCAAGAACAGACAAAATAACTAGCGCGATCCCTATGCTCAACGACGATGGGAGCGAAAATAATGAGCGTTTTAAATTAAAAACGAGCTATATAAATGTATTCAAAAAAGACGATAAATATTTTACAGAAGGTCTTATCTGGGGCTTTAACTTTCATATTTGCGCTATCACAGCCCCGTTAGAAGGGACGACAGAACCATTACCTTTAGTACTAAAGGGTAAAAAACTGGTGTTTGAAGAACAAGAGCCCGAATACGATATTAACTGTAAGTTTGAGCTGGAATTTGATGAGAATGGTTTGAATATTAAGGATGAAAACTATCATTGCTCTAGCTACATGTTTTACTGTGGAGCACACGCAAGTGTTAATAATATTCAATTAGTTAAAACCTCTAAAGGGTGCAATTAACAAAGCCATTTTTAATATTTTATAGATTAGTCAGTTTGTATTTTAACTTGCTGAAACTGCTAACAAGGACTTACCATGCGCGGCTTTTTATTATTTATAGGCTACTCATCTTATATTGGCAGTGTGGGTGATGCTTTGCTTGGCTTATATGCCTTATGGGTTTTAATAAGTAATGAATTAGCACTTTTAAGCTTATCGCTTAATGACTTTTTAGCGCAGTATGTTGAGTTTATATTTTGGGTGAAGCGGGTCGCATTTTATGTAATGCCACAAGGCTTTGCCAATTGGTTATTTGGCATTCCAGCTATTATTTACTTTCCTGTACGTATATTAATGAGCTTAGTGATTGGTTGGTGGGCGTTTAAAAAGGCAGCTCAGTTAAAAAGCTGAAGGGTATAAAAGTGATTGCACATAAAAAATTAGACATACTCTACCTTGACGGTATTGCAGGTCTACTTGCTGGTTTAACTTTGTTTAGTTTTCAATCTTGGTTCTACGAAATTTATTCTTTACCTTTGTATGCACTTCAATTTATTACAGTGGCTAATATACTTTATGGTGTATGCGCACTTTTATTAGCATTTAAAAGAACAAGAAGCCTATTAGCCATTAAAGTATTAGCTATAGCTAACTGCTTTTGGGTAATAATTTGTATTTTCTTTATTTTTGAATATGTTAATTCTGCAAGTTGGATAGGTATTAGCCTATTAATCTTTGAGTCAATTTTTGTAGGCTATCTTGCTTACTTTGAGTGGGTAAATAGCGCTAGCTTAGTTTATGGGCCTGCTTATAAACAACGTGTAAAAAATACCTACTTTTAAAATAATTACCTTCTCAAATATAACCTCTAAAAAAACCTAACCTTAAACTGCATTCAGTGTAAATTACAGCGTTGTTTTTAAATGTATTTTTTAAAGTTAATTCAAATTTTAATGGATGCTTTTTGGCACGTAAGTTGATACAACCCCTTATGAATTTTAAAAAGGAATTACCATGACTGCAGAATACTTTATGGTACTAGGGTTACTCGGTGTCGCATTTTTTGCTGTTGCAGGGGCATTGCTTGGGTATGAAAAAAACATTAGTGGTTTTGGCGTAGTAGTGGTTGCAACCGTTACAGCACTAGGGGGCGGAACCCTCAGAGATATACTTTTAAACAAACCGGTATTTTGGATTGCCACTCCAGAGTATTTATATTCTACCTACGGGGCCGTTATAGCAACAATTGCATTTATTCGATACTTACCGCGCGTTAATAACTACTACTTTTTATTGGTAGACGCTGTTGGTATGGCGCTATTTAATATTATGGGGATAGAGAAAGCACTCATTAATGGCTCCGGCATGGTGGTCGCGATTACCATGGGTATTACTACAGGCATATTTGGTGGTTTAATACGTGATGTAATTTGCCGTGAGGTGCCAACGGTTATGCGCAGCGAACCTTACGCCTCTGCGTGTTTAGCGGGTGGTGCAGTTTATGCCGCTTTATTTAGCCTTAATGTAGATTACATTTGGTGTATTTTAGGATCATTTTTCACGACTATCTTTTTAAGATTAGGCTCTTTGCATTGGGGTTGGCATTTAACTATTTTCAGAAAAAAAGACTTCAGAGATCAAAGCGATTAATTTTAGCTAAGAGTAGCCCGCGTTTGCATGTGGTACTCGTAATTATCTTTATCAATAATGGTAATTACGAGTCGTTTCTAAAGCTTTAATGCTTCCTTATTATAGCCCTAAAGTTTATATTTTTAGGGCTATAGCGCTTTTAATTAGGTACGACTAAAACAAGCGCATAGAGTTAAACATGCTGGTTAAGCTAACAAAAACATTACTACCTATACACAGCACTACCAATACCCAAGTGCTTTCCACCAAAGCCCGCCGATAATTCCCCATACACTTAAATTAATAATACTCATTATAAGGCCCATTACCCACCAATCTTTTAATGATACATAGCCTGAGCCAAACACGATGGGAGATGTGCCTGTTGCGTAATGCGTTAACGACATCATGAGTGATGAAGCGCCTGCTAACAGTAAACCTAAAAATAAAGGTGGAGCGCCAAGCGCCAAGCCTGCAGCGTAAAATGCGGCAAACATAGCAGTAATATGTGCTGTGGTACTGGCAAAAAAGTAATGAGCATAAAAATACACAGCTACCAATATAATGGCCGATACAATCCAGTCAAAACCCAGTTGCGCAATGTTGCTCTCAACAAGTGTTGAAAACCACGTTACCAAGCCTAGTTTATTTAAAAAAGTGGCCATCATTACTAATGCTGAAAACCAAACAACGGTATCCCACGCAGACTTTTCTTTAAGTACATCGTCCCAGCTTAATACACCCGTTACTAATAAAACCGACAAACCTAAAAAAGCCACTGCGGTAGTATTAACCGCGTACTCAGCTCCTAAAATCATTGCGGGTACGCCGGCCCATAAAACAAGCAGCATAGCAAAAACACCCACCATTATTTTTTCGCCATAACTCATTGGGCCCATTTCAGTTAATTTAGATTCTGCGTAGGTTTTAGCATCGGGTGTACTTTTCACTTCAGGTGGGTAAATGGCATAAACAACCAAAGGCACAAGGGCAATACATAGCAAACCAGGAACAAGCGCTGCCAGCGCCCATGTACTCCAAGTAATACTAATATTTGCACCAGTAGCATCTGCAATAAGCTTTACAATTAGAGGGTTAGGAGCCGTGGCGGTAATAAACATAGCTGATGTAATAGGGTTTATATGGTAGCTCACCAAAGCAAGGTAGTGCCCAATTTTACGAGATGTGCCCTCCTCAGGAGACGAGCCAAAGCTTGTTGCTATCGACTTCATAATTGGATGAATAATAGCGCCGCCTCGCGCGGTATTACTTGGCGTCACAGGCGCTATAACAAGTTCAGACAGCGCGAGTGCATAGCCAATACCAATAGTTTTTTTACCAAAAAAAGAAATGAAATTATAGCCAATACGATTACCTAAACCGGTTTTAGCTAAACCCCGAGAAATAATAATAGCAATACCAATCAGCCAAATTAATGAATTAGAAAAGCCACTTAATGCATCTTTAATAGCGCCAGATGGGCTGTCATTAGTTACGCCCGTTAATGCAACAGAGGTAATAGCTAAAATAGCAATGGCGCCGATAGGCATTGCTTTACCAATAATGGCAACTACAGTACCAATAAATAAAGCGAGCAAATGCCATGCGTTTTCGGTAACACCTTGCGGAGGCGGTACAGCAAACCAAAGTAATAAAACAATGGCTATAGAAATCAGTCCAGAGGTAATTCGAATATCAGTACCTTTCATTAAAATGTCCCTAAGTTTTAGAAATGCATGCATTCAGTGTATTGAAAAGGCAACGTTATTCTACTTCATTTAATAATAAAAAAGATGACGCACATCATATGAAAATTAAACTTATTTAATTTTATTAATAAAGAGGTAATAAACCATAAACTAAATGAATAATTAAGTTACCCGATGAGAGCTTACGTTGTGCTTAATCAACTCTTATTTTTTAAGAGTTAGCTTGAATTGTTTTATAGGTTCGTAAGGTCTTTGTAAGTCTTAACGAATACTTGGAAATACAATGAACTTAAAACTAACCAACAACGTGATTACTTTTTTATTAGCGAGTAGCTTTTTGTTACTTGGCTTGTCGTTTGCGTTAGGAGCAAACCCTAATACGTTAACGGCTACGTTTAGTTTTTACGGCGTTGATTCGCTAATGTCTGTATCTGCGTTAGGTTTAATTAGTGGCTCATTTATGATTGCTTTAGCGTTTGCCACCGTGCTCGCTCGTTTTAAACTAATGAAACCTACGCCAGCACTTTTACTTGCAGCAATTATAAGTTTAGTTGCATTACTTACCTTATTTGCCAGCAACCGTTGGATGGCGCAACTAGGCGGCTTTCCAATCATTGGTAGCGGGCAGGGCATAATTAAATACTTTGCTGTAGTGCCTTTATATTTGTTTTTATTTTATAAAGACAAACTTACCGACAAACAACACGTACTTTTAAACTTTATACCGGTTGCTATGGTTTTACTGTGGATCGGCGGCATGAAGTTTTACGAGTTTGAAGCAAAAGGCATTGTAAGTTTAGTAGAAACCTCACCGTTTATGTCGTGGTTATACACGGTATTTAGCGTACAAGGTACATCTAACGTGATTGGCGGGTTTGATGTATTATTTGCTGTGTTATTGGGCTTAGGGCTATTTTTAAAGAATAAAAAGCTAATTATTGTAAGTGGCTTAGCGTGTTTAAGCGTATTTATGATGACCCAAACATTCTTAATTACCGCAACCGGTGCATTTAGTTCTTCCACTTTATTGGAGCGCCTAGGGCAGTTTGTAATTAAAGATCTTTGGTATATAGCCAACCTTGTTGTTATTGCTTTTTTAATGCTATTTAAACCGACTAAATAAAGAGGACGTTATGATTAGTTGCAACCAATACGACTACATCGAAATTGCCTGTATGCACCATTTAAGCATTGAGCTTTTATTAAAAAATGGCGATGGTGTATGTGGCGTAGCAACTGACACAAAGCGCAATGCAAACAGAGACGAATGCATAGTTGTTAACGTAAATAGCGAGCTGCAACTCATTGTGCTTACTACAATTAGTGTACTTAAAGCGCGTGAGAGAAATCCATACTTTGACCACGTGAACTTTGATGTAAAGTAAGCACCTCACTCATTCGTTTTATTACAAACACCCCAGCGAGCCTGTATCATTAATATGTTAAGGCTCGCTTATCTCATCAATGCTTTAGCTAATTACGCGCTAAATACATAAAGCCAAAATTTTCCTATTACTTTCTTTTGTTCTTTACTCGAGTTTTTCCACCGAATAAGGCTAAACGCCAGCTATTAAAGCGTATAAAAATGCTAATTCTGTAATAAGTAAGCCTTTATATGCCCGTATATGGCGTTTGGTTTTTGTTAATTATGATCGTAAAAGGTAGCTACATAAATAAAGCTAACTGACAGAACCAACTGTTTATATAAGCAGCTATTTTAATTTTGTCCAATAACATTATCAAAAGTCGTTTTGGTGCAAAATAACAAAGGCCTTTTTATAACATGCCTAATCACTTGTTTACATTAAAGTTATTTAGTGGAATTATTGAGCTATGTAATAAACGCCGTTTTGGGGGGTATAACTCTCAAAGTGTAGTTCGATAAGTTGTCATAGCTCACGTAGTATTGTTTTAGGAGGTAACTTTGCCTAATCACGAAGAAATTCATAAAGCGTATATTAGTCAAGATAAAAGTGTTCTTAAATCCGCAGGATTAATTGCATTGAACAATGCATACAGGTTGCTGAAAAAAGCGGACATATATGGAAAGGTTTTAGAGATGGAAAACCTAGATTCAGAATTTAGAAAGCAAGATAAAGAACTGAACAATGGGGTAGGAACATTCGAAGAGAATTCATTTAAGTTGTTTGAGGTCGGAGTGAAAAGGTCTAAATGCTATAACGGATTTGCTGATGACTTAATAATGTTTGCAGCGTTTGAACAATATATTAATTCCTGCTTGCTAAGAAGCGGTTTTGTTGTTCATGTTATAGATAAAGATAAAAGTAAAACGAAGAGCTTGGGAAATAAACAAAAAAGGAAGCCGATTAATATTAGTGAAGTTACGGTAGGGACAGTTTTTAGACCGAATTCACTCAACGCATCACTATTAACATCAGATAAATACCTAAAACTTCTTAATCCTAGCGATACCATCAAAAGGGGGCTTGAAAGCCTAAAGTCTCGCAGAAATAAAACACATTTTGACTCACAGATCAATTCAGTGTCTTATTATGATCCTAGTTTTTTTGAAGCGTTTAAATTTATTCAAAATGTAATAGAGTATGATCACAATGAATGTTACTCGGTAGCTGAGCTCTAACTATGCAATTAAACGGAACAAAAACAGTTGGCTTTTGTTTGTGCCCACTAAGTATAGCTAACCATTTTAGTCCGCATATTGCGGTGTTAGGATACTTTCATGATTAGTAGCATCGATGACATCGCTAAAAGTTACCAGAATTGGTATATGGATAATCTTAGCTATAGAGAACAGTTACTGACGCTAACACTATCAACAAAGATTGATGAAGATAAAGTTGTTGATTATTTGATTTCATTTAATGATGTTCAGTATTTTGCACTTTACGATGAATGTGATCATTTCAACGATTATCACAAGTATAGAGACTCTGGAATCGTGGGTGTTTATTCTCAGTCTTCGCTATTGGACTATGTTGGTCATAAAACTTTAGTCATGGATACTAGGCCAAATTGGGGTCTCAAGCATTATTCAGTAATGACAGGTATGGACTTTATTCATGTCATTACACACAAAGAGCCAGTGGTAGTACGCGTATCCTAACAAAACAAATAACAAACGAGTTAATCTACAGGCTCGTTATAAGCCTATGGGGGCTCTGCAAAATCATATGGAAATTCGCAATATTTCCTGGGAGCAAACAATCCCGCTTCGACAAAGTGTTCTTTGGCCAAACAAACCTCCTGAATATTGCCATGTTGATGGCGATCATGACGCAATGCATTTTGGTGCCTTTGTTAATGACGAGCTTGTTTGTGTTGCCTCCGTATACATAAAATCAGATAAAGCTCGCCTACGTAAGTTTGCTACTAAAACTGATTATCAAGGGCAAGGCATTGGCTCTCAAATGCTAAAGTTTATTCTTCACTCTCTTAATAATACGGTTGTAAATTTTTTTTGGTGTGATGCTAGAGAATCAGCTTTAAGTTTCTATCAGCGTTTCGGCATGCAGCCATACGGGGAACGTTTTTATAAGGCTGATGTTTCTTACTTTAAAATGGAAGTTGCTTTATAGTTAGTTTAAAGCGGCATATAACAACACCAAACTCTTTTTATATTCTGCGTAAAAGTACGGTAATCGATTGAACCAAAATAGGAACTCAGCTATGGTTTATTTATCAATAAAAACAAATAAAAAACGAGTTAATCTACAGGCTCGTTATGTAACTACGTGAGGAGAGATGATGAACAAGGAAACTATAGGGAAATACGTCGCAGTTTTGGGATTATTGCTTTTCTGGGCACCACTTTGGGGAATTGTTGATTCGTATTTAATTATGTCCTCTTCATTTCAAGAGATAACGCTGTTTGGAAATAATGAACCTAAAATATCACAAGAAGAAATGTCATCAACAGCTTTGTCTACAGTAACAGGGTTCATCTTATTTTTAGTTGCGCTTTGCTTTTTAACATTTTCCGTTGTGGGCTTAAACTATCGAACTGAGTGGCTTTTTTGGGCACTAATAATATATTCAACATTGTTACTCTTCATGTTCCCTGTTGGTACGGTGTTAGGTGTAACTCTGCTGGCAGCGCTAGTTTTGAACAGGAAAAAATTTGGACTTGACGGTGACGTTACATAACAAAACCATTAACGAAATAAGTTAGGATGACACCCATTCTGACTTTTACGTCAATTATCAATGATAGCAGTGAGTTAGGTTACATCCATGAAAGTGCATCACGCAAAAGTCTGAGCTGTATTGACAAGATGAAAGTAGTAATTGGTAGCCCGATAGACGACAACAATTATTATTAAAAAATGGTAAATAACTCGGCTTCATTGAGCCTAACTTCCTTTAAAATAAAAGCGGAATATTACCAACGTTATGATGATCCTCAACTGCTAGGTTTTTCTGCTGCATCGCTTATTTTAACAAATATATTTTGCCCATCAGAGTAAAAAAACACCCACACCAAATTTCCAGTAATTCCTTCCAAAACGTCAATTAAAACAACACCAAACTCTTTTTATATTCCACGTAAAATACAGTAAAAGATTGAACCCAAATAGGAACTCAGCTATGGTTTGTTTATCAAAAAAAAAATAAAAAACGAGTTAATCTACAGGCTTGTTATATTTCACGGAGGATTTAGGTTGTCATTTCCAACTTTAGAGACAAATCGCTTAAGGTTAGATCAATTATCAAAAGAAGATTCAAATAGTTTGTTTGAGTTGTTCTCGGACAATTCAGTTGTAGAATATTATGATTTAGAGGCGTTTACTGAACTGTCACAAGCCAGCCATTTAATTGAGTTTTTTAACGCTCGTTTTAAAGAAAACTCAGGTATTCGTTGGGCTATTCGGCTAAAAGAAACAAATCAACTTATAGGTACTTGCGGCTTTAATACTTGGAGTCCTAAAATGAAAAACGCTGTTATTGGATATGATTTACTGCCTAAATATTGGGGTAAGGGTTTTTCCACTGAAGCAGTTCATCGAATAGTTAAAGCCGCATTTTCAGGTGACTTATCTTGCGGTAAACTTAATCGTATTCAAGGCGATACTGTTCTTGGAAACTCTGCATCTGAGTCACTCCTTTTAAAAGTTGGGTTCAAAGAGGAAGGTATAAGGCGTCAAAGTGGTTACTGGAAAAATCAGTTTCACGATCTTAAATGCTTTGGGTTAATTCATTCCGAGTACTCTGAAATACGCCAAGTTAGGATAATAACAAACAGTTAGCACACTAAATTTCCAGTAATACCTTCCAAAACGTCAATTAAAACAACACCTAGTCCTCTTTTTATATTCCACGTGAAATACAGTAACGATTGAACCAAAATAGGAACTCAGCTATGGTTTGCTTATCGAAAAAATAAAAAACGAGTTAATCTACAGGCTCGTTAAGATTAAAGAAACTAATTAATTGAATCTGGCTGTTAGAGCTATTCTACAGCCTCGTTGTATTGCTAAAGGATTATCGTGAAATATTCTAGGATTGTACTCTTTTCAGTAGGCTTGTATTTATTGCTAGTTACTTTATCAACAATAGCAACAAAGATTGTTGGCTTTGATGAAATGACTCAAAGTACCTCATTAACTTTTACTTATTACGTCCTCGGATTTGTAACCTCTTTAATCGTTTATTGTTACCTAGGCTATAAGCAAACAGTGAGTCCGTATAAACAAGCCTTTTTAGTTGCGGCGGTTTATTGGTTTATTGATCTAAGTGTCGGTGCCTTACTATACATTTTATTAGAAATATCAATGGATCCTCTGATATATTTAATTCCAGCTTTTCTGCATGTTATTGCTGTTTTATTAGGGACATTACTTGGTATTCAATTACGTCGTAAAAGAGTTGAGCGTAAATAAATAAACCGTAAAGCAGAACAAAAAAAGCTGGTTTTTGCTCCTTCATCCTAACCTTAGATAACAACCTTACGGCCTATTTATTCGGCATAAGTAAAAAAGGAATTTAAATTTGCTATTCGATTGGTTTAGCTCTGAAAAGCCAAATGTTTATTTGGGATCGTTAGCTGTAGCTAATAACAGCCATTTTTCTAAGGTAGAGTCGTTTTTTTATATAACGGGCGATTCACTACAAGATCATATGCACAAGAAGCTTGAAGATATTTTTTGTCTTCACAGTATTTCGTCTATTAAAGAGCCTAAAAAGTCAGATATTGGTTTAGATGTTGTTATAGTTACTTTGCATGGTGGTGATGCATTCACTATAGATTTTGATACAGCTATTATTCCGCTATTTTGGCGACCAAAAGTTAAGTTAGTATCGCGCTTGTATAACATTAAACACAATAAGACGATTAAAACGTTCAGCGTTTCTAAATCTGTTACGTGGCGCGAATTCATAGCTAAAAAATTTAGCTTAAGAGGCTTTTTTCGTTGGGGTCCTTTGTACCATAACGAAGACATGGAAATACTGTTGTATAAAGCATGCTACGAGTTATTAAATAAAATGCGAAAGGTTATTTAACCAGTAGCCAATAAGAATAATTAAAATAAGATAAAAATACATTTTGCTCTTGGTGAGCATCATTACAAACAAAATTACTAATCATAAAAGGATTGAAGAATGAAAAAATTTATATACGCAGCTGCAGCTATTTTATTGCCTACCATTCTTGGGGTTTTATTTGCTTACCTATAGCTGCTGTAACCTATTTTGCAGGTTTACGTGCAAACCAAGGTAAAGCTAAATATGAAGTTAGCAATAAATTAACCAAGGAAAAAAAGTAGTTCGCTTTGCTGCCACAATGCTTATTTTTACAAATATATTTTGCCTATTTAAGGCAGCACTAGATATAAAAATACAAGGATGCATAATTGAATTATTTAAATTGGTTACAAAAGACATACCCAGAGCTAAATGAGATATCAAATGAAACTATTAACTCTCATATCGACAAAGCAAAGTCTGATACAGAGCTTTTTAGGGAATTCATTAAAGTACTAGGTAGCTTATTTTTTATTATCCCGTTTAACTTATACCTTTATATTTCCGGTATTCAGGCATCCAATAGCTCTTTATATTGGTTGTTGGTTATGGCTTCAATTGCTGTTGGTGGTTTGATCGGGCTTTATTGCGAGCAAAAGGTCATTAAAAAACGTCTTAAAAAAATAATACAGTTAAAGGCGTTTTAAATGACTAATGATGAAGTGGTTTCAAAGCTACGCAGTGCAAAAGTTAAAGTTGTACTTTATGTCTCGGGCTTATTTTTACTTTTGACCTATGTTGATTTTTACTTGGTCGCCACTTCAGAAAAAACAACACAAAGTATGCTATCAAGTTCACCGTTCTCCATTATTATTTTTGTTTGCCTACAATTAGCGATAATGCTTATTTTTACTTATTTGGAGAAAATCCTTATTGGTATAAATCAAACAAAAGATAATGCCGATATATTGAATTGAGATGACAGGCTTTTGGATTATTACCAGAGCCGTTTTTGAAAATTTATGCATAACTGAGTTACCGATTGAACCAAAATAGGAACTTAGCTATGGTTTGTTTATCAAAAAAACAAATAAAAAACGAGTTAATCCATAGGCTCATTATTTTTCGAACATCGAGGATATTTATGGAAATTGAATATATTTGGGGGGTTTTAGCGGTTATTGCAGTTTTATTTATATTAATATTTGGTAACTCAATACCTAAGCATGGCAGCGTAACTGAAGGTGATGTTATTGTTGCTTTAAAATCAGGTCATAAAGTTAGGGCAATAAAATATTATAGATCTGTTCATGGTGTAAGTTTGAAAGAAGCTAAAGATGCCATAGAAAAATTAACTTCAAAAAATAAAACATGCCCTGAATTGAGGGCCAAGTAAAAATTCAGCCATTAATTACAAGTTTTTAAAAGTAGTGAGCCTCTTCATTTTCACCACCTAAATACAACCCTTATTCATTTGAATACCAGCGATCTGATAATCAATTGCGCTATCCCCACTTATTTTCACTTCAGCGATATCATTAAACGCGCGCAATTTCCCTTAAAACCAATTCCCGTAAAAACAAATTAATTATGGGAGGTCCTGTAGTCAAATAACAATACTTTAGTAAACGCTAGTTCATATTACGTCACGTAATATCCATACAGAACTTTAAGTTAAACATACGTTCGTGCAGCGTTCCCATTTTTATTTGACTCAATTTATAGGACATTCTTTTTATGAAATTAAAGTTATTTATCGCAATTATTTTTAGCACTTCGATGTCGTCTTACGCGACAGAAGCAGTAGATCAAACGGAGTTTTCATTCGAAGACTTAAAAGCGCTGGCAAAAGCCTCAGCTGAAAAGCCCTATACGCTAACTAAGGTGCCAGCGCCGGAGTTAATCGATAAAATTACGTATGACGAACACTGGAAAATACGCTTTAAAGAAGATGAAACCTTATACCCAAGTGGAAAAAAGGCGCCTGTACAATTATTTTACCCTGGCCGATATTTTCCTGAGCCAGTAAGTATTTACATCAGAGATGATAAAAATCAGGTTCAAAACGTACCTTTTAGTAATGACGTTTTTGATATGCCTGATGACAGCCCAGCTCACGATCTCCCAGAAGGGTTTGGATTTGCAGGCTTTAGAATAATGCGCCCAGATATGAAACCAGACTGGATATCTTTTTTAGGCGCGTCTTATTTTCGTACCGACGGCCCAGAGGGGCAATATGGACTCTCGGCCCGAGGTATCGCGATTAATACGGGCATGAATCAGCCAGAAGAATTTCCGCGCTTTTCTGCATTTTGGATTGGTCCTGCAGAGAAAAAAGGTGAAAGTGTGTCTGTTTGGGCATTGCTTGAAGGGCCTTCTATCACTGGTGCTTATCGATTTGGTTTAAGCAAAGATAACAAAGAAGCCAAAGGCCATATTACCTCTGTAACGGCTAATTTGTATATGCGCGCCGATGTTGAACGCTTAGGCGTAGCACCGTTAACCAGTATGTATTGGTACTCACAAAAAGATAAAACAGAAGCTAAAGATTGGCGCCCAGAAATTCACGACAGCGATGGCCTGGCGATTCACACAGGATCGGGTCAATACGTTTGGCGCCCATTAAATAATCCTCAGTCGGTGTCGACCAATAGCTTTATTGATGAGAACCCAAAAGGGTTTGGCTTAATTCAAAGAGATCGTGACTTTAATAACTACCAAGACGATGGCGTATTTTATAATAAGCGCTCATCAGCGTGGATAAAACCTACTGGTGACTGGGGAAAAGGGGCAGTTCAGTTAATAGAGATTCCAACAAAAGATGAAACGTTTGACAACATTGTTGCCTATTGGGTGCCCGAAAAAGAGGCGCGTAAAGGTGATGAGTTTACATTTTCTTATGATATTGAGTGGCGTCCACTCGATCCAAAATCAAAAAACCTTGCAAGCGTTGTAAATACTCGCCAAGGCTTAGGCGGAATTCCCGGCCAGCCTATTCCTGAAGGCGTTAACAAGATGGTGATTGATTTTGAAGGTCCAGTATTTAAAGGCTTAGATAACAAAAGTGGTATAAAGCCGATTGTTGAAGCCAGCAACGGTGAAATACTAGAACCTATTGGGGTTTATCCGGTAGTTGGTACAAACCAATGGCGATTAGCATTTGACTACAAACAAGCTAACAATAATCCGGTAAACATACGCGCGTATTTAGTTGATAAAAATGATGAAGCTATAACCGAAACTTGGGTAAGTGATGCAAAGGTAACTATTAAATAAGCTTTAAATAAATAGGGTGGCTATATTTTGATTTACTAATCAATTATAGCCACCATAATGTCTTTTAAAGCGCCAATCAAAACACCATTAAAACTCCCTTTTATATCCCACGTAAAATACAGTAAACGATTGAACCAAAATATGAACTCGGCTATGGTTTATTTATCAATAAAAATAAATAAAAAACGAGTTAACTTGCTGTTTGTTAGCTGTTTTGAGGGATTGTATGTTTTTTTTGAGTAAATTATTTTGCTGGGAGCGAGGCAGGCAAAAATCAGGCTACGATAAAATGTTGATTTGTGGTGCTACGTGGCCAATTAAATTTGATACATATTTGCTTAAGTTCCCACAAGGGAGTGAAATAGCACCACACACAGACAAAGTTGAATCTGGTAAACACTATCGATTGAATATAGTGCTTAAAAAAGCAGATTTGGGTGGTGAGTTTATTTGCAGTAATCCTATATTTGAAACAAAGCGAATTAAGCTTTTCCGCCCTGATGTAAGTGAGCATCAGGTATCAAAAGTCATAAAAGGTAATAGATATTTACTCAGCATTGGGTGGATAAAAAGGAGCTCTAAATGCTAGATTTAAGACCTAATTGTGAATGTTGTGATAAGAATCTACCTGCACAGTCCACAGAGGCTTTTATTTGTTCATTTGAATGCACGTTTTGTTTTGGCTGTGCTCAAACGCTGTTAAATAACGTGTGCCCAAACTGCTCAGGTAATTTGGTTCAGCGGCCAATTCGCCCTTTGGCTGCACTAAAAAATTACCCAGCATCGATTAAGCGGGTATTAAAAGAAAGTGGTTGTGCGCCAAACACATAAGAACATAAAGTATAATAATTACATTTTCTGAATATGGAGAACTGATGAGAAAATCCTTTGAATTTACCGTTAAGTCAATCAAAGTTAAAATAATTAACGCTTGGTTTAGTGGTGCTAAATTATACGTGAATGGTGACTTACGAGATACTGACAAAACTTTGTTCGCCTTTAGGAATAATACTTTACTATCTGCAAATCTAGGTGAGTTGGGTATTCTTGAAATCAAGCCATTATCGGGGCTAATTACTGTTGAAATGGATGCATATTTGGTCAATGATAAAAATATTCAACATGTATATAGCTCACATAAACGCCTTAGCCTAAAAGAGCAAAGGGCAGCTCGATAAAACTACTCTAGATAACTTGTATTCCTGCGTTTTTCTGGGTTCAGTAACAACCTCCCAATGACTTTAGGAGGTTTTAATTCCAAAGCATACCAAGTTAATATACTTGGTTTACTCGATTACCTTAAAATCACTCACACTCTTTCACATAAAGTAAAAGCGCGCTGTACATTACACTGAGTGCCTTTGTTACATCGCTGTCGATAACCGCTTCTGCTGGGTGATGGCTTATACCGCCTGGGCTGCGTATAAACAACATGCCAACGGGGCAAATTGGAGCGACTGCCATTGCATCGTGCCCTGCACCAGAGGCAAGTGAAGGCGATGCTTGGTTGTTGAGTTTACATGCGCTTGAAAACAAATGCTGAATAGTGGTATCGCACGCAACGGCACCGGCGGCGTGAGTCCATTGCCAATCGAGTGTTAAATTGCGTTTGCTTGCTATAGATTGAGCGCTGCTTTGTATGGCGCTTAGTAAGTTAGCGAGATCGGTGTCGCTCTGTGCGCGTGCATCTAGGCTTATGGTTGTTTTACCTGCAATCACGTTTGTAGCCCCTGGGCGAGATTGTATTTGCCCTACGGTGGCAACTTCGCCATTACTCGCGTTTTTTGCTAGCTGCTCTATGGCAAGAGTAAGTTCGGCGCAGCCTGCTAACGAATCCTGCCTCAAGTTCATTGGGGTTGTACCCGCATGACCGCTTTGGCCTGTTAGGGTAAGCATGGCGCGTTTTGCTCCTGCGATTGCAGTTACAACGCCTAACGCCTGATTAACCGATTCGAGTACAGGACCTTGTTCAATATGAGTTTCCCAGTAACCTAGTAATTCGCTTTTATTTAGTGCAGCTTTTGCGTAGTCGTTGGGATTTAAGCCAAAGTCGAGCATGGCTTGGCGCATAGTTATGCCGTTTGTGTCTTCAATGTTTAGCCACTGTGGGTCAAATTCGTTAGCGAGGGCTTTTGAGCCAATTAAAGTTGTGGCAAAGCGGGTACCTTCTTCATCGCAAAAGCCGACTACATCTAAATGAAAGGGCAGGTCGAGCTTTAGTTTATTTGCAAGCGCGGCTATTTCTATTCCCAGTAGTACACCTAAAATACCATCAAACGCTCCTGCGTTTGGTACTGTGTCGAGGTGTGACCCTATAATTAAACGTTTAGCATGGGGGTTTGATGATTTAAGCCGCCCCCAAAGGTTGCCCACTTCGTCTTGCCACGACTGCATGCCTGCCTCTTCCATCCATGATGCAGTAACAGCGTTACACTCTTTGTGCTCTTTTGATAAGTACACGCGGTGAATACCATCTTGCATTTGCGATAGTGCGCTGAGGGTTTTACAGCAAGATAAAGCGCGTGTTGCGTATTCATCAGCAAGTTCTTTATCTAATAAAGGGCTGTGTTGTGGGCTTACAATCGTCATGCTAAATCCTTTTTTTATTTATAGTGAGCAAGGGCGGCAATGGCGGCTTCGCCTTTAGGACCTTTGTAACCGTTGGCATGCAAGCAAGCGTCTAGGCTGGCAAGTGTTTGTAGTACGGTGTCTTTTCGGGCGTTGTAGCCCATAGTGCCAATACGCCAAATTTTGCCATGCAGTGGTCCAAACGATGTGCCTATTTCTATTCCAAAATCGGTTAGCATTTGTCCGCGTACATGATCGGCGTTAATGCCCTCGGGTATATAAACTCCCAGTACGTTGTTCATTTTATGTGTTAAATCACCAAATACATTTAAGCCGAGCGCTTGAATGCCTGTTAGCATGGCATCGCCATGTAATTTGTGGCGCGCTACGCAATTATCTACGCCTTCTTCAATGACTATGCGGGCACATTCTGAGGCGCAGTACAGCATGCTGGTGGCTTCGGTATGATGATTTAGACGCTCTTCTCCCCAGTAATTCATGATCATACCTAAATCAAAATAGTTGGAGCGCACAAAGGGCTCTGTGCCGTCGGTATGATCGGCTGTGCGAATGCCTGCTTCTACCTTTTTACGTTTTTGGATCCACTCGGCGCATTTATCACTAAGCGTTAATGGCGCTGAACCAGAAGGACCGCCTAAACATTTTTGCAGGCCAACCGAAAGTGCATCGAGTTTCCATTCATCGGCGGGTAAATCGTTACCTACAATCGATGCGGTGGCATCGCAATAAAATAGTACATCGTGCTTTTGGCAAATATCGCCAATATGCTCAAGAGGTTGGTTCATGGTGGTGGATGTATCACCTTGTACCATGGCAAGTACATGGGGTTTTACATCAACAATGGCTTTTTCGATTTGTTCTGGCGTAAATACTTCGCCCCACGGTACGTCTATTGTGTGCACCTTTGCACCAACGCGTTCTGCTATTTCAGCAAGTAGGTGACCAAAGCGCCCCATAATTGGCACCAGTACTTTATCGCCTGGGCGTAAAATAGAGCATAACACGGCTTCAATACCTGCGCGCGATGTGCCATCTATTAGCATGGTCCATTCGTTTTTAGTTTTAAAAATTTCGCGGTAACGCGCCATAGTTTCGTTCATAAAGCCGGTCATTACTGGGTCGTATTGACCTATAAGTTGCGCCGACATAGCACGTAAAACACGAGGATCTGCATTAATAGGGCCTGGTCCCATTAATAAACGCTGTGGTGGGTTTAAGGTTTGAACTTGCGTGTTATTAAACATATTTTAGGCTCCCAGAGTCTGAATAAGCATGCGTATGCCGGTTATCATTAAGACAACGGCAAAAGCGCGTTTTAGTTGTTTTTGATCCAGCTTGCTACCAATTTTTACGCCAATAGGCGCAAATAAAATAGTTAGCGGAATAATAAGAAAAAAGGCAGGGAGGTTAACTAACCCCCACGTACCTAGGGGAGCATCGGTTGGCGTTGTGCCAATACTTAATAAGGTAATTACGCCAGGTAGCGCAATCAATAAGCCAAAAACGGCCGCAGTACCTACTGCAACGTGGGCACGTACATTAAATGCGTTAAGCATAGGTACGCCAATAGTACCGCCGCCTATGCCAATCATTACTGATAAACCGCCTACAATACTTGCCATAATGCCTTGCCCAAATTTACCTGGTAGTTGGTTTACAAGTGCGGGTGCGCCGGCTCTAAATAACATGTTTAAACTGACTAAAATAGCTATGCAGGCAAACATGAGCACTAATGCGTTACCGCGAACGGTATGAGCAATAATACTACCGACTACCGCCATAACTAATATAAACGGTGCCCAGTATTTTATTAGCGCAAGGTCAATATTGCCTTTGCTATGATGCGAGCGAATAGATGAAAGCGAAGTAGGTACTATGGTTGCAAGTGATGTAGCTGTGGCTATCATCATTGCCGACTCTGGGCTTACGCCAAAGCCTTGCAGTAAAAAATACAGCACAGGTACGATAACAATACCGCCGCCTACACCAAAAAGTCCTGCTAAAATTCCGGCAAAAATACCGGTTGCTATTAAGGCTACTACTATTGGCCATTGGTTTATTATTTCTGACATTGTGTTCCTGCTGTAGTTACGGTTGCACGTCCATCTGAACGAGGATCTGTTGCTGCTTCAAGGCTTGTAGGTGTATCTAAAATAGCCCCAGCGTGCCCCATCATTTCGTTATTATTATCAACGCTTACCCAATCGTGGTCACGTTGATTTAATTCATGTTCTATATGAAAAACTAACTCTTTTTCAATTTTTAAATTTGTACTTGTATCGCCCCATGTGCGTCCAAGCAACCAACGAGGGTCGCTAATTGCTTGCTCTATTGATTTATTTCGCCACGCGTAGCCTGCAAAAACAGCGGCTTGGGTTTGTGGTTGCCCTTCACCGCCCATAGTGCCGTAGGCAAGTCGGCGGCCATCGCTAAACTTTGCCATTGCTGGGTTAAGTGTATGTGCTGGCTTTTTATTTGGCGCAAGGACATTAATATTGTTACTCGCATCAATATCTTGATTGTTTAAACTAAAGCTTAAACCACGGTTATTCCACACAAAACCGCCTTCGCTCATTAATATTCCGCTGCCAAATTCCCAATAAATACTTTGAATAAAGCTGACTAATTGGCCGTTTTTATCTCTAGCTGCCATCCACACGGTATCGCCAGGCTCTGCGTTAAATGGCCATTTTTTGGCTTTGGTCATATCAATATTATTAGCAAGTTGGCTTAAGCGATCATCGGTTAGTGCGTTTTTATAATCGTCCCCTAATACTTCAGGGTCAGCCCAAAGAGTAGGGCGATGGGTAAAGCTTTGTTTGGTTGCCTCAACAATTAAATGCATCCAGTCGGCATCGGTTTTAGCTTTGTGTTTTAGTTTATTTACGGCACCAATTATTTGCAGTGAATGCACGCCTTGTGTTGGTGCGGGTAAGTTATAGCAATCAATACCTGATAAGTTTGCATTTAGCGCAGTAACGACCTCGGCTTTAGTATTTGCAATATCACTTACGGTAATTGAGCTACCTGCTTTTGCTAAGTCGGCGGCAAATGAGTTAGCAAGTGCACCTTCATAAAATGCGTTTAAACCCTGTTTTGCTAAGTGTTCAAATGTTGCTGCAAGTTTAGGGTTTTTAAAATGCTGACCTGCTTGCAAGGGCTTACCATTGGGTATGTAGAGGCTTTTAAACGCGTCATTGGTATTATTTGCAGCAGCTAGCTTTTCGCAGCCTGCTTGCAAGCTTTTTGTAACGGTAAAGCCCTCGCGAGCAAGTGCAATGGCGGGCGCTAAAATTTTTGACAGTGGCAGTGCTGCGTGTTCATCTAGCTCAAGGGCTTTTTGCCAACCGCGTATTGTACCCGCTTGAGTCAATGCGCTTAGTCCGCCGCGCTCTGGTATTTGTGTGAGCGTGTTATAAGCACTTGTATTACTTGCAGCTCGGCCGCAGGCGTCAATAGCGATGGGCGTTTTTTGGTTTGGGTTATCGATAAGCCAAAAGCTATCGCCACCAATTGAGTTCATATGTGGATATACAACGCTGATAGCAGCGGCCGCGGCTACCATAGCCTCGGTGGCTGTACCGCCTTGTTTTAATATACTTATACCTGCCTCAGTGGCCGAAAAATGAGACGCGGTAAATGCAATGTTGTGTGTGGTCATGCCGGTGTGTCCTTTTTTAAGTGTGCAGCTAATTGTTGTACGCACGCAAGTAGGCTTTTATCGTTACCGTGGCTCATCATTAATGAAAAGCCATACGGATGTGCATTTGCTAAATTAGCCAGCGGTAAGTGTACTTGCGCCGAACCACTCAGCCCTGCAATTGCCGAAAGCGTAATAATTTGCATGCGTAAGGCGCTTGTGTCGGCGCCTAATTTAGGTGCGGTTGTAGGGGTGGTAGGTAAAAATAAGCAGCTGTGCTTATTTAGGTTTTTAGCGACGATTGCTTGCCACTCATACTGTATTTTTAATGCCTCTTGTTCTTCTTGCTCGGTTAAAGCCAGTGCCATTTTAAAACGAGCTGCAATTGCTGGCGCAAAATGAGAAAGCTGATCTGGGAGTTCAATCCAATCTCGGTGCGTTTTAGCAATCGCACGACCTTGCAATATTCTAAAGGTATCGGCAAGCTCACTTAGTAAACCAACGTTCGGGAGTTTAAACTCGATATGATGTTTAAAATAAGGTTTGGTTTTTTCTAAAAGCTTACCCAGTGGTGCTTGTAAAGAGGGGTCAACAAGTTCAAAGAGTGCTTCGCAAATAACTAACGTATTTACTTTATTAATAGGTTGTTGTGGTAACAATACATTACCTACATCGCTTAATAGCTCGGCGCTTTGGGTAAGCCAACCTATGGTATCAAAAGGCGGTGCCAACGGTATTAGGCCGTCTTTTTCAATCACGTTATGGCTTGGCCTTATACCAAATAAACCACAATAGCTGGCGGGTATTCTAATTGAGCCGCCAGTGTCGGTGCCTAAGCCAATATCGGCTAAGTTAGCAGCAACGGATGCAGCAGACCCCATACTCGAACCGCCACTTGCATGACCGCTAAGTTTTGGATTTTGTGCTGCACCATAGTGAATATTATTACCCTCTAAGCTGTAAGCAAGCTCATCGGTATGGGTAAAGCCTGTAAAGCTACAACCCTCGTCCATTAACATATTTACGGCACTTGCTGTTTGCTGGGCCGGTTTTGCTGCTTTAAACCAGCTAGGGTTACCTGCGCTGTTGCGCTCGCCTTTGATTGCAAATACATCTTTAATTGCAAGACGCTTATTAATAAGCGTGCCTTGGTAATGTGTTTGCCATGCCTTAGGACCATGGTCACAAAAAATACCGGTCGTATTATTATTTTTGGTACTCATATCACCACTCGTTATAAAAAATCTGACCAAGCAGTTCAGATTTAGAGTGATTAAAAAGACGGATTAATTTTTATTATTTTTCAGCTCACTGCGTAACATCTTGTTTTTATTTTACAGAGCCTGATCCGCTTTTTAATCGGTTAGCTTATTATATTGTTTAAAACCCAAGCAAGAGGAATGCCATAAATTAAAATCTTGTCCAATTGGTCAGGATTTGGCTAGTTGTATGAGGTTAGTAAATATGGGCTGTAAAAATAGTGGTATTAAAATGAGCTAAAACAAACCAATTTGGTGCGCAGATGCACCAAGTTGGTCTTTATTTATATGGTTTTGAGTGCTAAATAAGGGGCGTTTTACTGATGATTAAACCATTAATATCGGCGTAAACCCAATCGTTAGGTTCTATGGTGGTGCCAAGCATGGTAACAGCTTGGTTTTTATCACCAAAGCCGCGCTTTAAGGTACTACGCGGTGTAGAGCCTAGCGCCATAACCGGTAAGTCCATAGTGGCGAGTATTTCGATATCTCGGCAACAGCCATTTATTATTACGCCTTCCCAGCCATTATTTAGGGCACGCTCAGCCATAATATCGCCAATAAACGCAAAGCGTTTGCTCGCAAACCCGTTTATAACTAATACTTTACCTTCACCATTTTCATGCAATATATCGCCAGCAAACGAGTTGTCTTCTGGGCAGGTAACGGTAACGACTTGACCGTAAAACGTGGCTTTTTTACCAAAGTGATAAAGGCCACTGTCGGCTACTTGTACGCTATCGCGATGATCGTCAAATAAATCGGGTGTAGTAAAGGGTGTCATGGGTTAAGTCTCACTTTGCTCAGGTATTTTAAGACCAATACCTTTTAAAATTATGTGGGCAATTGATTGCGTAATTTGTGCCACATCGGTTTTGTCGTACTCTAATTTGTTCATTACGAGTAAGACCTCAGCCTGAAAGTCGGCGTAATACTGCGTGGTAGACCAAATAGTAAAGAGCAAATGGTAGGGATCAACCTTATCCATTTTATCTGCGTCCATCCATGCTTGAAGTACATCAACTTTTTGCTTAACCCAAGGGCGGGTATTGGTTCTAAAGTAGTTTTGTAAATAAGGGGCACCGCGCAGTATTTCGCTGGCAAATAAGCGAGATTGCATTGGCTGATTTACGGCGAGTATTACTTTACTTTTAATATAGTTATAAAGCACGGTAGCTGGATCGTCGTTAATTGTGACGTTATCTAGCCCCAAGTTCCAATTAGCTATTATGCGGTCGATCACAGACTCGTACAGACCATCTTTACTTTTAAAGTAATACAAAATATTAGCTTTTGGCACCTGCGCTTCTTTAGCAACCATGCTCATACTTGCTCCGTCGTAACCTAATTGCGAAAACAATTGCTCGGCGGCATCTAAAATTAGTTTTTGGTTTTTTTCGCGTGTTACTTCTTTTTTATTTGGTTTTATTTGTGTGGTCATTGTTGAGTTTGCGTGTTTAACGTATTGATTGATTGTAGCTTTACTGACCAAAAGGTCAATTACTAAAAAGTGTGAATGTAAAAAACAGGGAAAGAGGTTTAAGCTATTAACTTTAGGGTCTGTTGATCTTTGCGGATTAAAATTTGTTCAAACTATGGGCTATTTAATCGCGGCGCGAGATTTGTAACCTAGTGGGCTAAGTAAAAACCGAGCAACAAAGAGTAAGTAGTCCCTAGGAAGAACCCTTTGGGCAGCGCCTGTTTGGCATTAATGCTACGTTATCGCCCATTTATGGGGAATAACCACACTATATAGGCTCTGCCTTGCCTAAATACCAAACAGACTGCTGCAAATTTAACCTTGAAAGATCAACAGACCCTAATTGTTTAATTAAATAATTACTGTTAGTTTAGTTTCAAATTTATGAGTAGTACTTTTGGATTGGCAAATGGAGTTTTTAAGCAAAAATAAATACACGCTTTATGGAGTTGCTGCAATATTACTGTGGAGTTGCTTAGTGGCATTACTACGGGATATTTCTGAGTTGTTTAGCCCCATTGGTGGTGCTGCGGCTATGTACTCTGTCAGTGCGATATTTTTAATTTTGGTTATGGGAGTGCCTAAGTTTAGTGGGTTTTCAAAACGCTACCTGGTAGTAGGTACTTTATTATTTGTATCGTACGAAATTTGCTTAGCGCTTTCTATTGGTATGGCAAACAGCCGTCATCAGGCAATGGAAATGGCGGTTATTAATTATTTATGGCCCACGCTAACTATATTGCTCTCTATTATTATTGGTCGCAAAAAAGTAAGTTATTGGGTGTACCCAAGCATGATTATTGCTTTTTTAGGCGTTGCTTGGTGTATTACGGGCGATCAAGAAATGTCACTCGATACGCTTGTCGCTAACTTTGCTGATAATCCTGCTACTTATTTAATGGCATTAACTGCAGCGTTTATATGGGCTATTTATTGCGTGGTTACGCAAAAGCTGAGTAATGGTAAAAATGCTATTACGTTATTCTTTACTGTTACGGCAATGAGTTTGTGGGCGCAATATGGTTTTAGTAATGAAGCGCCATTAACGTTTTCACTCAGCTCAAACATAACATTGCTATTAGCAGGAGTAGTGGTAGGGAGCGGGTATGCACTGTGGAACCAAGCTATTATTGGCGGTAACTTAATGCTGCTTGGCACACTTTCGTACTTTACACCGGTGTTTTCTACTATTATTTCAGCGCTGTATTTATCTATTACGCTGAGTGCTTCGTTTTGGCAAGGAGTTGTACTGGTAACCGTGGGCTCGCTAATTTGCTACTTTGTAACGCGAGAAAAGTCTGTTACAGAGCCAGCAAAAACACTAAGCTAAATTATATTTATATGTAACTAGATTAATGAGGCGTGCTATACGCCTCATTAAGTTTGTGGCAACTATGCAGGCATAACGGCATAGCTTGCTGATTTGTATCTAACTTTTTTTGCACAATAATAAAATATTAACGCAAATACTGCAGCGCTAATATCAACAATACCGCTTTGATAATATTTAAAAAAATCATCAGCTAATAAAGCCTGTACAAGTGTTGAAACTCCCATACCAGCAGATAAAAATGCAATGCCGATTAAGCCCCAATAGCTAGCGTGGTGAGTTCCTTTAAAAAAGGTATAAGCAACAAAAACAAAAAATACCAAATAGTAACTATAAAGGTAACTGTAATTTGCGTTCTCTATATATAGGTTTGTCCATTTAGCTTGTAACAACGTGGCAACCACGGCAATTATTGAACCTACACACACACCAATTGTTAAATTTGCCATAAATCGTGTGCTTCGTTTGTTTGGATCTTTTTTAAAGCGTTTGTCTAACCACAATAAGTTACCAGAATAAAATAAGAATGCGCCAAGCAGCCCCATAATAAAATACCCCCAACGCCCCCATTCACCTCCATAAGTACCAAAGTGAAGTGAAAAGAAACTTCCTACTATATTACCCCAAACACCATCATCTCCTTGCGGATAGCTTGAGTTAAGTACTTCTAATGTATAAGGATGTAAAAATAAGTAGTCTGTATCAGGTCCGCGAACAACGGCGCTGCTATTACTCATTTTTAATGTTGCTGTTGGACTGTTTGTGTTTAAACGATTAAACGCAATATGAATTGGCTCATAACCTGTAGCGTAGTTTTTTGCCGCTAGGATCTGTTTATCTACACTTGGTAAATTTGCAATATGATAATTATGTGCTGCTGGGGGAGGGCGTTGAAAAAAGGATTTATCGTCATAAAATGCAGATAGACCATCATAAATTAGGTCATGAAATGCAAACACAACAACAGTAAACGCTATAATTAAATGAAAAGGCAGGCTGGCGATCCCAACTAAATTATGGCTGTCGAGCCAAAAACGACTAGCACCTTTTTCTTTTCGTATTGCAAAAAACGTTTTTACAAGCGTAGGTAGTAAAATAATTACGCCAGACACCAATGCTAAAAAGTACAGCGCAGATGCTATACCGAGTATATATACTCCTGATTGGTCGTGACCAATCTCGCCTGCAAACCCTGCGGTTCGATGCAAATAATCTATTAAATCTGCAAGTTTATTCTCACTTTGTTGCTGTATAACTAGATTATTTTGCTGGTTTATATGTAGCGCCTGTAATTGGTTATTAAGTGCCATACCGCGCTCTTTTCCTTGGCTGTACCAAGAGAGCGGTGCTTGATTTGTTAGTAAATCGAGGGAAAAGCCATTGCCCATTTGCTCAGGGTACTTAACTATTGCTTGGTCAACTAATGTTTGGTAATTGTTAGTGTATGGTTTAGTCACTGGTGCACTGACGGGTTTTGCCCACTGTGCTAATTCGTGTTTATACATGGTTAAACTACCAGCATAAAACCCTATAAAAAGGACTAAGCCTGCGATTATTCCTGTCCATGTATGCACACCTTGATAGGTGCGCAAAATATCGGCTCTAACTCTCATAGCCAAGTCCTTAAAATTATAAATAAACTATATAGCGTTACATTTAAGCCCCCAAGCGTCAGCCAAGCATTTTTTGCCGAGCTAAACAGGTATGTGAAGCTAAAAATGGTTAACCATAGAAGAGGGATTACCCACATATTAAATTGCACTTTATCAGGCGCATCTATGCCTCCCGCTCCATACCATGCAAAGAAAGCAACGAGAATAAACGCTAGTGCGAGCCCTAAAAAACAACCCGCCAAACTTTTTCCAAGCCAAGTTGGTTTTATTTTTTGCCTTTGTGCAGATGACATTATTTAACTTCCTTGCGTTTAATTAGGCTGACGAGCGGAATTATTATTAAAGCGAGCATTATCATTAAAATGATAAAAAATACGGCTGCCGCATTAGAAAAAGCATATAAGGCTAATGGTATTGCAATAACAAAAAGGACAAATGTGAGCTTGCGCCAGCTTTTATTAATGGGTTTGCTTAGTAGTCGCTGGTGGCGGTTACTAAGATAAAACAGCGATGTAGCAGTAAATAAAATAAGAGAAAGGGTAAGTTGCAACATAAATAAAAACACTTGTTAATGATATTGCCATTCTAAATGATAATTAAACTCAATTGCAACAAGTGCGTGTTTGTGCTATTTTTCCGAAAAATCAAATAACCATCCATAAAAGGGAATAATAGCGGTGCGGTCATTCAAACTAAATAAGCTTTCACTAATCATTACAGGCTCTTTATTGTTGTCTCAAAGCAATGCATTTGCTGATGAAACAAGTCGTGAATCAATAGATACAATTACTGTAACAGGCGAAAAAATCGAAAGGTCACTCAAGGATACGATTACATCGGTTGCGGTTGTAGATAGTTCGTTATTAGAAAATGGGCAACTAGGCTCTGTTTCTGAAGCCTTGGCAGAAATGGCAAATGTGGTGGTACTTACTGGCGCTGTGCCAGATATGCGCGGTGTGTCGGGTAATGGTGGTGCAACTGGGTTTAACTCATTTAGTGGTGGCTCAAAAGCGCGAGTATCAACACTTGTTGATGGGGTTAGTCAGCCATTTGTTGCTGATTTAACTGGTGATACCGGTTTATGGGATATAGAGCAAATAGCGGTATACCGTGGACCGCAGTCAACAAGTAATGGGCGTAATAGTATTGGTGGTGCTGTTTATATGACAACTAAAGCGCCAACACAAGATTTTGAAGGTGCTGTACGCGTTGGTTATAAAAATCAAGACAGCTACCTTGATACAGCGGCCGTTGTTTCGGGGGCATTAGTTGAAGACGTATTAGCATTTCGCTTATCTACTCAATATGTAAACGGTGAAACCTTTAGTAATCCAACGGTATATGAAACCAATCCAACAGATAAGAACTTAAATAACCTTAATACCAGCAGTACGCGAGCAAAATTACTGTATACCCCAACAACAGATTTAGCTGTACAGCTGACTTACTCAACGTATAGCGAAGAAGGTAATACGGGTCGTAAGTATTATGAAGGTGATAAACCGTTTGATTATGTGCCTTTATTTCAGCGTGACATGGATACCCAGTCAGACACGACTCAGGTAAATATTGATTATAAAATTAATGATAACTTTTCGTTCGATATATTACTCGCTTATATGGATTATGAATGGGGCTACGAGGCTTATGAAGCACTGGCAAGCGCTGAGTCTGATATTTCTATGGATGAAAAAAATATCACCATTGATAGCAAGTTAAACTTTGGCTTAAATAGTGAATTTTATTCAGGCTTTGTTGGTATTGCTTACTTTGACCGTGACCAAGACTTTAAAAGCGTTGGTGCAACCAATTATTTTGGTGACGATAGTAGTGACTCTAAAGCAATTTATGGCGAAACCAGCTTTAAGTTAACTAATGAGCTTACTTTAACCGCTGGGCTTCGAGTTGAGCGTGAAGAACAACTTCGTAATTTTGACATGGCTTTTGGTGGCAGTAGATTAGTTGAGCAGCTAGACAATTCTAACACTATAAAGCTACCGACCTTAGCTATTCAATATAAAATTAACAATGATACGACCCTATCTGCAAGTGCTCGTCGTGGTTATAACGCTGGTGGTGGTGCGTTGAATTTTACCGCGCAGGAATATTATTACTACGATCAAGAATCAGTAAATACGTACGAGTTGGGCTCGCGTAGCGTACTAAATAATGGTGATTTAAATATTAGTGCTAATATTTTTTACAATAATTTTGATGGTTATCAAGCATTAAGTTCTGATAGGAAAATTACTAATATTGACGACGCACATAGCTATGGTTTAGAGCTTGAAGCATATAGCATGTTAGGTGAGCAATGGCAGTTACACGCAGGGCTGGGTTTATTAAAAACTAAAATAGATGAATCAACTACTTATTCTGATGCAGTGGGCAATGAATTAAATTCAGCACCAGAACTGACAGCAAGTTTAGGGGTATCGCATTGGTTTACAGATACCTTAAAGCTAAATGTGAGCGCTAATTATGTAGACGAGTACTATGGTGATTTAACTAACACCGAGGAGCGTGTTGCTGGTGGTTATACAATTACGCGTGCAACAATAAGCTACAACAGCGATCATTGGTTGGTGAGTGCTTTTATTAATAATACATTAGATGAAGAAGCATTTACGTCGGTAGAGCCTGCAAGCGGGCGTTACCCAACGGGTTATGTTGCTGTTGTTAACCCACAAACATTAGGTGCTTCAGTAACGTATCGTTTTTAACGTGCTTCTAAAATAATGAATTGGAAATTGTAACGCTACCTTTTAAAGGTAAAATAATTTAAAGCCCTAAAGCATTAGGGCTTTTCAATAAAGGGGGAGCTTTAACCGAGCTTAAATTAAATAATGTCGCGCACTTGTTGTTTAAATGACTTGCCAATTTTAACTGACACGCCTGATGCTAGTTGAACGCTTTCATTACTTAACGCAACAACTTTATTTTTGTTAATAACGTAAGATTTGTGGACTTGAATAAATGAAGTATCAAGCTCTTGCAATATGTATTTGAGAGTACTGCTTGCAAGTAATGCTTTTTCACCTTGCCATACTTTTACATAATTTCCATAAGCCTCAAACATGTCTATATCGCCTAATTGAATTTTATGTTTTTCACGATCGATTTTAAGGGTAATAGTCAGAGGTGCCTTGGGATTTAGCGTTATGTGTTTTCTTTTTTTCCGTACTTTATTGAGTGCTTGTTCAAGGCGCTGCGCAGAGACTGGTTTTAGTAGGTAGTCAGTTACGTCAAGTTCAAAACCGGCTAAAGCATATTCTTGATACGCACTAATAATAATCACTTGTGGTCGATTCGCGAGCACTTTTAGTAATGCAATGCCTGATAGTTCGGGCATGTTTATGTCTAAAAATAACAAATCAATAGATGATGTGGCTAAAGCACATAATGCATCTTTAGCGTTAAGGTATTGTCCGCTTACATTAATATCTTTATGGGCACTTAAATGATGCAGTATAACGTCATGCGCGAGCGGCTCGTCATCAACAATTATTGTGTTTAGCATGCAGCCAGCTCCAATTTAAGTGTGGTTTGCCAAAGGTTTTTATTTTCATTAATAATTAATGTGTGCTTATTTGGATATAAAAGAGTTAGCCTACGGCGTAAATTGTTAAGTCCCATCCCATGCTCTGAATTGTTATTAGGTAGAATAGGGTTAGAGGAAAATAGCGTTAGTATGTTATCGGCCATGGTGATTTTAAACACAACCGTTACTTTTTGTGAGGTGGGCTCTACACCATGCTTTATCGCGTTTTCTAAAATCATTATTAACAGTAGTGGCGAAATTAAATAGTGTTGTTGATATTCAGGCCATTGCACATCAAAGTTGCAGCGCTCAGCACTTCGTAAATGCTGCAATGCAATAAAACCTTTTAAGTAATTAATTTCTTTTTCTAAACTCACCTGTGCTTTTTGGCCTTCATAAACACTGTAACGCAGTAAGTTAGCTAATTGCATAACAAGATCTGGTGCATTATCTGCTTTTTTTAATGTCAGTGCGTAAAGGTTGTTTAATGTATTAAATAAAAAATGAGGGTTAATTTGCTGTTGAAGTAGCTTTAGCTCTGTTTTTGTTTGTTGTTGGGCAATGTTGCTAATTTGAACGTGTTGTTGCTGTCGTTCAAACGCTAAAATAATCGGTGTGCTTATAGCCAAAAACAAAAATACAAACTGATAATTTTCAGGGCTAAAAATATTATTATTACCGCCAGGTGTTAAGTTAGCAATGCCTGAGGGTAAATCGTTAATAGGTAACAGTAGCAAGCACGATGTTAATACAGGTGTAAGTGCAACGAGGCTTATTAAACTTGCAAACAAAAACATCAGTACACCATGATAGGTTAATACATAGCGTATTAATAAATATCTATTTAATAAATACACTCCATATACTAATCCGGCACAAACAGTAATTTGCCAAAGATAACCCAAAAAAGTATCAAACTGTGTGAATACTTTATAAACGTCAATAACAGGCTCAATAGGCTGGTTTAACATAGGATCAGTGTGCGTATTGAGTATGCTTGATGTAACTATTGCCCAACCTAAAAGTATTATAAACATGACTGTATCAAGTGAAAACAAGGATTTAAGCCATTTATTACTCAACACATTGTTATTTTTATTAGTGCGTTTAGTAATAAGCCATATAGCACTTGCAGATGCGCACAGTGTCCAACATTGTGCATCAAGGTATTGCCATTGCGAAAAGTTAAGAAGCTGGTTATTAAATACTAGCAAGAGAGATGGATAGGCTAAAAAGCCTAACAGCCAAACTATGATTGCGGGTGTAAGTAATAAACGATATGCGAACGCATGGGCAATAAAAAAGGGAATACACTGTAAAAAAAGTTGAATATTAATAGCCAGATATTGGCTCGTTGAATCCATATGTGATGACAAAAAGCGTATATGAGAGTCGAGCATAATAGCAGCTATTAGCGGTAAAAAAATTATTAGCTGGGTAATGCTAAAGCGTTGCCATATTGGTGTATTGGCTTGCTGCATATGTGACTCCGTTTTTATTATAGTTTCTGAGCAGATACGCTTAGATAAAATTGTCTTTTTATTTTAAACATTACCTTTGCACAATTCACTACGCTGAGCGCGCTATATTATCCATAAAATTGTTTCAATCATAATTTATTTTTAAAATAGTTATTTTATTTCATAGGGTTAGTAACCGTTTTAAGCATACTAGGCGGTTTATTTAAATGATGAAAGGTCATATTTAAATGACCAAAGTTACTTTTTTATGTTCATCATTTATTTCAATACGTTAACCATTGTTTTCTCGCTTGTATTGACTTGCTTTCTTAAGCTGGTGCTATACCAATTAAGGATGAAACTAATGCTTACACTGAAAAATATCAACAAAAAATACGCAGATGGTACGCAGGCTTTGAATGATGTGACGATCACTCTACCCGCCGGTATGGTCGGTCTACTTGGCCCAAATGGGGCGGGTAAATCAACACTTATGCGCACACTCGCGTGTTTACAAAATGCCGACTCCGGGCATATTAATTTTAATGGCCTTGATGTGATTAGCCAACCAGATGCGCTTAGATCGCAGCTAGGTTATTTACCACAATATTTTGGCGTGTATCCCAATATGAGTTGTCGGGCGTTACTTGAGCATATTGCCGTATTAAAAGGCATAGATGGTAATGCACGCAAAAACCAAATTAATAGCTTACTTGAACTAACCAATTTGACTCAGTTTGCTAATAAAAAGGTCGTTAATTTTTCGGGAGGAATGAAGCAGCGTTTTGGCGTGGCTCAGGCTTTGTTAGGTAACCCAAAACTAATTATTATGGATGAACCCACTGCTGGGCTTGATCCTGTGGAACGAGAAAGTTTAAATAATTTACTCGTTAGTATTAGTCAAAATAGGTTGGTATTGTTATCGACTCATATTGTTGAAGATGTAGAAAATTTATGTCACTACGTGGCCATTATAGATCAAGGAGCACTCATACAAAGCGGTGACGTAAAAGAGTTACTAGTTCCTTTAGAAGGTAAGATTTGGCAGCTCGAAAGTTTACCTATGGGCATACCGAATCAGCATGTATTAAGTAAGAGCCATCGCTATGGTAGAGCGTCATTTCGTGTCTATGCAGACACAGCGCCTGCACAAAATGCAATAAACTCGCCCGCTACGCTTCAAGACAAGTACTTTTTTGCACTCAATAAAGGAAGTCAAACATGTTAATTTTTAATGAGTGGCGATATGCAGTGCGCCAACCACTTGTTTGGCTGTGCATTATTATTCCTTTAATATTTTCGGTTATGTTGTCCTCTGGGCTTGCAACAGTTGAAGTTGATTCGTTAAAACAATTTAAGTTAAATATTACAATGCTACAAATGATGCAGTTACCTGTGCTTGTAGGAGTATTGGCACCCGTTATATTTTTACGAGATCAGCACGCGTCAATGCAGGAGCTTATTTATGCTACGCAAACTAGCTTATTTAAGCGCAGTTTAGCAAGAGTATGCTTACTGATTTGCTTGGTTTTTATTATTAGCTTAATTAGCGATTTAGTAATGATATACATGCATGTAAGGCAATTTGGCTATATACCAAATATGGTTTCTTTTACTGTATTTAATAGCTTTTTAGTGTTGTTACCAAATAGCTGCTTTTTAGTTGTTGTTGCCTTTTTTGTTTGCCATAAATCAACGACTTCATTACCCAATTATGTTGTTTTTGCGGTGTTGTGGATAGGCTACATAATGCTTGCAAGTATTACCGGAAATCCAATGCTTGCTGGAAGTAGTATCATAAGCAATCGCTTTTATACATTATTTGTTTGGCTTGACCCTTTTGCATACACCGCCGTAATAAACAGTTTAACCAATTCATTAGGAGCTTCATTTACTATTAATCGCGTTGTTGTGAGTATGCTTGCTGTTGGTATTTTTTATATTACTTTTAGTAAAAATAAAAAAAACACATTATTAAAGAGTCAAAAAGGTAAAAATAATAACGAATGCGTTCGTTACAACACGTTAGAACCCGCTGAATATAAAACTGCGAGAGTCACGCAAAAACCATTTTTGATGATGGCCAGTTTATACAAAATTACGCTGGTTAATTTGGTTTCACACCCTGTTACTTTACTGCTTATTTTTGTTTGGCCGGTGATGGTTTTTAATAGTGTTGCCTCGTCATCTGGTTATGTTGAACCAATGAGTATTATGAGCACCACAAGCCTTGATGCAATTAGCTATTATGCATTTGATATGCAATTGTTGTTTGGCACTTTATTAATGGCTTTGTGGAGCTGGCAAGTAAGCTGTTTCGCTAAATACTATAATATAGCTGAGCTGATCGCTGCCACACCGCTCAGAACATATTACTTTTTAAACAGTCAGTTATTGGTCCTAGGTACTATGATATTGGTTTTTTTAACAATGAGCTTATTAGGGGCAAGTGCAGCTCAGTGGTTTTTACACAGTGCATATCAATTTGAAGTACATTTAACCATTTTATTTTTGATGGCAATTGTGCTTGCCATTATTGCGTGTGTATTTTTGTGTGTATTTAATTTGTGTCGTTCGCAGCTTATTGCGGGTTTGCTAATTGCTGTTATTTTACTGATCAAATTTACACCGATAATGACTTATCTTGGTCTTACGCATACATTGTGGAGTGTTGGTTGGACGCCTTTGCAGGCACCTGATAACTTTTGGGGTTATCGTGCAAGTATAAGTAGTTATTGGCCTTATATATCAGTTTGGTTAGTTGCGTGTATAAGCTTAGTTATAATTACGGGGGTTTTTAATCACCGAGGTGCCGGGTTGAGCCGAAGAGTAATGGGGGTTAAACATTTTTGGTTACTTATTCCTTTACTTATCACTGTGGCACTATTTACTCAATTACATTTAAGGCTGGTTGAGGAGAAGCCTTTAACCAACTCGCATAAACGCGAGGCATTTAAAGCACAATACGAAAAAGCATTCTCACAATGGCGCAATGTAGCACAGCCAAACATTGTGCACATTGATGCTAATGTAGACTTTTATCCGCATCAGCAGCAAGCTCATTTTTCCTTAATATATACCTTAAATAACACCCATCAAGATCCTATTAAAGAGATATTGGTTGGACGCTCTGGTTTTTATAAATGGGCCGATATTGAAATCGATGGCGCGCAAAGGGCTAAAAACTTTCCCTTGCTTAATCAAGCTGTGTTTAAGTTTGAGAATGAAATGCAGCCAGGAGAAATACGTAAACTAGTTACGCAGTTTGATGTTCATCAAGCTAAGCTTTGGCCAGTGAGAGGCCATCAGATAATAACCCCTGAATTTAGCTATATACGATCAGTGCCTTTATTGCCGACTGTTGGCTATCAAGAGAATTATGAATTAACCGGTCCTATACTTCGTCAGCAACACGCACTTAAAGTAAAACAGGCTATTAGACCCACGAAGCTATTTGCTAAAACGGCGAAAGCAAGTACTCATTACCAGTGGCTTACTATGTCGAGTAAAGTGAGTACAACAAGTGATTATCAGGTTATAACCCAAGGAGAGGAAATATCACGTACCAGCAAAGATGACCGCGAAATATTTCATTTTGAGACTCGTACACCCATAAATGCAATCCCAGCTTGGGTGACGGTGCCTTATTCCCCTGTTACCAAGCAGCAAAACGGCGTGATGTTAAACGTGTTTGCTAAAGACAAAAGCGAGCCTGCACGAGCGGAGTCTATAGCCGTAAACCTCAGTGCAATGGGCGACACAATAAAATGGCTTAATAATATAAGCCCATATAGAGCAAAACAATTGAGCTTAATAGGCTCGCCTAAATTTGGTGGAACAGGTTATGCCCTGCCGCAACTTATACTTATTGAAGACAGTGTTGGTTTTAGAGCAAAGCCAAGTGCTAATGCAGGCTTTGATCAACGCTATCGCCGTGCAGTTCACGAAACTGCGCATCAATGGTTTGGCCATGATATTGGTAATGGAGTATTTTCAGATAGCGCTTTTTTAGTGGAGTCTATGGCAAAGTATATTGAGCTTGTTGTTATAGAGCAGCGTTATGGGAAAGCGACCATGCAAGCGCTGGTTGAGTATGAAACAACACGCTATGAGCAAAGTATGTTGATGAACATAAAGGAGCGATCAGCCTTAGTTGATGCTACACAAAGCTTTGACCAATATTCGCGAGCAACCATTGTCTTTGCTAAGCTACGCGCTGCGATTGGGGATAAGCCCATTATTAATGCGCTCAAGTTGGTTTGGAAAAATCATGGTTATCCAAACAGTCCCGCCAATTCTATGGATTTTATACGAGCATTAAAACATGAAGCTGGGAAAGAACAAGAAAGCTTAATAAACACACTGTTTTTAGAGTAAGTACGTTTAATTTGAACATATATTTAGTAAATCAAAAGCCCTATTATTTTAGGGCTTTTTGTTGCGTGCAGATTATTTTGCATTATTTACCTGTGCTAGTAACTCTATAACTTTTTGTTGACCAAAGGTTTGTGCAAATTGCTCTGCTGTTTGTCCAGCTTTGTTTTGATGCGTGTTGTCGCAATCAAGTGATACGAGTGTTTTAGCAATACTAAATTCACCTCTGAATATAGCAGCCATAAGTGCAGTGTTGCCTCGGTTGTCTTCCATGCAGGCACTAGCACCTAAGTGTAAAAGCGTGTTAACCGTGTCTTTATTACCGTGATAAGTGGCAATCATTAACGCGGTGTAGCCTTTATTGTTGTAGCTGTCGATAGGAATACCGGCATCTACAAATTGCTCTATTACAGCGGTGTCGTTGGTACGTGCTGCGGCAAAATAATAAGCAAATAAGCTGTCGTATTGAGTTTTTGCAGAGTTTTGGTTTTCAGCTTGCGTACTAGACGTTTGTGTATTGGGAGTATTTTGAGCGTAAACGCTACTGGTAAAGCTCAGCAGTAGAGCGACTATAATTAATAAATTACGCATAACAATTGCCTCTTATAAAAAGAGGAAGGGGTTTATCCCTTCCTCATAATTGTGGTTGTTTATATAGCTGCTTGCTTAGTTGGGACTAATTTTTACAACTGCTTACTTACAACTAAATACCTTCAACTAGCTACTTACAAGTTAGCGGCTAGTTGTTTAACCATTTTAATATCGCCGTTTACAGCTTTAGTTAAGCGGGTACCGTATTCAGTATCAGCTTTGTAAAAGTGACTAAGCATTTTGTGTTTAACACTGCTGTTTTGCACTTTACCTAAATCACCCGCTAGGTTATTAACTAGATTTGTACGTTCTTGCTTGCTAAAGCCACGGTATAAAACACCGGCTTGCGCGAAGTTTTGCTGCTTTTTGATTGCGGCTTGTTGTACAAAACCTTTTAGCTCTGTATTACTTCTGCGTGCAATTGGGTTTTCAGCTACGTTTTCTTGGCTTGGCTGGTAGTTCACATTGCTTGTTGTGTTACCAATATTCATTGCGCCGTCTTGGTTGTAGTTAACTACGTCAACTTTTGCACGGTTGATTGGCAATTGCTGGTGGTTAGCACCTAGGCGGTACATTTGTGTATCAGCGTATGAAAACATACGACCTTGTAATAAACGATCTTCTGATGGCTCAATACCAGGAATAATGTTTGCCGGTGCCATTGCTACTTGTTCCGTAGATTGGAAGAAGTTAGTTGGCATACGGTTTAACGTCATTGTTCCTACTTTAGTTTCTTTAATGTCTAGCCACATTTTTGTTGCATCTAATGGGTTGTAATCAAAGTCATCAAGTTGTGATGGATCAAGCGTTTTAATGTACAGATCCCACTTAGGGAAATTGCCTCTGTTTATTTCAGTGTATAAATCTTGTGTTAAATGCTGAAAGTTTTGGCTTTGTACTTTAGCTACTTCTTTAGCATCAAGGTTATCAATACCTTGTTGGCTTACCCAATGAAACTTAACGTATTTAACATCACCCGATTTATTAATCATTTTGTATGCATGTACACCCCAACCGTCCATTTTACGAAGGCTTGCTGGTGTTCCGTAGTCGCTGTAAACCCACGTTAGCATTTGTGTAGAGCCTGGTTCGTGCGAGAAAAAGTCAAATACGCGGTTAGGATCTTGAATATTATCAACCGGAGATGGTTTTAAAGAGTGAACCATGTCTGGAAATTTAATTGCATCGCGAATAAAGAACACCGGTAAGTTATTACCTACTAAATCCCAGTTACCTTGATCTGTGTAAAACTTAGTTGCAAAGCCACGTGGGTCGCGCAGTGTTTCTGGGCTACCTTTAGAGTGGATTACTGATGAAAAGCGAACAAATACGTCTGTTTCTTTACCTGCTTGTGCAAACGGTGCTGCAATTGTTAAATCGTCTAGCTCTTTTGATGCTACAAACACACCGTGTGCGCCAGTACCACGAGCATGCACAACACGCTCAGGAATACGCTCACGTGCAAAGCGTTGTAGTTTTTGAATTAGTTGCACGTCTTCTAGTAATACACTGCCACGTTCACCAGCAGTAATTGAATTTTGGTTGTCGCCAACAGCTGCGCCGTTATCTTTAGTAAGTGTTGTTGCTGCGCTAGCCGGTAATGCCATTGCAAGTGCCAGTGCAGTTAGTGTTAATTTTGTTTTGTTTATTTGAGTATTCATTGTCGACCTCATCTATTTAAAAGTGCCGGCAGTGGTGCAGGCTGTTAATCTGTTAACGATAGTATTGATTTTATTAACTTCGGTAAAACTGATTAATTAGATTGATGTGATTTGTAAAATAGATGAAATGATTTAACAGGTGCGCTTTTTACGTTAACGAAATTTTTTTACTACGACCTTGGTCGCAATATGCTTTTATAAAGTTGATTAAATACAAGGGTTTTTAGTTTTATCTGAGCGTATTTTCACCAAGCTGGTGCGTTTTATACTTACAGTGTGTTGACATATTCGTGCAATAAAGGGAATATGCTCAATCGCTGGGCTTATGCTCATTGCTGGGTTGCACTAAAAAGTTGCACAATATTAATCGCGCTTAACTCGTTATACTTAAATTAGCTAAACCAAACAGTTTTAATAAGGTGACAAGATGAATACTAACATTGAGCTGGTGATATTTGATTGTGATGGCGTTGTTATTGATAGCGAAATTTTAAGCGCACAAGTACTCATTAATATGCTTGTTGAAAAAGGCGTTGAGATTGACCGTGCTTATGTACAGCAACACTTTTTAGGCTGCAACTTTAAAACAGTAAGCCAAAAAATAGCGGATGCATTTAATGTCACTCTTCCTGAAAGCTTTGAAGGTGACTACCGCGAAGCACTGTTAAACGAATTTGAAACAGGGCTAACCACGACCGACGGCATAAAAGACGTACTTAACAATTTAGCTGTGCCTATTTGTATAGCCACTAGCAGCAGCCCAGCACGCACCGCAAAAGCGTTGAGCGTAGTGAGTTTAAGTAAGTACTTTAGCGATACGGTTTTTACCAGCAGCGAAGTTAAGCGTGGTAAACCAGCACCCGATTTATTTTTACATGCAGCTAAACAAATGGGTGTAAAGCCAGCGCAGTGTTTAGTGATTGAAGACAGTAAAGCCGGCGTAAATGCAGGAATTGATGCCAACATGCAAGTGCTGCATTACAGCGGTGGGCAACATATGCAAGGCTCTGTTAATCATGTGCGCAGTGCTTACCCAAATGTTGATCATTTAACGCATTGGCAAGATTTTTTTAGTGCATACCCTGCACTTAAAAAGCAGTAAACACGCAGCTTTTTAAATACACAAAGTTTTAAACGCGATTTGCTCGCCTTACTCACTGACAGGTAAGCAAACGCAAAATATAAATGTAGATGGTTTTGCTTTACTAAAAATAAACAAAACACGGCAAAACATCATGCGTTTATAAACCAAATTATAAAAGGCAAAGTATTTAGGTACTATACCAATCTGCTTGAATATGGGGTTTATTTAACTCGTTAAATTATTCAAATAGTTATGCAGATTAGTATCAAATGCTTTGCTGTTAACAATAGGAAATACCATGGCAACGAGTCCACACACACAAACATTTAAAGATGTAAACGAAGAGCAACTTCCTGTTGCTAATAATAAGCTTCACGGCTGGAAACATTTTGCAGGGCTATATGCCGGCGAACATGTTGCGGCTACTGAATTTGTTATTGGCGCAACGTTTGTTGCATTAGGCGCTTCAACCATCGACATTCTACTGGGTTTATTAATAGGTAACCTGTTAGCAATGTGTTCTTGGTGGCTAATTACTGCACCCATTGCAGTAGAAACCCGCTTAAGTTTATATAACTACTTAAACAAAATTGCTGGTAACTCTATGACCAAGCTCTATAACTGGGCTAACGTGGTTATTTTTAGTGTTATATCGGCCGCGATGATCACGGTATCCTCCACCGCCGTGCGGTTTTTGTTTGATATACCAGCGCAACTTGATTGGTATCCAAATAGCTTTTGGTTTGTAGCCATTGTTTTAGCTGTTGGCTCTATTGTTGTGTTTGTTGCTATGTATGGCTTTTCTACGGTTGCTGACTTTTCGAAACTGTGTGCGCCGTGGCTATTTGTTATATTTATTGCAGGTTCGTTCGCGTTATTCCCTGAACTTTCAAATCACGTATTAGGTTCTACTTCTTTAACTAGCTTTAGCGACTTTATGACCATAGGCGACTCCTCCATATGGACGGGCACCAATGCCGATGGTGAAAAGGGCATAGGCCTATTAGAAGTGATTGGCTTTGCATGGGCTGCTAACTCAATTACTCACTTTGGTTTAATCGACATGGCTATTTTTAGATTTGCTAAACGCAAAAGCTATGGCTTATTTTCTGGTGTGGGCATGTTTTTTGGTCATTACTTAGCGTGGATCTCTGCCGGTATTATGGGCGCAGGTGTTGCGGTATTACTTAAAACAACTATTTCATCACTTGATCCGGGCGATGTTGCATACCATGCATTAGGTTGGACTGGTTTTGTTATTGTAATTATTGCCGGTTGGACTACAGCTAACGCAAACCTTTACCGCGCAGGCCTTGCAGCGCAATCTATATTTGTTAATCAATCACGTGAACGCACCACCGCTATTGTAGGTGTTGTAACCGTAATTATTGCGTGTTTCCCGTTTGTATTTTCACAAATGCTTCCGCTACTTACCTACGCAGGCTTATTAGTTGTTCCAGTAGGCGGTATTGTATTTGCTGAGCATGTGTTATTTCCTAAAATTGGCTTAACTCGTTACTGGGCTAAATATAAAAATATTACCCGCAGCGTACCGGCTATAGCATCTTGGGCGTTAGCGCTTGTGTTTGGCTTTGGTTTAAACGCTATTGATGTAATGTCGTTTTACTACTTGTTTATTCCTACGTGGATTTTCACAATCGTTATTTACACGCTATTAGCTAAAAAATACGGAGCCGATGAAGATTACACACAAGAGATTGCAGCAGAAGAGCAAGAGCAACGTGATATTAAAGAGTATCAAGCTGCTGAAGCGAAAGACATTCCAAAGCCAGTAATTGATAGCTCTGTATTTACCAAAGTACTTAATGCAGTTTCTACGGTTTCACTGATTATTATTTTTATATTTGCCAGCCAGGTAATGTTTTTCAGTGAAACTATGAGTATGTACAGCGCTAATAAATCGCAGTTCGAAATAGCCTGTTTTATTTGTACTGTTATTTATTTTGTTACTGCGTACTGGTCGTTAAAACGCCATAAAGTACTCAATACAGCATCGTAATTACTTATCGTAATACAGTATCGTAATTTATATTTTATTTTTGTTTAGTAAGGTCACACCATGACGCAACATCAACACACTGACGCTCTAGTTACAGGGCTAAACCAACAAAGCTTGGCTCAACTACCAAGCCATGTTGATACACCAACCTACGACCGTAGCGCAGTTAAAGCCGGTATTGTTCATATTGGCGTGGGCGGTTTTCATCGTGCTCATCAAGCGGTATATGTTAACGAGCTTTTAAAAACCCCAGGCTCTGAGCAATGGGGCATATGTGGTGTTGGTCTTTTAGAGGGTAACCGTGGTCTGCGTGATATTTTAAAGCAGCAAGATTACCTTTATACGCTTACTGTTAGACACCCAGACGGTACAATAGATAACAAAGTAATTGGTTCAATGATCGACTTTTTGTTTGCTCCAGAGGACAAACAAGCGGTAATTAATAAGTTAGCGCACAGCGATACTAAAATTGTGTCGCTTACTATTACCGAAGGCGGCTACAACTTTAACCCTGCAACGGGTGAGTTTGATTACAGTAATCCAGATATTATTAACGACATTAATAACCCGAACGACCCAATTACAGCGTTTGGTTACATTACTGCTGCGTTAAAACTGCGTAAAGAGCAAGGTTTAGGCGCATTTACAGTGCAGTCGTGCGATAACATTCAGCACAACGGTAACGTAACACGCAAAATGCTTTTAGCCTTTGCTACAGAGCAAGACAAAAACCTAAGTGAGTGGATTGAGCAAAACGTATCGTTTCCAAATGCGATGGTTGACCGTATTACACCGGTATCTAAAAAGAGTGATATTGATTACGTGGTTGATGCATATGGTGTTAGCGACGAGTGGCCAATTACCTGTGAGTCGTTTACACAATGGGTAATAGAGGACACATTTAGTGACTCTCGTCCAAATTGGGATGCTGTTGGTGCACAGTTTGTTACTGATGTAACGCCTTATGAAACCATGAAAATACGTTTACTTAATGCAGGGCATTCGGTACTTGGTTTATTAGGTTCAATCCATGGCTACGGCACTATTGACGAAACGGTATCTGATGAATTATTTGCCACATACCTACGTGCTTTTATGGATAAGGAAGTAACGCCAAATCTTGAACCACTTGAAGGCATTGACCTTGAAAGCTACAAAGATACGTTAATAGAGCGTTTTGCTAATCCTAATATTAAAGATAGCCTAGCGCGTATTTGCAGTGAAAGCTCAGCTAAACTGCCTAAGTTTTTAATTGCCACAATTAACGAAAACCTAGTACAAGGTCGAGATGTGTCACTGGCAACGCTTGTTATTGCTACTTGGTGCTTATACAGCGATAAAGGTTTAAGTGAAAACGGCGAAAAGCTTGAAATTCAAGATGCGATGCACAAAGAGCTCAATTCTTACGCGCAAGAGACTCAAACTAGCCCGTCTGCATTTTTAAAGTTAACGAGCTTGTTTGGTAAGCTTGAGCATAACGAAGCATTTACTGCTGAATATAAAAAGTCGATTGCTGCGTTGTATGCACCTAATAGTAAAATTAAAGCCATTATGCAGGCTGTACTTGATCAAAAGAGTAACTAATTATGAGCATTTTAATTAATCATAAATCAAGTGAAACCGTAAGTGTTAGCTGTTTTGGCGAAGTGCTGTGGGATTGTTTTGATTCAGGTAAACGCTTAGGTGGCGCGCCACTTAATATGTGTGTGCGTATTAACTCACTAGGCATTAAAGCCGATATGATCAGCGCTGTTGGTAACGACGAGTTAGGCGCTGAGTTACTAGGCGAAATTACTAGCAAGGGCGTAAGCTGCGAATACATTGCTATTAATAGTGATAAAAAAACTAGCACGGTTGAGGTAACACTCGACAGTGGTGGCTCTGCAAGTTATGAAATAGTGGCAGACACTGCGTGGGATAATATAGCGCTTACCGATGAGCTACTTAGTAAAGTTAAAAGTAGCGATGTATTTGTATTTGGCAGCCTAATTGGGCGAAGCGAAGCGTCTTTAGCAACATTAAATGAACTAGTTGATGTAGCAAACTTTAAAGTATTTGACGTAAATCTACGTGCGCCGCATTACAAGCTAGAAACACTTGTAGATTTAATGAATAAAGCAGACTTTATTAAGTTAAACGATGAAGAGCTATACGAAATAGCAAAAGCGATGGGTTGTAAGTTTCATTCGCTTGAACAAAATTTAGCGTTTATTGCACAGCAAACAAATACCGATTACTTATGTGTAACCAAAGGTAGCCACGGTGCTTTGTTAACAATCAAAGGCGATAATTTTTATAATTCAGGTTATTTAATTAGCGTAATTGATACTGTTGGCGCAGGGGATTCGTTTTTAGGTTCGTTAATATATCAGCTTTGTAGCAACGACGACGCGCAATATGCCGTTGACTTTGCATGTGCTGTTGGCGCTATGGTCGCCGAAAGCTCTGGTGCAACACCTACTTTAACGCATCAACAAATTAGTGAGTTTATGAACCCACTTTAAAAAAACATTGTGTGTGAAAGCGGTTATACGTAAAAGTTTAACCGCTTTTTTTTTGCCTAAAATAAGACGTAGGCGATAAGTGAGTGTTAAGTGTGCATGTTGCGTAAATAGTGACTTATATCGATTATTGTATTAGCTAAACGTCTTATTGTTAGGGTTATGACGCTTTGATAATATCGTCGATTATTCACGGATTGAACAGGCGGGGCGACACACATGCGCTCTATAACACACATACAAAAAGAGAAACGTGCTTTATGATCATCTTTTTTATCTGCCTTACCATTTTAATACTGGGCTATAAGTTTTATAGCCCATTTGTTGAAAAGCAAGCAGGCTTGGATTCAACCGTTGATACACCACAAAAACGCTTTAGCGAAGGTGTTGATTACGTAGCTATTCATCCTGTAAGAGCATTTTTAATTCAGTTTTTAAACATAGCAGGCGTAGGTCCAATATTTGGCCCAATTTTAGGTGCTTTATACGGACCTGTTGCATTGGTATGGATTGTACTTGGTAATGTTTTAGGTGGTGCTGTACACGACTTCTTCTCAGGTGTAATGAGTATAAAAGAAGATGGTAAAAGCCTGCCAGAAATCGCAGGCCATTATTACAATGTGGTATTTAAAGGCTTTATGCTTATATTTACTGCCATGCTACTGTTTTTTGTAGGTGTAGTATTTATTATGAGCCCTGCAGGTTTGTTAAGTAACCTTGATTTTTTTGAAGGTACAATACTGGCAAATAACACCTTTTGGGTACTTGCTATTTTAGCGTATTACTTTTTAGCTACCTTGCTACCAATTGATAAAATAATAACAAAGTTTTACCCAATTTTTGGTGCGCTAATGATTGTAATGACAGTGGCAATTGCTATTTCATTACTTATTAATGCGCCGCACTTGCCTGTTCCAAGTGACTTTTTAGCTTACTTTGAAGCTGACCACGCACATGACTTTTTAGAACCAAACCCAGATGGGTTACCAACGTGGCCATTGCTATTTATAACAATTACCTGTGGTGCTATTAGTGGTTTCCACTCTACTCAAGCGCCAATTATTGCGCGCTGTTTAACTAACGAAAAATACGTACGCCCAGTTTATTACGGCGCTATGATGTGTGAAGGTATTGTTGGTTGTGTATGGGCACTTGCAGGTATTGCAGCGTTCCCAGATGGTTACGCTGGCTTAAAAGCATTGCTTGATCAAGGTGGTCCAGGTTTAGTTGTAAACCATGTAGCTAACAGTTACTTAGGTGTATTTGGCGGTATAATGGCAATTATTGCAGTAGCCGTTTTCCCGATTACTTCTGGCGATACAGCGTTCCGCTCACTACGTTTAACCGTTGTTGATGCGTTTAATATTCCGCAAAGTTTACGTAACCGCTTATTGGTAGCGGTACCTATACTTGCTATTGCATACTTTATGACGAAACTCGATTTCTCGTTAATTTGGCGCTACTTTGCATTTTCAAACATGCTGCTTTCTACAAGCGTATTATGGCTTGCCACTAAGTACTTGTTTGACCGTGGAGCATTCCACTGGATTGCGAGTGTTCCTGCTGTTATAGCAACAGCGGTAACGGTTTCTTATATTGGCACTGCAGCAATTGGTCTTAACTTATCAAGCGATTTAGGTAAACCTATTGGCGCTGTAGTGACAGTGATTGGCTTAATTGTTTTAGCAATTGTGCACTCTAAGCATAAAGTTAAACCAACAGCGGTTTAATAATAATCACATAAGTTATTTCAAGCATTAAAAAAGCGAGCTATTCATAATGAATAGCTCGCTTTTTTTTGTGCACTAAATTTAGGTATTACTGAGTTGCAAGTTCAAAGTAACTGTTATCGTCGAGCGTTTTGCTTATCATCATAGCGCCCTCAAGCAAGCTCACTGTTTGAATAGCCGCTTTAGTAGGGTTAAGCTCACCATTAGCTAGGTGCGCAGCGCTAAGCCATGTTAGGTTTTGATTAAAAAAGCGTTTTACTTCAAGGCGTACTTTATCTGGAAGGCTATCGCTTTCGGCTCCTAGTAACCCACATAAACACATTTTTCGGTCGGTAACTAAAGCACTTCTAAAAAGCTGAGTGTACACATCAATAGGATTTTTACCGCTGGCTTTAAGCTCGCTTGGCTCGCCTAACGCAGCTAAAAAAGAATTTGTATATTGATGAGCAAGCTCTGCACCTAAATCGGCCTTAGTCGGAAAGTGATAGTGCACACTGGCGCTTTTAATTCCAACTTCGCTGGCAAGCTCTCTAAAACTAAAATTGCTGTACCCGCCAAGGCGTACCTTGTTTTCAGCTGCTTTTAATAAAGCTTCTTTTTTACTCATTTTTAATATTTCCTATCCGTAGCAATACCAATTTTATTAAAACATGATCATTCTATCGCATTAAATAACTTACTAACTGCGTTAAAAATTACTCATATAGAACAACTATATGTCATAATTTTCGCCTTGTTATTGCGCTATTTTCTTAGCGTAATAATAGGTCACCTATTTAATGCAATTGGTATAGTAAAATTATCGACCAGTAGGTAGTTATTTACAAGCGATTTTATTTTTAAGCAACCCCCTAATTTTACAATGAATTAAGTTAAATCCTATACATCAGAAAAATTTAAACGTTGACTTAAATTTAGTTTAATATTATAAATTACCTATCGGTAGGTAGGTTTCTGCCACTAATTCACTTTTAAACAATAAAGATAGAGATTGCTATGAAAATTTATGATGTAGAAAACTTTCCAAACCCACTTCGTGTTCGTATCGCTTTAGCTGAAAAAAATGCCACTTCAAATGTTGAGTTTGTACCTGTTGATTTATTAAATGGTGAGCACAGAACAGAAGCCTTCTTAGCTAAGAATCCACTAGCAGGTGTGCCCGTATTAGAGCTAGATGACGGCACGTTTATATCAGAAAGTACCGCTATTACTGAGTATATTGATACCGCATTTGAAGGCCCGTCATTAATGGGTGAAACCGCAAAAGAGCGAGCAGTAATTAACATGATGCAAAAGCGTGCAGAGTCTATGGTGCTTGACGCTGTGGCAACTTACTTTCATCATGCAACTGATGGCTTAGGTCCAGAGCTTGAAAGGTATCAAAATGTGGCTTGGGGTGAAAAACAAGGTGAAAAAGCACGCCAAGGGTTTAGCTATTTTAATGATGTACTAGCGCAGTCGGCGTTTGTTGCTGGTGAGCAGTTTAGTATTGCTGATATTACATTGTATGCTGGGCTGGTATTTGCTGGATTTGCACAAATAGCAATCCCGAATGAGTTAACTCATTTATTAGCATGGCAAGAAAAAGTAGCAAAACGCCCAAGTGTTGCGGCGTAATTAGTTTAAAGTTTAAGTGGAGTTACGGTTAGGAGCCAAATATGAAAATTGCTGCCGATTTTAGTAAACGAGTTGTTGTACACAGCGAAACGCTCCCGTGGGTTGCATCGCCAATGGCGGGCGTTGATAGACGAGCACTGGACCGTGTGGGCGACGAAGTTGCTCGCGCCACGACCATTGTTCGTTATGCACCAGGCAGTGAATTTTCGCCGCATGTACACACCGGCGGTGAGGAGTTTGTTGTACTTGAAGGGGTATTTCAAGACGAGCACGGTGACTTTGTGGCAGGTTCTTATATCCGTAATCCACCGCAATCAAAGCACAAACCGGGGTCTGAAAATGGCTGCGTTATATTTGTAAAGTTATGGCAGTTTCAGCCTGATGATAGAACCCACGTGCGTTTACAAACGGACTTGATGCAAAGTACGGCGCACCCTAGTTTTAAAAATGTAGCTGTAACCCCTTTGTACAAAGACGACTTTGAAGACGTAAGCTTGTTGCACTTTAAGGCCAACGCCAGCATGGTTATAAACGCAAAAGGTGGAGCAGAACTGCTAGTACTTGAAGGTTCATTTGATGAGCAAGCCGACACCCTTGTCAAACATAGTTGGTTAAGAGTGCCTATTAATAGCACTGTGAATGTTAAAGCGGGAAGTAATGGTGCAAAAGTATGGCTTAAAACGGGCCATTTAACTGATGTAGAAAACCAGATATCTCGCGTACAAAATGCGTAAATCAGTCGTTTATTTGAGATTATTTATTGATTTAGTTCAGGACTAATTAATTTTAGAAGGTGTACTTTTACCGCTCAGCCTATTTAAGGAGAGCATTAATGGTACACACAACACATGGTTTATCGATTGGTCTTGAACGTGCAGGAAGAGAGTTTTTTTTAAAACTTAAAGCCGTTGGTACGCTTACTCACGACGACTACAAAATAATTACCCCAATGATAAATTCAGCTCTTGGCGAAGTTAAGCATCCAGTCGTGAACGCCTTAATAGATGGTAGCGAACTTGAAGGTTGGGAACTACGCGCAGCGTGGGATGACTTAAAGTTAGGTGTTAAGCACTCTAAAGAATTTAAAAAAGTAGCTATTTACGGTAATAAAGAGTGGCAAGCTCGAATGGCAAAAATAGGTAACTGGTTTATATCGGGTGAGGTTCAATACTTTGAAAATGCTACCGCAGCCATAGATTGGCTAGACGAATAACCTGGTTTAAAAACTTAAATTAAAGCACTCTTATAGAGTGCTTTTTTGCCCTATGGGTAACGTTATTAAGTAGTTACATTCGCTTTATTTCAATTGTTAATACTGCTCTATTAAAATACACTCATTATTATTGAGCAAATTACATATTATAAAAACAATGAAACAAGTACTTATCTTTATTACATTCCTGATATTTTCTACATCAATACATGCAAAAGATAACAACATATTCACGCCGGTTAGCGATCTTTTTTTAGCTGTTTCTAACGTTGATCACTCGCAAATGCGTGCAGCCGTTGATGATTCATTTCTACTTTTAGAACACGGTGAAGTGTGGACTATTAATGACTTTATAAATGTAGTTAAGTCTTCTGACTTTATAAGAACTAATTATTTTAGTGTTATAAATTCGCGTGTAGTGGGTGATGTTGCATTTATTAATTACTGGAATAAAGCCAATATTAAAAACACTCAAAGAAGTATTGATATTTATTGGTTAGAAAGCGTTGTTGTATCAAAAGTGGGCGATAAATGGTTGTTATCGCAAATGCACTCTACTCGGTTACCCCAAGATGAAATACCTAAAGGTGTCACCTTTATAAAGCAATAGATCTAACTCTAATTTAAAGCCCTGTAATATGGGGCTTTAATCGTTTAAATTACATCAGCCAGTACAGGTAATGCCGGAAATGCCCCTTTAGCTAAACACGCTTTAGAGCCACATTTAAGAGCAAAGTGCAGGGCGTCTTTTACGCTCGCTTTATCATTTAGTTTATCTGCTAGTGGTAAATCACTTCCCAAGTTATTTAAGTAGTATAAAACCCCCGCTATAAATGCATCGCCCGCGCTTGTTGTATCTACGGCGTTTATTTTTGGTGCCGATTCGTTAAGTGTAAATGCGCTGTGGTAAACCTTGGCAGGCTCTGGCCCATCAGTTAAAAACACCAGTTTTACTCCGGTATTTAATAGCGCTTGAATGTAATCATCGCTCGTTGTATCGCTATGCTGAGCTAAAAAATTAAGCTCATCACGCGAGAGTTTTACTATGTCACAATAGGTGTAACAAGCTTTTACATTGCTTGCTATATCACTTGTGTTTTCCCACAAGCTGTAGCGTAAATTTACATCAAAACTGACGAGCTTATTATTCGCTTTTGCAAGTTCTAGCGCTTTAACCGTTGTGTTAGCAATTGCTGATTCGGTTAATGTGTTTGAACAAAAGTGTAGTGTGCTTATTTCTTGCCAATTTATATGCGCTAAATGCGCCTGCGTTAATAGTACATCGGCTGTGTTATGGCGATAAAAGCCAAAACTACGCTCGCCGGTTTCATCAAGGCTTACTATAACCATGGCAGTTTGTGAGCCTGCAATGGTAAATAAATAGTCTGTATTTACATTGTATTGCGCTAATGCATTACTTAATTGATTGGCAAAATGATCGTCCCCTTTACCACCACAAAATGCAGCCTCTGCGCCGAGTTTTGCGTAGCCTACAGCTACATTGGCAGGCGCGCCACCTGGTATAGGTAAATAGGCAGAGTTATCAGCATCTTGTGGCAGCATATCAATTAATAGCTCGCCTAAGCACAGAAGTTTGGTCATTTGGAATATCCTAAAAAGCCTAGCAAAGCTAGGCTAAAAAACGTGAAGGGTGTTATTTATCCATACTTTAAAAGGCGCTACAGTGATTACTCACCGCAGCGCAATACACACATTTAGTTAAAAGCGTATTTTAAAGTTACCGACGTTGTGCGGCCGTTAATAGCGCGGGCACGAATAATGTTGTTTTCAGGTACTGAGCCTTCTTCTGCTTCTGTAATACCTACTGTATCAAATAGGTTGTTCACATTAAGCGCAATATTAAGGTTTTCAGATAAATCATAGCTTACAAAGCCATTTACCTGTGTGTAGCCGTCAAATTGCAAGTCGTTATTATCTTGAGCGTATGCATCGGTAGTACCAATGAAACTTACCCCTGCAGCGCCTTTTTCATAGTTATAACGTGCCATTAATGAATAAATTAAATCGGCTTGACGACGTGGCGTATTACCTACCACATCTGGGTTAAGCGCATCTTTTGCTATTTCTGCATCGGTCCAGGTTAAATTACCGCGAAAATCCCATGCATCAATAAAGTAAGTAGATTCTATTTCAATCCCTTTTGCTTCGTATTCACGGTCAAAAAACGTTTGTGATGTTGCTTCAAAATTTTGCTCTTCAGTTTCGGCAAAAAACGCAGTAGCAAACACTGATAATGAATCAAAGCGCTTTTTAACACCAAACTCAAACTGGTTTACTTCATCAACAGCGTCTTCTTTTGCAACAGAGCCGTCGGCGCGTACTTTACCAAATAAAAGACGGTCAGCATTTGCACGCCCACCTTTACTAATACGTGCAAACGTAGCAAGGCTTGGGTTAATTTGGTAATTAGCACCAATTGAATAAGAAGAATAGTTCCAGTCGTAATTTACTGGGCTAGCGTTAGCAATATCAATACCTGCAACGTTTTGCTCAGGAATTGATATTTCACCGTCGCGGTTCATATCTACTGTTGAAGTCGCTGCACCTGCGTATGTTCCGCGAGCTTCGCCACTATCATAGCGAGCACTTGCATCAATGCTTACGTCGCCTAATTTAGTAGAAAATGCAACGTATGGTGCACGAGTATCGTACTCTGTATCGTAATCACGTTGGCAACAGTTACCAAATGCACTGTAAGCGTATAAACCGTTTTCAGATAACTCAGTGCCATCGGCACCTGTTACATTTAATAATGCAGCATTGTCACCCTTGAGCTCCATTACGTAAGAGTTCCATAACCACGACATCGCAATGTTTTGCGTAGATGCATAGTAACCAAATGTTAGGCTAGTATCATCGTCGAACGATTTAGTTAATTTAAAGTCATTAACTATAGAACCAAAGTCATTCATTGTGACATCGAATGTCACTATCTTCATTGCTAAACCATCGTTAAACGCTTCACCGGTGTTCGCGTTGCTCAAGGTTGCACCTACGCCACCAATGCTTTCTGCAATTGATGTTGCACTACCTACTTGTTCTGTGAAAGGTGAATTAAAGTTGCCGCTTATTGATGATTTACGAAAGCGGTTTTCGATACGCCAATCGTTATCTAAATCAAATACAGCTTCAAAACCAACGGAGTCAACCTTTGGATTCATACCATCGCGGATATCGCCGCTACTGATTTGGTTTTCACCATTTAAGCGTACTGTTTTAGTAAATAACGCTGAGTGAGGTGTGTCTGATTGTGCATCAAAGCCAGCAATAGAGTCACCATTTGAGTACATTGGCATAGGAAGGTAGCCAACACTCTTATCGTCTAAGTGTTTGTAATAAAGGCGCACGTAACCGTTGTCGAAATCTTTAGTAAGGTTAGCTTTTATTTGGCCACCTTTATTAGACGTGTAACCTGTTTCGCGTGGGCCTTCGCCTTGTCGAACAAAGCCACCAACATGAAAACGCACGCTATCGGTTAAGTAAGTGCCGTATTCAAAGTCTGTACGAACGCTGTCGTAATCTAAGCCAAGTGTTGTAGATACACTGCCAGATTCGTTTTCGCCATTTTTAGAGATAAAGTTAATAATGCCACCAGGTGCATTACTTGCTGCAGTAGATGCTGAACCACCACGAATCGATTCGATAGTTTGCACAGTGTTATCTAATCGCATAAAAATATCTGAATTACCAAAAGCGATATCACCGTATTGCAGTACAGGTAAACCATCTTCTTGTAATTGTAAAAATTTTGCACCGCCTGAAGCAACTGGCAGGCCACGAACAGCAATATTTGCATTGCCTTCGCCACCTGTAGATTCTGCACGAATACCAGGGATGATTCTAAAAGCCTCGGCTGTTGAGCGAGGAGTAGACACTTGAACTTGTTCAAGTGACACGCTACTAACTGATACGCTTGAAGCCATTATTGTTGTTCGACGTGGTACGCCGGTTACAACAATTGTTTCAAGACCTTTGTTTTGTGATGCTTCAGGTTTTGCTTGGTCTGTTTCTTGTGCGTTAACGCCTTGACTTACGGCAAGTGCTAAAGCGCTAATTAAATATAAAGGTGTATTGTGTGTTGTCATGTGAACGCCTCGTTGTGTTGATCCCAATAGGATTTGTTATTTTTACTTAATCGATTAAGTAAAAATAACAAATATTTTACAATAAGCAAATCATTTTGTGTTTAATTTGCTCTTTTATTATTCATATGTTGATTTTAAAAGTGTTTTTTATTGTATTGAGATACAAGTTTATTAAGCTGTTGGGTTACTTTCTTGTAAAGCACTCATTGATGGGTCGCGTAAATAATTGAACAACATAGCTACAAATAAAATCACGGCAAACCCTGTTGCTAAGTAAAAGCCATAGCGCACATGGCCAAAGTAATCACTGATCATACCCATAAATAAAGGAGCTAAAGCAGCTGATAATGCGGTGAAAAATAATATAACGCCGGCTACGGCTCCATGGCGCTCTGCAGGAAAACACGATATACCTTTAGAGTTTAAAGTTGGATAAACCATAGACATAAATAAACCTGAAAGAGGTAGTAACCCTACAGCCCAATCAACACCCCCAATAAGTGTACCCACATAACAAAGCGCAATACCTAAGCTTAAATAAGCCATAACACCTTGCCAGCTATAGCGATTTAGTAACCATACGGCAATAAAACGACCTGCAGCACGTAGTATAAAAAATATAGTAAGTGCATAAGTGGCAAGGAGCGGCCAAGAGCCTGTGTAGTCCTTTAATAGCGTCGGCATCCATACATAAATAGCCACTTCAGTCGCTACATAAAGTGCAATAGCTAAAGAAAAGCCAAGTGCATAAGGGTTTTTTACCATTTTTAGGGTGGTTGCCAAAGAGGCTGGCTTTTCAGTTGTTTTAACCACGTCAGGGTAGTCTGCGCGCCATGCTAATAAAGCAAGTATTAAACACATTACGCCCGCAATAATATACAGGTATGTCCAACTTACGTTTTGCACTAATAAAACACCAACTAGGGCAGGGCCTACAATAGCGCCAATACCAAAAAAGCCCTCAACCTTGTTCATGGTTTTAGTATGGTCGTCGTTACTATGTGAAATATCGCCAAGCAACGCCAGTGCGCCGGTTTTAAATAAACCAATGGCCAAGCCTATGCAGCAAAGCAATACTAAAAAGAAGGTAAAACTGGTGCTAAATGCAAATAAAAAACAACTCGCAGAAAATATTAATAAACCTAGCATAATGGTTTTTTTACGACCAAGGCTGTCAGCTAAAAAGCCTAAAAATAATCCACTAAAGGCTATTAGTGCCATGGGAGCGTAATGAAATGCACTAGCTTGAGTCATGCTCAAACCGAAATCCTTTATAAGTTCGGGGATTATCATGCCGACTGCGTCAGAGGTCATGGCAAACATAAAAAACATCATGTATGTAAGCCAGCGTATTTGTTGCAGTGGGTCGCTGCTTACGTGTGTGTGTGATTTTGTCATGTGTTTATTCCTCGTTAAATTCTCTATTAACACTTCGTAAGTCAGTCAGTTGCTTACTGTAGTATTACGTTAGCCACGAAATTTGTATGTAAAATTATTAAAAATTACTTGTAAATTCTTACTCGCTAGTTAAAGATATATCTTAATCGATTAAGTTTCAACATGGTAATCACACAATGATGAAGAATAAAGTTCAATTGATCACATATGCTGATCGAATCACTGGCCAAAATATAGGCGCGCTAACTACACTTTTAAACGGCCCTTTAAAAGGCGTATTTGGTGGTGTGCACTTATTGCCATTTTACAATCCTATTGATGGCAGCGATGCTGGCTTTGACCCTATTGATCATAGTGAAGTTGATTCTAGAATAGGCACTTGGGAAGACATACAACTATTAGGTAAAGATCTCGATTTAATGGCAGACCTAATTGTTAACCATGTATCGGCGCAGTCTTTTCAGTTTCAAGATTTACTAGCAAAGGGTAAGCAATCAGAATTTTGGGATTTGTTTTTAACCAAAGATGATGTATTTCCAAATGGTATGAGTGAAGCTGAGCAAAAAGCAATTTACCGCCCACGTCCTGGTAGTTGCTTTACCCCTATGAAATGTGGTGATGGTAAAACGTATGACTTTTGGACCACTTTTACCGATAACCAAATTGACATAAACGTAAAAGTAGAAGCCGGTGTTGCGTATTTAAATAATGTACTTACTAAATTTTCGGATAACAATGTAAATATTATTCGTTTAGATGCAGCGGGTTACGCCATTAAGCAAGCTGGCACTAACTGCTTTATGCTTGATGAAACGTTTGGCTACCTAGATAACTTATCTAAGCAAGCAAACGATTTAGGCATGGAAACCATTGCAGAAATTCATAGCCATTATCAAACTCAGGTAGAAGTGGCAAAACGCGTAAATATGGTTTACGACTTTGCGTTACCACCGCTTATTTTACACAGCTTATTTAACAACGATGTAGATGCACTGCTCAAATGGTTACAAATTTCGCCACGTAATTGCTTAACTGTACTTGATACACACGACGGTATTGGCATTATTGACGCAGGTCCAATGGGCGACAAACCAGGGCTATTAAATGCACAGCAGATTGATAACCTCGTAGAAACAATGCACGCCAACAGCAACAACCAAAGCCGCCAAGCTACGGGCGCTGCGGCGAGTAATGTCGACTTATATCAAGTTAACTGTACGTACTACAACGCATTAGGCGCGAAAGACTTTGATTACTTACTGTCGCGTGCAATTCAATTTTTTGCTCCAGGTGTACCACAAGTATATTACGGCGGCTTATTTGCTTGCGAAAACGACATGGAGCTATTAGCTAATACAAATGTAGGCCGTGATATTAACCGCCCATATTTAGATGCAAATATAATCGACAAAGCCTTAAATAAGCCTGTAGTAAAAGGTTTAATTGAATTAATTAAAATTCGCAATTCACACCCCGCGTTTGCAGGTGAATTTAGTGCCCAAGGTGAAGGCAGTATGTGTTGTTTATCGTGGCAACTAGATGAGCAAACTATTTCACTCACTGTTGATTTTAAATTGCGCCATGCACTTATTACGCAAGTAAACGGAGATGAAGAAACAACGATTAACTTAAATTCATTTTTAGCTTAATGTTATAAAAGTAATTTACAAACGCCATGTAAAACAAAAGCCAAGCTACTTAAACTTGGCTTTTTAACACATAAAACGATTACAAGGCTTGTAAGCTAACTACTCGCACCAATCTCTAATTCGTAACTGACTTCCTGAGTTTTTTCTTCTTTAGAAATAAATAATTCGGCGGCTATAACGCCTTTTTCTTGGCTGTTTTGATGAATAGTGGTGAGGCGAGGTACAAACCGGGCTGCTTCATCAATACCATCAAAGCCCACAATACGCAGTTCTTCACCTATTCTTATGCCTTGTTTTATTGCTTCTCGCATTGTGGCAAGGGCAATTAAATCACTCATACAAATTATAACGTTAGGACGCGGTGATGCACTAAGTACTTCTTTTGCAGCAATATTGGCAAAACGTTCGCTACTTTCAGGAATGTTCCAAATGCGATCGTCAGCCACCGTAATATTTGCCTCGCTTAAAGCGCGTTGATACCCGCGTAAACGTTGATGCGAAATAGATTGTCCGGTTTCAAATTCGTGATGCTCATACACCCGGCATAATACGTTTTCATCAAGTAATCTAAGCCCTAATATAGCCACTTTATCGTTTTGATTATGCAGTACGTGTTTAGCTATTTCGTAACTTGCTTGCTCGTTATTAATATTTACAGAGGCATTGCGAGCAATATCAAAATCAATTGTCACTACATGTTTAGACACTGTTTTTAACTGCTCTACTAACGCGTTATTACGAGGGCGGCCATAACAAATAAAGCCATCGACAAAGTCGACCACGTTATTAAGGTTATCGCTATTACCTGAAAACAATAAAACATTAATGCCATTTTTTTCTAGCACTGAGGTCACACCGCGCATAAAGCTACTAGCTACAGGGTCCGACACCATATACTCCACACTATCGGGCAGCACTAAAGCGACAATATTAAATGTGCCATTACGCAATGATTGCGCGGCCTTATTAGGCCCGTAATAGCCCAAAGTTTTACACGCTGCGAGAATATCGTCTCGGCGTTTAGCCGATAGCTGATCAGGGCGATTAAACGCATTAGATACTGTCGCGTTAGACACACCTAACTCTTTAGCAATACTTTTAAGGGTCCAGCGGGTTTGCTTACTCATACCAATTCTTTACTCAATACTCATGTTAATAAACTAACATATTCAGGGCGTTAGCAAAGTAAAAAAATAAGATTTTAGAGCTAATGTCGGCACTCTTTGGGCGCAATGCCAAAGGTTTGTTTAAATAGGCGACTAAAGTGGCTCGCGCTATTAAATCCAACATCAAAGCAAACTTTGCTAATTGCATGGCCTTGTAGTAATTGAGTACGCGCTTTTTTAAGTCTTAATTGTTGCTGCCAAAGGGCTGGGCTAGTGCCAAATGCGAGTTTAAATTGCTGATAAAACTTACTTCGGCTCATACAGGCTATTTTGCATAAGGTATTTATGTCGAGCGTTTCACTTAAGTGTTCTTCAATATAAAGCAGGGCATCGCTGACTTTTGTTTTAAGGCGTGGCTTATCGCAGCTAGCCAGCAATAGCTCGCGGCTTTGTTGTTGTAATAAACGGGTGATCAATTCGTTCAACGACAAATCAATCAAGTAATGTCGCTGTGCGCCTTGCTCACTAAATAAATGCACCATGCGCTCTAATAATTGCTGCGTTTGAATATTATGTTGGGTATGCACTAACTGAGGTACATATTCAAATAAGCCATCGTGTGCAAAATTTTGCTGCATGTTTAGTGCATTCGCCACGCTAGTTATTTTATCTGTGCTAATTTCAATGGCTAAACAGGTGGTTGGGGCGTGCATTGATGCTTGTGGAAAATCAATTAAAACACCTTGCTCTGGCGCTAATACAAACGACTCGTGTGGTAAAAATGCTTTATGGTATTGACTGCTTTCTACGTGCATTACCTTTTTGCCGCTAAGCATGGCACAAAACAGCAGCTCGTTTGAGTGCAGTGCTACCTTTTGCGCGCTTTGATACGTGTCGTAAATACTCAACTCACTGCTATCTGCAGCGAATGTGACTTTATTTTCTATTAATACATCAAGTTGTTGGCGTTTTTTGTTTAACTGAGATGTGTGCATATCAATCCTTTAGGTTTTTATTAGTTTGGACTCACAGACAACTTTTGTGGACAGCTAATCAAGTTTTTAGGTACTTGTTAGGCTAATGTCAATCAACATTGATTAAATATAAAGCATTTTGTTTTATATAAATGTTCGACCTTTAGCTAACAACAATAAAGAGATCACACACATGATATATGCAAATCCAGGTAGCGACGGCGCACTCGTAAACTTTAAACAACAATACGGAAACTACATTGGCGGAGAGTGGGTAAAGCCTGTAAATGGCCAATACTTTGATAATATAAGCCCAGTAAACGGTAAGGTATTTTGCCAAATACCGCGTTCAGACAAAGACGATATAGAGCTGGCTCTCGACAAAGCGCATGCAGTGCGAGAGCAATGGGGCACAACGTCGGTGACCGACCGAAGTAACATACTGCTAAAAATAGCCGACCGAATTGAGCAAAACCTAGAGTTACTAGCTGTTGCCGAAACATGGGATAACGGTAAAGCAATTCGTGAAACACTCGCTGCTGATATTCCGCTAGCGGCAGATCACTTTCGCTACTTTGCAGGGTGCCTACGATCGCAAGACGGCACTATAGGTGAAATAGACGCAACCACCGTTGCGTATCATTTTCATGAGCCACTAGGGGTTGTTGGGCAAATTATTCCGTGGAACTTCCCTATTTTAATGGCCGCCTGGAAACTAGCGCCAGCACTTGCTGCAGGTAACTGTGTAATTTTAAAACCGGCTGAGCAAACACCAGCTTCTATTTTAGTTTTAATGGAGATAATTGGCGATTTACTCCCTGCAGGCGTATTAAATATAGTAAACGGCTTTGGTAAAGAAGCAGGTGAAGCACTGGCAACAAGCAAGCGTATCGCTAAAATTGCATTTACAGGTTCAACGCCTGTGGGCTCACATATTTTGAAATGCGCTGCTGAAAATATTATTCCTTCAACGGTCGAGCTCGGTGGTAAATCACCTAATATATTTTTTAATGATGTAATGGAAAAAGACGATGCGTTTTTATCCAAAGCTATTGAAGGCGCCGTGCTTGCTTACTTCAATCAAGGCGAGGTGTGTACGTGCCCATCAAGGCTGTTTATTCAAGAAGACATTTACGAGCAGTTTATTGAGCGAATACTCGAACGTACCTTAAAAATTAAACGCGGAAACCCGCTAGACAGCGAAACTATGGTTGGCGCACAAGCTTCAAAAGCGCAATTTGATAAAATACTGAGCTACATTGAAATAGGCAAAAAAGAAGGCGCTGAAGTACTCACTGGCGGTAATGTAGAGCAGCTAAGTGATGACTTAAACGGTGGTTACTACATACAACCTACGTTATTAAAGGGCACAAACGATATGCGTGTGTTCCAAGAAGAGATTTTTGGCCCTGTTATTTCAATGTCGACCTTTAAAGATGAAGCCGAAGCCCTCGAGCTTGCCAATAGCTCTGAGTTTGGTTTAGGTGCCGGTGTGTGGAGCAGAAACATGAATCGTGCTTATCGTATGGGTCGCAAAATAGAAGCAGGGCGAGTGTGGACTAACTGTTATCACATGTACCCAGCACACGCTGCGTTTGGTGGTTATAAAAAATCAGGAATAGGGCGCGAAACGCACAAACTGGCACTGGAGCACTACCAACAAACTAAAAACCTATTAGTGAGCTACAGCGAAGATCCGCTCGGCTTCTTTTAAATAAAGAGCCTAAGCTTTAAATAAACAACCATTAAGTAATAATGCCAGCGCTACCTATTTGTAGCGCTTTTTTTATAGGCAATCAACCGTTGGTAATGGCCATATAGTCCAACATTTTAGCGTTGCAAAAAATAACATTATAATGACGGTGTTTACGAGTCCTACTTAAAAAACGCTAATTTAGCGAGTATAGAGTGGTGTAAATATAAGGAGCCTTTAAATAATATTTTTATCCTTCCTCAGTAGAGTAAATTTCTATTTGTAGATCATTACCAGAATAAAGTGCCGCAATGCATCTAATCCACTAAATATGGACTTTTTCAAGCTTATTCATTATCAAAATAATTAGGTTAGCTTTTCTAATGCTTGTATTAACTGCTTAGCCCACTATATTTACTTCTTGTTTACAGTTGTTTTTTAGTTGTAAGCAAATAACCTGAAAGTTTTTATAAGAACGATAGGTCTATTAAATTGATAAAACGGCGATATTGCTTATCTCCATTGTGCTTGTTTATCAAAATATGAGTGTTTTTATACCAATTCGCTTAATTAAGTGATTTATTTTGAGTATGGAAAAACGTGTTGATAGCTAGGCAAAAAATTCGCTATTTAGTTGTTCTAAATGAGAATTTTTTAACGCAGGTAGCGACACGTTTAGCCCCGCAAAATGATTAAGTATTATTGCGGATTGGTATTATTAACAATCATTGATAAAACAAGAAAAATTTTTTAATCCGGAGCATAAAAATGAAAAAAGTAAATTTAACTAAGGCTTTATTAATCGGCGCATCAGCAGCAGTTTTAAGCGCAGGCGCAGTAGCTGGCCCTAACAGTCAATTAACTGTTGCAGAAGGTGCTTCAGCAAAAGTACAAGAGCAATTTAAAGGCTGGGTAGCCGGTGATAAAGTTCGCGGTCGTAAAGATAAATGTTTTGGTATTGCTTTAGCGGGTGAAAATGATTGTAAAGCAGGTGCAGGAACAAGTTGTGAAGGCACTTCAACTACAGACTTCCAAGCTAATGCATGGACATATGCACCGAAAGGTGTATGTGAATCAATTGTAACTCCTAATGGTAAAGGTTCGCTTGAAGGTTAATAAAGCAGGTTTTCCCCAGTACATTGTTGCTGGGGAGCAATTAGGCGCGGGTCTCAGTTTAAAACCAGAACATCTCAACGACATTTTAGCTTTACCCGTAGAGCTGCCATCTACAAATAATAATCTTTGGTTTGAAGTGCATACAGAAAATTATTTTGTGGCAGGTGGTCCTCGGTTAAATTATTTGAGAGCTGTACGTGAAAACTTTGATATTAGTTTTCATGGTGTTGGCGGCTCATTAGGTTCTGATCATAAAGCTATGCTTGCTCATACTAAACGAGTGAAAGCGCTAATTGATGAATTTCAGCCAGTGCTGGTATCTGAACACGCTGTATGGTCTAAGTCAGATGGCAAATATTTTGCAGACTTAATGCCGTTACCTCGCACCCAAGATGCACTTGCGTCTTTAATTAATGGTATTGACTGTTACCAGACGGGCATAGGTCGGTCAATATTAGTTGAAAATCCAAGTAACTATTTAGATTTTATAAGTGATATGGATGAACCTCAATTTTTAGTTGAGGCAGCGAAGCGTACTGGATGCGGCTTACTTATCGATATTAATAACTTATACATAAGTAGTAAAAACACGGGTATTGATGCGCTTGATTATTTAAAGCAGATCCCTGCTGAGCTTGTTGGAGAAATTCATATTGCAGGGCACGATCCTGATCCAGCTCTTGGTCAGTCACTATTGATAGACAGCCATGCAGCACCAGTGGCAACGCCTGTTTGGGATTTGTTAGAACAAGCAATTGGGATATTTGGTCCGCGACCAGTACTTGTTGAGCGAGATGCGAATATTCCATCGTTTGAAGAGCTTATGATCGAGCGTGAAACTGCGCAAAGCTATTTGAATCAAAGTGAGCTACAAAGTCGCTTAAATATATCTCATAAAGAAGTGGTTCGCTGATGAGTACCAACCAATATATTGATGCTTTTACTCGCTATTTGCGAACGGGCGATCCAAGTGCAATGGAGCATTTTTGCGAAAACTCATCGCATATTAAAAGGTTAGCTGTGTATCGTAACGGGTTTTATAAAGGCTGTGTTGATGCATTAATAGCTAACTTTCCTATGTGTGAAAAAAAAGTAGGTAGTGAGAACTTTCGTAAAATGGCACGACTTTATGTTGACCGTTTTCCGCCAGAGCAGGGCACTTTGGTGGGATACGGACTAAGCTTTCCTGGCTTTGTAGCCGATTTGATTAAAGATGGTGAGCTTGAAAATAAACATATTTTAGAAGTTACTGAAAATCAGCAAAGCACATCAAATCTATACATGAACTTAGTTGATATTGCGCATTTAGATTACGCGTGGTTAATGAGTTTGATGAGCGCTGATTCAACGGAAACTTTAACTATAGAATATGTTACTCAATTAATGGAACAAGGTACTGAGCTTACTGAACTCAATGTAAAGCTCAATCCCAGCGTACTATTACTTAGTGTGAGTGAAAGCGCTTTTTTAGAATGGATTTCGCTAAAAACAAATAATAATGATGTCGTTGTAACTAAATCCTCTGCTGAGGATTTTATTATGTTATGGCGTTTGCAAGGTGCGGTGCAAGCCCGCTCTCTTTCTATCGCAGAAGTTGCACTTATGCAGGCTCTACAGGGTACAGGTAGGTCTTTAGGTGAAGCTTTTGATGCAGCAATAACGGTAGATGAACACTTTGAGGTGAGTGATGCTTTTACAGCATGCTTACAAAATGAATTATTAGAAATCCAAATCAATTAGTACACATTACAAGAGTAGGAATAAATATGGGCATGATAAAAAAAATACAACAACTGTACGTGCAAATGGGAGAACAGTTATCGCGGTTCTTGGAACCTATAGTACTGTTTTTTCTTCGTTTTATGGTTGCTAAAGTATTCCTCGACTCGGGATTGAGCAAATGGGATGGTTTTTTACAATTTAATGTTGATAAATACGACCTATTTAAATATGAATTTTTCTGTCCTGATCCAGTTAGAGAAGGTGCTTTGCAGCTTTGTAATCCTCAAACCTTAGATTATGTTGATGGCTCATTTCTTGTAAAAGTAATTGAAACGCTTGCTGTGGTTGCTGGTGTTGTTGAAGTGTTACTCCCAATATTACTGATTATCGGTTTGTTTTCTCGCTTTGCGGCGTTAGGCCTTATTGGTATGACAATGTTTATTCAGCTTGCAGTTTTTCCTACACTCGATCATTGGATTAATCCTGCATCGTGGTGGGCTGTTTCATTATTAGTGATATTTGCTCGTGGACCTGGCTTTTTATCTATTGATAAGTTGCTTGGATTAGACGCAAAACGTGCAAGTGCTAAGTAAGCTTTTATATATTAAACGTTAAACGTAACCGGCACGCTAATATCACTTAGGTGCCGGTTATTATTTAGATTAAAGTTAAAAATACACTTATACAAATTAACTCAATAAATTGTGCTGATTTAATATAGCTAACCCCAACCCTGATATTTTCTAATAAAAATACCAAGCCATGCCTAATAGGATTTCCCAATGGAAATAGGATTACTCATTCTTCTTTTCTCAGTTAGTGCTTACGCTATGCTAGCTAAAAAGCTGTCCACAACCATTATTACCGCACCAATGGTATTTTTGGGTATTGGTTTTGCGGTTTCTCAACTTGGGTTTATTAGTATTGGAGACGCACATGAAACCGTATATTTAATAGCAGAAATATCGCTAGTTGTATTATTGTTTTTAGATGCTTCACAAATAAACCTACGAAGATTAAAAAGGCAAAATACGTGGCCTCTAAGAATGCTATTGATAGGTTTGCCGTTGAGTATTTTGATTGGTACAGGCTTTGCTTATTTATTCTTCCCACAGTGGCCTTGGGCAATGCTAGCCCTAGTTGCGGCAATTTTAGCACCTACTGATGCAGCTTTAGGTCAAGCGGTTGTTAGTAATGAGAGCGTACCTTTAAACGAGCGACAAAGTCTATCTGTTGAAAGTGGTTTAAATGACGGGCTAGCATTACCTGTCATATTATTTTTTGCCAGCATAGTTGCTATGGAAACCGGCTCTCAAGAAAATGAAATGTCATGGTTAGTGTTTGGATTTAGCCAAATATTTATAGGTATTTTGGTTGGCGCATTAATGGGATACTCGAGCGGACGTTTATTTTTATACTCTGAGTCAAAAAAAATATCATCGACTATATATGAAGGGATTGGCGTTTTAGCACTTACCGGTACATCATATTTAATGGCTACTTTAATGGGTGGAAATGGATTTATATCAGCGTTTGTTGCAGGTTTAGCTTTTGGTAATAGTGTAAAAGGGCATTGCCGATTTATATACCAATTTACTGAAAGCGAAGGGCAAATGTTAATATGGTCTTCGTTTGTTATTATTGGGCTTGGTTTACTGCCTTCAGCTATTGAGCATTTAACCTTCCCCGTTGCTGGTTATATTCTGGTGAGTATTTTTATAGTGCGCCCTCTTGCTATTTACCTATCGTTAATTGGTACAAAAGCAAAGACATTAACAAAAGTGTTTATGGGTTTCTTTGGACCTCGAGGTCTTGCAACAGCACTTTTTGCACTTATTATTTCTAAAGATATTTTAGGCGAATACGGCCACTCAATACTTATAGTTGCGATTAATGCAGTGTGGATGAGCACGTTAATACACGGTATTGCTGCAGCACCTATGGCTAATTGGTATGGCGCTAAAATTAAAGTGCTAAAAATTAAATCAAGAGAGCTCGCTAGGTTAAAAAACAGAAAGTAGCAATTGAACCAAAATAGGAACTCAGCTATGGTTTGTGCACAAATAGAATGAATTTAACGCGGGTGTTTTTGTAAACTCGGTTATGGCACGGAGAGCTTATGAATTTCCCAGAGCTAGAAACAGCACGTCTGATACTTACTAGCTTATCAGCAAGCGATAGTGAAGTACTTCTAAATATCTATTCAGATGCAGAAGTTGTTAAATTTTACGATATAGAGGCTTATAAGTCAGAAGCTCAATCAGCTAAATTAATTGATTTTTTCAATGCTCGCTTCACTGAGAATATTGGTATTCGATGGGCTATTCGTCTAAAGACTACAGGTAAGTTAATTGGCACTTGCGGCTTTAATACATGGAACCAAAAGATGAAAAATGCCAGCATAGGGTACGAAATAGCTTCTGAGTATTGGGGGTGTGGGTTTGCCTCTGAAGCATTACATGAGGTTATTAATGCTGCATTCTCAAATCAACTTCTATTCGGTGAACTATACCGAATTCAAGGAGATACTATGATTGGCAATCTTGCCTCAGAGTCGGTCTTGAAAAAGCTAGGCTTCAAAGAAGAAGGTATTCGCCGTGCAAGTGGTTACTGGAAAAATGAGTTTCATGACTTGAGGTGCTATGGGTTATTAAAGCCTGAATTTAAACAATAATTACAAAGTATAAAAGTTACTCCTACCGCAGCTCTATTTTGGTAAATAATTAAATGGATTTTTATGACTATAAAAAAAACAACAACCAACTATGTATTACTCGCTGCTTTTCTAATATCACCTATTGTTAATGCAGCTAAAAACCAAGCATTACCAGCCACACCTGAGCAGTGGCGCAGCATAACAGATCGCGATATTAACGCGGCTTATAGTATTACCGCACAAAATCACCCTGGTATGTTTGATAGTAATAACCCAACTTTCCCTGATTTATTAAATCAAGCAAAAGCGGAGGCACTTACATTGTCGGCTCAAGCGAGTGGACCGCAGGCGCATGTAGCGGCAATTGCGCGCTTTAGCACTATTTTACAAGATGGTCACGCTGGTGCGTTTTCAAGTGTAGATAGACCCGCGCGCCGCTGGCCGGGCTTTAGAACTGTATGGCGAGGTGATGCGCTAAAAGTGTATTACAGTGAAAACAAAAATATTAGCAAAGGCGACGTTGTAAGCCAATGTGATGGGCAAAGCACTGATACCTTAATGCGTGAGAGAATATTTAAGTTTCATGGTGAAGTTGCACAACCTGGGCATTGGTGGCAGCAAGGTTGGCGGTTACTAATTGACGAGGGCAATCCATTTTTAACCCCTCTAAAAGAATGCGAATTTGTTAAAGCCAATGGCAATACCTATACACAAGTACTCAATTGGTCAGTAAGGCCTAAGTCAGCAAGCAGGCATTTAGAAAATGCTTATAACGGTGATGAACTCCCCATTGATTTAACGTGGCCTGAAAAAAACATTGCTTGGATTGCTATGCCTAGCTTTTCATCAACCGATAAACAAACTGCTGCCTACAATAAAGTGTTTGAAAAAATAAAACAGCAGCGTAGCAAGTTACTTACTGCAAAAGCCGTGGTATTAGATTTGCGTAATAACCAAGGTGGCTCATCTTATTGGAGCTCACAAATAGCCAAAGAATTATGGGGTGAAAAGGTAGTAGAACAAAAAGCAAATGATAAATCTCAAAACACGCAAGTGTGGTGGAGAGCATCAAAAGATAATACCGACCATGTAGTGTCTTTATTAGAGATTGTAAAAGATCAGCCTGAATTATTGAAAATAGTTAAAACCGTAGCAGCTGGTATGGCTTTATCACTTAAAAATGATGCCCCATTTTATGTAGAACAAGAAACTAATACGCTAAATAATATGCCACAAAATCCTTTAACTACTGACTTTAAAACCAAGGTGTTTGTTATTGTTCCGCCGCAGTGTGCCAGTGCTTGTTTAGATGCGCTTGATAAGTTTAAGCTTTTTGAAAATACAACGTTATTCGGTGCGCCAAGCAGTGCTGATTCTATGTATATGGAAGTACGCTTAGCTGATTTACCTTCAGGGTTGGGTAAAGTTGTAGTGCCAAATAAAGTATATGTAAATAGAGCTCGTGGAGCAGGAGATTTTTACAAGCCGGATGTTGCGTATAACGGCATTGATTGGACAACTAATGTGTTGCTTGAGCAGATTAAAAAATACTAGTTGATAATTATCTACTTTAAAATTAAGTAGTTTAGAAGTTGGAATAACATGAAATCAGATAAATTTTTTAAATGGGTATGGCATCTTAATGGGCTGGTTTTATTTAGTGGGCTTATAATTGCGATGTTGTTTGTTTTATTTCAACTTGCTTCTGTTATTTTTAAAGATCAAAACCTCATAAAACAAACAACATTAAATTTAGCTCAAGACGACAACAAAGAAGAAAACTGGCGCTTAGGTTATCCACATAAAATAAGTGGCACCGATTTTTATTTTATTGCACTTGAGTCCGAAAAACTGTTTGTAGAAAAAAGTGAAGTACTGGGGATGTATAGTGAGTTTGGCGGAAGTAGCTATAAACCAACTAGATCAAAAAACGTTCTCTTCATTAATAGTATTACTAATAACTCTGTTTGGTTATTTAAATCTATAGATCAGTTGATTATAGATATAATGCCACTTGTAGATGATGAGTTTAATGAAAGATCAGCCACCCGTATTATCTCTTATGAGGTAATAAATAGTGATACTAATTTAGATAATAAACTGGATAATACCGACAATCGGACCTTTGCTTTAAGTAAAGTTGATGGCTCTAATTACACTGAAATTATTACAGATTATAATCGTATAATTGAATCAGGTTTAAATTCTGACGGTGAGCTTTTTGTTATTTTTATTAATAATAATGTGGTTTATTCAATGCTTGTGGATTTAATTACATTTGAGATATTAAGTAAGAAACCTTTACCAAAGGTCGGAGGTTAACTGCTCATTACTGGTAAATAGCTAAGAGTTAAGACAATAAAAAACCGCTCAGTGAGCGGTTTTTTGCATTTTTTACTAAAGGAAATTTAGTTAGAACGTGTAACGGGCACCAATTGAGTAACGTGGACCGTACTGATTAGCAAATAAGAACTGCTCTTCGTAACGTCCGTAACCCTCTTCGGTGGCATTATTTAAGTTTATGCCATCAAAAAATACCGTTACGTTTTCGTTTACATCGTAGTTAACGCTCATATCCCATTGGCCATACGCTTTAGCATATTGCGGAGGCGCATCAGCTGAACCTTGCGCTTGGCCAACACCAATTAGGTACGAGTCGCGCCATGCATAAGTAATTTTAACTGATAGGCCGTCTTTTTCGTAAAAGCCTTGGAAGTTAGCTGAGTCACTTAAGCCTGTAAGCGGTGCTTGTTGATCAAGGCTTTCGCTATCAAATTCAACGTCGCCATCTACAAATGTTGCGTTAACACCAACACCAAAACCGGTTTCACCAATTAAGTGCTGTACTGCAACTTCAAAACCATCTACCGATTTACTGTCGGTGTTTTGCGGTTGGCTAATATTCCATGTAATTAGCGGATCGTCGCTGTTTGGTTCAATAACGCCATTTGCATTGCCGTAACCGCTGGCAATCATTTGTGCAAAAATAGCGTCGGTTGTTGCTTGTTCACCACGTGATTCAATATCGCTTACGGCTTGTAAGTAACGAGGGCCGTTTAAAATATCGTGCAAGCCATCAATAGTAGTTTGCGTAATGGTGGTTTGAATAAAGTTATCAACGTCTTTTTTAAAGTAACCAACAGATGCGTAGCTGCCTTCTGCGTAGTAATACTCAAGTGATAAATCAAGGTTTGTTGATTCAAATGGCAATAAGTTTGTATTACCTTGGCTACCTGTACGAGAACCCGGTTTTGGGCTGCCTGTTAAACTACGGCCACCGGCTAAATTACCTAGTGGTGCACGCGACATTGTTTTACCCCAAGATACGCGGGCTACTACGTCTTCAGTTAAATCAACACTTACGTCGATTGAAGGCAGTAAAACATCGTAATCACCTTGTTGTTCTAAGAAGTTATCATCGCCGCCAGCAGCGTATTGCATGATCCACTCTGAAGCGCTGATCCAATTAACTTGATCTTCAACGCGTTGACGTACAGTACTGGTTACGTCTGTTTGCTCATAGCGTAGGCCTGCATTTACTTTTACGTAGTAGTTACTTACGTCAAATTCCCAGTTTGATTGAACATAAAAGCTATTAGTGATTTCTTCTACGTAGCTCTCGCTATCTATTCCGTCTGCGTATGCATTAGCAGCATATGCATCGCCACCTGTTACATCTGCCGTTAAGTAAGCAATTTGGCGTGCAACAGCTTCGTCAAAGTCATAGGTATAGTAGTAACCAGGTTGTAAGTCACTGCCGCCGCCATCAAACTGATCTAAAAGGCCTGATGTATCATTACGGGTAAACATGCCGTCTGGGAATATTTCTGTATATGATGGGTTAAAACCTGGGCCACCTACTAAACCACTCCACGCGGTGTAACCACCTGTGTTTTGTTCTGTACGTGATGCGCCAAATTTAACTTTAACTAAACCAATGTCATAACTTTCGTTATACCATGTTGTGTGCAGCTGTAATTGTTCAATGTTTGATTCACCCGGTGAGTGAGTAAACTGACTAAAGTTTGAATCAATTTCGCCAGGTGTTAATTCACTTGTGCCATTTAACCAATTAACTTGTGCAGTTGGTACTTCGCCCGTGCGGTAATCATAAATTTTATTAGCTAGCTGATCAGAACCTAAAATTACTTGGCCTGCACTTCCCAGCCCGTTGTCGGCGCCGTTATCGGTTTCGTTTTTAGAGTCGTGGTAATCAAGCTCTACGTGCCACGTATCGCTAATTTCCCAATCTAGGTTTAAACCAAGAGAGCGGGCTTTTACTTCTGTAGTGCCTTTATTAGCTGTGAATGACGCGTCATTACCGCTAATGTCTGCATATACTGCAGTACCATTTTCATCTAGTTCGTAGCCATTTATATTGCTACCAAAGTCGTTCCAAATACCCCAACCAATGCTTTGAGAGCCGGTTACAGCTTTACTTGCTGTGTAATCAAGTGTTGCTACAAAGCCATCGACTGGTGCGTATTGAAAAGTAACTTGCCCATTTGTACGTTCACGCTCTACATCTTCAATAGAGTAGTTCATGTCTTTAGGGAAGTAGTAGTTACCTGCAGAATCTGTGCGGTTATCAACTACGTTGCTGCTATCTAATTCAGGTAAGTCTACGTTTGCCTGCCAGCCTTGAATATTGGCACTTTGTTTTTGAAAGTCACGCTCTTGGTGCGAAAATGAAAAACCGAAACCAAAAGTGTCATCTACAAAGGTATTGCTGTAAACCGTAGAAAACTCTGGTGTTACGTCATCGCCAGCTTCGTTCGACGAGTCGTGGTTTGCTTTAACGGTTGCCGAAAAATTTTGACCTGGCTTTTGAAAAGGTCGCGCAGTAGAAATATTAACCGTTGCACCTAAGCCACCGCTTGGCACGTCTGCACGAGCTGTTTTAAACACTTCAAGCGCACTTACGCCTTCAGAGGCAACGTTTTCAAGGTTATACGAGCGTGTATAACCTGTGCCCGGCATTTGGCGGCCATTTAAGGTAATCAAGTTAAACTCTGGACCAAAACCACGTACTGTAATTTGGCTACCTTCACCGTTAGCGCGGCTTACCGATACACCGGTAATACGCTGTAATGACTCTGCTAAGTTTGTATCTGGGAATTTACCCATTTCTTCAGACGAGATAGCATCTACAATACCCGAAGAGTCGCGTTTCATATCCATAGAACGAATAAGTGAACCACGAATACCTTTTACTTCAATAATTTCTACATCAGGCTTTGCTGATATGTCTGCTTCTGCAGCGATAGCTGTGTTTAATGTGCTCGCAGCAATGATGAGAGACACAGAAGCCGCAAGTTGGCTCTTTTTAAAATTGAATGTGTTCATAATAGCTCTGCTTTATAAAATGTTGTTCAAGAGTGAAGGTGCTGTGTAATACCAATTTTATTAAAAATATGATCATTCTATCGCATTAAATAACTCACTAACTGCGTTAAAAATTATTTATATAGAACAACTATATGTCAAAATTTTCGCCTTGTTATTGTGCTATTTTCTTGGCGCTATAATAGATCTCTTGTTTAATGCAATTGGTATAAACACCTAGAATTTTGTCAGTGAAATCTAAATTATGGGTTTGAAATTTTTACATTATCAACACGATATACTGCGCCAGCACCTTGGCCCCAATTAGGAAAAATCATTAATACATCTATCGCACTTACATCTAAACCGGCAGCCGATAAGTCAGAAAGTGTATAAGTATATGTTTGCCATTCGTTTAAAGCAGGGGCAATGCCTTCAACACTTTCAGTAAGTGCAAGCTCTACGGCAGAGTCACCTTCGTTTGACTCAACTTTGAAAAACCATGGCGCGTCGGGTGTGCTTGGCATACTCGTAACTTTCATATCAAACGTAATTTGACCAACCGTTATGATAGCGCTTGCATCAAATGCCTCACCGCTTCCGCCAACAGATGTACGGCTGTTAAAACCCATTACTGTAGGCGTATCATTTATTGTAAATTCCGCTGTTATACCATGCTCTTCATCATCCATTGCTTCCACTGGCGTAGAGCCGCTACAGCAGTCCCACATTGGCCAATCAAGATTTTGAGTATCTGTGAACACATTAAGCTCTGGAAAATCTTGCGTGATTTTCACATCGCCTACTCTATAAACAGCGCCATTACCAGTGCCCCATGCAGGAAAAATCATCACTACATCAATAGCGCTAATATCTAAGTTTGCTGCAACAAGATCGGTTAATTTAAATGTATATGTTTGCCATTGTCCTACAACAGGAGCAATACCTTCAACGCTTTGAGTAATAGGTAATTCGGCCGCAGTTGGTGCATCTCCTGCACTTTCAAGCTTAACGACCCATGTAGAGTTTGCATCAGCAGGTGCGCTAGTTACTTTCATTTTAAATTGAAAATACCCTTGTGCTAACAGGGGCGTAGCATCAAAAGGGGAGGCTACACCCGCCTCATCAGTGATGTTTGCCGCTCTTGAAATAAAGCCATTTACTGTTGGGTTTTCACCAACACTAAACTCAACTGTATTACCTTGCTGTTCATCAACAACTATTGCAGGAGTTGAACCTCCGCAACAATCCCACGCAGGCCAATTAATATTAAAAGAATCACCAAATATGGTTAATGGAGTAACTCCTCCTGCTATAGGAACTGGGGCATCACCCTCAAGTAAGGCATCGTCTAAGCTGTTGTAACCAGGACGAATGGTTTCACAACCTTTACCAGTATCAGTGTTCGATGCACATTGATAAACACGTACGTAATCAATAGCAAAAGTTTGGCCATTTTCAAATGCGCTAGCGTCTACACCTAAATCATTTACGTTTTCAGGCCAGTCACCGCCTACTGCCAGGTTTAGCAATAAGTGAAAGTCTTTATCAAATGGTGCGCTATCCCAATGCGTTGTAAGTTCGCCAGAACCTTGTTCAAAGTATTCTGCAAACCAACCACGATGTTTTAAGCCCGCAGGCTCATTTTTTGAATTATATAAAACCTCAGATTGACGCTGAGTTGCATAAAGGTAACCATCTACGTACCAGCGAATTTCACCTTCTTGCCATTCAACAGCATACGTGTGGAAATCATCTGCTGGATTAGTATCTTCAGGGAATTTGTATTCTTTACCTGTATAGCTGTTATCTGGCCATGCGCGTCCGTAATGAAGGGTGCCGTGGATACTAGACTCTATACCGCCGTCTTCATCTGGTGTTTTGAGGTTTACTGATTCTAAAACATCTATTTCACCAGAACGAGGCCAAGTGCCGTAAACCTCATCAGTTGGTAGCATCCAAAATGCTGGCCAGCTACCTTGTCCTGATGGAAGCTTGGCGCGCACTTCAAAACGGCCATACGTAAAGTCGGCGTTATAACGCGTATTTAAGCGTGCTGAAGTATAAGGTTTTTCTGCACCTTCCTCAGCGGGTAGGGCAACAATGTTTAACACACCGTCTGCAATAAATGCATTTTGCTCGCTGTCGGTGTAACACTGTTTCTCGTTGTTACCACCGCCATCGCAGTTTAATTCATAGTTCCATTTGTTTGTATCAATGGTTGTGCCTTCGAACTCGTCGCTCCAAACCATTTGCCAATCTGAAACAGGCTCAGAGGCATCTACATTTTCAAAATTTGATTTAGTGGCAGAGTCGCCACCACAGCCAGCTAACGTAACTAAAGAGATAGCGGCAAGTAAACGTGTAATGTGCGTTGTTTCAATGTTCATAACTGAACCCCGGTTTCAACAGATTATTGTCAGATTAATTGTTTTTTGAGCTTTGTTTTTTCATGCTGTAAGCGCTTACATTTTGATATGTGTTTTGTAAGCGCTTACAAATGATATTGTGGAGTACGCAAATGGTCAACATATTTGTTTATTTTATTTACAATTAGTTTACGGTAAGACCAGTTTACCAATTTTAGATTGTATATAAATTGTAGTTTATACAATTAGTTATGTTGTTTGTGTTTTTTGATGGGAGCGTGAGCGGAATATTTCTTACGTCAAAAAAGTAGTGAAGGACTTAACAATTAAAAGGTTAGTTACAGGTATATTTATAGTATTTAAGGAGTATTTTGTTATACCAATCTACATAAAAGCAATTTTAAGTGGATTGGTATTGTAAGAGATAAAATATGCTTGTTTTTACTTGTTTTTACTTGTTTTTACTTGTTTTTAAAAGGCATTGTAAGTAACCCCAAAAGGGACGCATTTTGGTTTTGGCTTGGGTATTCTTTTAAACCAATATTTATATCTGCGTCGGCTTTTGTTGCTTTATCTTTGTAGCTACCAAATAATTTATCCCACCAAATTACACTAAAACCATAGTTTGAGTTAGTTTCGCTAACCACTTGGCTATGGTGAATTCGATGCAATATTTGCGTCATTAAGATTAAACGCAGTGGTTTTTCAATGGCATTAGGTAGGCGTATATTTGCATGATTAAATAATGCTAAACCATTAAGTGCTATTTCAAAAATAAGTACCGTAATGGCAGGTACGCCAAGAGCAGTTACTGCAATAAGTTTTATAAGTATGCTCAGTACAATTTCGATAGGGTGAAAGCGCAGCCCTGTACTGGTATCTACGTGTGCATCTGCGTGATGTACACGGTGCAAGCGCCATAAAATAGGCACGTTATGAAATAACCTATGTTGCCAATAAATTAATATATCGAGTAAAAGTATGCTCAATATAATAATTAAACTGCTTGGTAGAGCTATTTGATTAAATAAGCCTATGCCGTGCTCTTGATTGTAAAGTGCTACGGCGGTTAGCCCAATGGGAACCACTAAGCGCGCAACAACTGATGAAGCAAACACTAACCCAAAGTTAGCAAACCAACGTGTACTGCTTTTTATTGGTGATTTACGCGCTGGTTTTTGCGCTTCAAGCAGCATCATTATAACTAAAATGCTAAAAAAGAAGCCTAGTCGCCACCATACTTCATTAGTCATTTATTACCTCAGAATTTGAACTGCTAGGCACGTTTTCAGCTGCTTTGTTAGCATCGGCTTCTTGTTGCTTAAGTGTGTGATAACCGCCATGTATACGGGTAAAAATAGTTATGCCACACGCAATAGCAAAAATGCTCGCCATAACCGCAAAGTGCTGCGGCCAAATACAAAATGCAATAAATAGCGCTATTGTTTCAGTGCCTTCGGTTAAGCCGTTTAAGTAGTAAAAGCTTTTATATTTAAATTGCGGTTTTTCGAGTTTAAATTTTTCGGCGGCAATCGCAAAAGCTAAAAAGCTTGAACCCGTACCAATAAAAGTAGCAAGTAATAACGATCCCGCTATCGCGTTTTGCTCAGGGTTTGCCAAAATAAAGCCAAGCGGAATAGCCGCGTAAAATAAAAAGTCGAGTGTGATATCTAAAAAGCCACCTGCGCTTGAACTTTGGTTTGCATAGCGTGCTAATGCGCCATCAAGTCCATCTAAAATTCGATTTAAAGCAATGGCAACTAATGCGCCGTACCACATTTCAAACGCCAGTAATGGCACTGCTAATAAGCCAACTAAAAAGCCAACTACGGTTAGCTGATCGGCGGTTATGCCGCGTTTATGCATAAGCATAACCACAGGTGTTAACAGTGGCTTAATTACAGGGGTGATAAATTTGTCTAGCATGTTTGTTGCCTTATGCGTTTAAAACTATTCATTAAAGTCATGTATTAAAGTGCGCTACTTAAAGTAATGAGTTTGCCATTTGCAGCGTCGGCATCGCTATGATCATGAGTAACCATAATTGCAGGTAGCTTATGATCGCGTATTTGGCTAAACACGAGTTCGCGTGTATCAACACGCAGTTGGGTGTCGAGTTTGCTAAAGGGTTCGTCAAGTAAAATGGCTTTAGGTTCGCTCAGCAGCATACGTAATAATGCAACACGGGCTTGTTGCCCACCTGATAGGTTGTCGGGGTGGCGATTGCCCATGTCTTTAAGGCCGACTTTCTCAAGTGCGTGTTCTATTTTTTCAAGGCGTTGTTTTTTATTACCTTTGGGCATTGCAAAGGCAATGTTACCAGCAACAGTTAAATGCGAAAACAGCAAAGCGTCTTGATAAAGTACACCAATATGGCGTAAGTGTGGAGGTGTGTTATCGATATTTTGACCATTAAGCCACACCTCACCATTGGCCTTAAAACTACTTGGTAAAGTACCCGTAAGCCAATTTAATAAGCTTGATTTACCACTGCCGGATGGGCCCATAATAGTCAGGATTTCACCGCCATTTACTTGCTCGTTTAAGCTAAGTAATAGCTCATTTTGGCGATAAAGCTGACAATTTTTAATCTGTAACGATGACTGCATTAAAAAACCTTAACCCTGATAGTGTTAAACATGGGTGCTTTGCATATGTGCACGTTTAAACACGTGCACTTTTGAAAAAATATTTAGGTAAACCCCATGCCAATATAAATCCAATAAGCGGTAACACCATTTGCATAATAGCGTACACGGCACTGGTGCGTCTGCTTGCGCCATTGGCAAGCGTAACGGCTTCGGTTGTTATTGTGGCTATACGCCCGCCGCCAGCTAAAAGCGTGGGGAGGTATTGTCCAAAACTAATAGCTAAGCCCAGTGCGGCTGCAATTAAAATAGGGGCAAACAACTGTGGTAGTTTTACTTTAAAAAACACCTTACATGGCGCTGCGCCTAAGCTTGCTGCAACATGAGCGAAACGAGGGTCTAAACGTCTATAGCTGCTCGCAAGTGACAAAAACACATAAGGCAGCACAAATAGTAAATGCGTAAGTACTACATTAAAAAATGCGGCTTGGTTATTTACCAGTTGTTGTATCCATACTAGCCCAAATAAAAAGGCAATACTGGGCACTAATAACGGTAAGTAAATAATTAAACTGGTAAAACGAGAAATAGGTTTGTCACTCAACTGCTCTGATTCTAAACACAATAAAGTAAGAATAATGGCAAATAGCGTGGTTACTAAACCGATTGCTAGCGTATTAAAAAGCGGGCTGCCCATTTGCATTAGCGCACTTTTAAAATGCAGTAGTGTAAATTGTTCAGGCATTGCATCTGGAAAGCGCCAAAAACCTGCAACCGACCACATAACTAAACCAATAAGCGACAATAGTATAAAGCTAATTACTAATGCGGTGAGTACGACCGTTATTTTTTGCCAATAAAATCCGCCGTATTCACGCACCCCATTAGTGAGCGAGTCGCTAAATAATACTTTTATGGCTTTTTCTCCGGCAAGCCAAAGGGCTAACAACCCGCCTGTAACAGCCAGTTGTAATAAAGCACCTGCTGAGGCTTTAATACGCAGGTTTAAATCAACATCGTTAAACCAATGCATTATTGCAACGGCCAACGTGGGTGGTGTATTTGGGCCTAAAATGAGTGGCATTTCTACACTGGCACTTGCATAGGCAAGCACGGCTAAAAGGGGTAAACGCAGCAGCGGATAAAGACTTGGCAGTATTACTTTAAAAAAGGCCGTCATTGGGCAATAACCCAAGTTAAGCGCAACCTTATGTTGTTGGCGTAATTTTTTGCCAAGCTCAGGTTGAGCAAGTACGCCCAGTGCCATTAATAATAAAAAGGGAAGCTCTTTGAGTGTTAAGCCTAAAATAATACTAATACCGAACGAATCATGCGGAAACATGCCGTTTGGCGCAAGTTCCCAGCCGCTTAACCAAGGCGACGCTAAGCGAGAAATCATACCTGAAGGGGCAATTAAAAACCCCACCGCAATAGCGGCGGCGGCATGAGGTATAACTAATATAGGGCTCAATAAACGCTGAATTCGGTTAAGCCACGGGCTGTTAAAAAACGCAGCTAAAATCATTAAGGTAATGATAAATGCAAGCAAAGTACTTATTAAGCCTGTTGCAATGCTTAGAGTAACCATTTGGGTAAGGCCAGGTGTTTGCCAAAGGGCATTAAAACCTTGCAAGCTAAACGTTGTTTGCTCAAGTACGGGCGCATAACCAAAGGCTGGCAGCAATACGCTAATTAAGCCACCAAGTACGGGTAATATAAGTAAAGCGAGTAAAAATCGCGGGCTAAATTTTACAATGCGCGTAAACATATCGGTGCTGCACTGCGTTGTTGCTTTGGTATTTACTGGTACACTTTTTGAAATGACGCTCATTGGCTTACTCCATAACGGGTTTGCCAACCTTGCATAATGGCGTTTACCCAGCTTGGATGAGGTTCGCTCAATGTGCGTTTAATACTGTTTAAAGGCAGTGCACTTGGATGCGGTTTAGCTGTTTTAAATAAGGCTTGCTGATCAGGCGTTAACGTTGATTGAATAAGTACGCTTTTATCGCCCCATATATGCGCTTTTTGTTTTTCAGCTTGTGCCTCAGGGCTCATTAAAAAATTAGCCACTAATTGCGCACTTTGCTGGTGGCTTGCATTGTAAGGAATTGCCACAAAATGGGTATTACTCAAACTGCCATCACTCATTGCGTAACTGCGAATGCTGTTTGGTAAATCATAGCGTTTTACAGCTGCCGGTACTTCTGGTGCTGAAAAAGTAAAGGCTAAACTCAACTCTGTATCGTCTACTAAGCGGCGCATTTGAGCACCACTTTGCATAAAATGAGTGCCACCACGCCAAAGAGTTGGGTGTAATTTATCTAAAAAGTCCCACAGTGGGTTTAACACTTGCGCTGTATTTTTAGTTGTAGCTGGTTGGTTTAGCTGCGCTTTAATATTTTCGCTGCTTTGCTGATGCAGTAAAACTAAGGCGTATTTTAAAAAGCTCATACCTAAAAAGTCAGGCGGCTTTGGGTAACTAAAGCGACCAGGGTTTTGCGCGCTCCAGTTTAATAATTCGTTTAATGTCGTAGGCAATTTATTGTTTGCCTTACCATTTATTGCAATGCTGTCGTAATAAAATGTAAGTGACGCTTGCCCCCATGGAGCCTCCATACCATTGGTAGGTAAACCAAAGTCAAAGGTTACAGCAGGGTTGTTAGCCGGATCGGTTAATGCAAAGTAGGGGAGTTTATTAGCCCATTCTTTTAAAAGCAGAGAGTGCTCACTCATGGTGGCAAAGTTAGCCCCGTTGATCCACATTAAATCTACGCTGCCTTGGTTGTTATTGTTTGCTGATTTTTCGGCAAGTACACGGCTTACTGCTTCGCTGGTATCGCTTAATTTTACATGCACTAGGTTAATGTTGTACTTAGTTTTAACTTGCTGCGCTGCCCATTGAATATAGGCATTTATTTGCGCGTCGCCGCCCCATGCATAAAAGTATACATCTTGATTGCGACCAAGTGTTTGAACTTGTTGCCAGCGAGATCCCTGTTGTGTGTTAATTACTAAATTACTTTTACTATTTGAGTTAATAGCGGGATTAGCAAACGCAGTGCTCGAAAAAACAGCTAAATTTACGATTGCAAAAACGCAAAACGCGACACAGCAAAAGCTGTATCGCGTCAGTGTTTGCCAAAACTTAATGGCGAACATTTAAATCCCAGTTGTAGTCTAAAAATTTAACTTTCATGTCATCATTCTTAAGTGCTTTTTGCTGAGCGGGTATCAGTTTAAGGGCATCAGGATACTGCAAGAAAAACTGCTGTAGCGTGTTTGCACCTCTAAAGCCTTTTTCAAAGTCATCGCCGTACCACTTAAATATTGAAGACACGCTTAGCGTATTTTCTTGAGCCATATTACGTGTCATATCTGATAAAAAGCGCACCGTTTGCTCTTGCAATTGGCTTTCTAAATCAGTGGCTGTATACGCTTCTTCTCGAAGCGCTGGACAACCAATACTCGCGCAATTTACCGCAAAGTGAATGCGTGGGTCGTTGTATTTACCGCTACCACGTATTAAACCATGCTCAATATCATCAAGGCTGCGAGTTTTGCCAAGTAATGGCACAAACTCTTTACTCCATGGTGAGCTAAAAAAGCTCCCTAAGTCTTTAATTGATTTAAGATCTGGGTACTTTGTCAATATAAGTTCAACAGTCCACGCATTATAAGCATTGATTAAAAAAGCGAGTTGCTTAGGCTTTTCCCATGCGTCAAATTCGCTTTGCGTTACAGCCGTTAACGAATCTAAATACGTTTTTAGCTGTGCATGCTCACGTTTTATGGCAGCGTAATCAACCTCAGTACTGTGATTATGGTTAATAGCGACAACATGCTTATTTAACAATGCATTCCAGCTATCGTGCATGTTTTGGGCTTGGGCCGAAAATGACGTTGTAAACGATGTTACAACTAAAGCCGAACCAAGTAGTAATGCTTTTAGAGGTGTTTTAAACATAATTAACCTCGACGCCAAGTATGGTATTTTTCAAGCAAGTTAAGCACTTTTTCAGGTGCATGAGCGCGTTTCCACTCGCCTGCTGCGTACTTATTACCTTCAGCCCAAGTAGGGTAGCTGTGTATAGTACCGAGTATTTTGTTAAGGCCTAAGCCGTGTTTCATTGCCAGTACAAACTCAGCAATCAAATCGCCAGCGTGTTCAGACACCACAGTAACACCGAGTATTTTGTCTTTGCCTTTGGGTGTAATCACTTTAATAAAGCCTTTTGTAGCGCTATCGGTAATTGCGCGGTCTAGCTCTTCAAATTCAAAGCGAGTAATTTCGTAATCTATGCCTTTATCTTTTGCGTCTTGCTCGTTTAAGCCAACACGTGCAACTTCTGGGTCAATAAACGTAGTCCACGGAATAACACGGTAATCTACTTTAAACTTTTTAAGGTTACCAAATAAGCCATTTACCGCTGCGTACCAACCCTGGTGGGCTGCCACATGTGTAAACTGGTATGGACCTACAATATCGCCTGCTGCAAAAATATTTGGGTATAGCGTTTCCAAGTATTCGTTAGTTACAACAGTACGGTTTGTTTCTATGCCTAGCTCTTCAAGGCCATAACCTTTAAGGCGCGCACTTCTACCAACGGCACATAATAGCTCGTCATATTCAATATCTATTTCTTTGTCGTCATGCTTAACAACAATATATTTTTTACCATCGCGCGTTTCACAGCGAAGTGCTTGGTGCGATGTTAAAATATTAACGCCACTTTCGGTTAACGCTTCGTGAGCAAAAGTAGACACTTCAAGGTCTTCTTTGATCATGATGCGTTCGCTCATTTCAATTTGCGTAACACTTGAACCTAAACGTGCAAAGCTTTGTGCTAATTCGCTACCAATTGGACCGCCACCTAGTACTACCAATTTTTTAGGTGCCTCATCCAGCTCTGCAAATTTATTCCACAATGTATCGCTTGTTACATAGCCTGTTTCTTCAATGCCAGGTAGTGGCGGTACAAATGGGCGTGCACCAGTTGCAATTACAATAGTACGAGCGGTGAGTGTTTGCGTGCCACCGTCGTTAAGTTTAATTTCTACAGTCCACGGGTCGATTAATTTACCGTAACCTTTTACAACATCTACGCCTAAGTCGGTGTAGCGCTCAACACTGTCGTGTGGTGCTACATCTGCAATTACTTTGTGTACACGTGCCATTACTTTTTTGAACGAAAACTGCGGTGTTGCGTTTTCTAGACCGTAGTTTTCCCCGTGGCGAATTTGCTCTGCAATTTTAGCGCTTTTTATGACTGCTTTACTGGGAACACAACCGTAGTTTAAACAGTCGCCGCCCATTTCGCCCGCTTCAATAAGGGTTACTTTTGCTTTAACAGCAGCAGCAATATAACTTGTTACCAAACCACCTGCGCCTGCACCAATAACAATCATGTTACGATCGAATTTTTTAGGCTTAGTGTAGTTTTTGTATACACGACGTTTTTTAAACACGTTTAAGATTCCTTTAGCAATGAATGGGAAAATGCCCAATAAAGCGAATGATAAGATTAAGTTGAATGATAAAATTCCAGATAAGCTCTCTATTTGCGCCAGTTGCGTACCTGCGTTAACAAATACAAATGTACCGGCGAGCATACCTGCTTGGCTTACCCAGTAATAAGTCCATGACTTTATTGAAGTAACACCCATTAATAGGTTTATTAAAAAGAACGGAAACACCGGCACTAAACGAAGAGTAAATAAGTAAAATCCACCTTCTTTTTCAACGCCTGCATCAATTGCAGCTAAGCGCTCAGGAAAGCGTTGTTTAATAGTGTCGCGTAGTAAGTAACGCGATACTAAAAAGGCAAGTGTTGCGCCAATAGTTGATGCAAAAGATGCAACCAATAAGCCTTCAACTAAACCAAACAATGCACCTGCTGCAAGTGTTAAAATAGCTGCGCCCGGTAACGAGAGAGCTGTTACAACTACATACAATAAAAAGAATCCACCAATAACTAATAGCGGTGACTGCTCTTTGTATTGGTTAAACTGATCCATCGACCCTTTTAAGCCATCAAGCGTAAGTAGTTGGTGTAAGTCAAAATGAAAGAACAGGCCGACGGCGGCCGCTGCAATCAATAATAAAAATATTTTTTTAATCATGTTCTCTCTCAAACCGCTCTTAAAAATTATGGGTTAGTGTTAATTTTGCGTTTATTGGCAATTCAGGAAATGCCAATGTTGCGCCAAAGTAACCGCCTTCAAATACTGGGCGCCAGTTTTTTTGATTCGTTACGTTGTTCACATCTAATCGTAACTTGGTACTAGGCGTAAAAGCATAGCTAGTATTTACGTTTAGTGTGTACTGATCACGAATTTTTACCGTCGCCAAAAAGTCTAATGGGTAACTCTTTGTATATAGACCTGAAAAACCCGTTTGCCATTTCGAATTAATTGAATAATTTCCGTTAAAGCTGAAAGATTGCTCAGGGATGCCCTGCACACGGGTGTTTGAAGGTGCAAAAGCGGTAAAGCTAGGTGCGCCAACACTGGTACCTTCAATAATATCTGGACGTGAGTTGTCAAATGCATCAGCTACTTGAGCCGAATCTTGACTACTTGCAGAATTATCGTAGCGAGCGTCAATATAGCTGTAGCCAGCACTTAGCCAATAAGGGTAGGCGTCATAAAATACTTGGCTTTCAAAGCCGGTAGTACGAATGCCAGTGTTACTACCATCACGATTACGTAAACTACGACGTTGGCTAAATACGGCTCCATCGGCGTACCAATCGCTGTTAGTTGGTGCGTATTTTAAACCAAATTCAACTAAGGTATTTTCGGTTGAAAAGTTTTGTGCGCTAATTGTGTTGTCGCCACCAAGAGACGTGCCGCCAGCCATGCTATTTGATGTGGCTTCGTTGTAACTTGCTGCACCATAAGTGGTGTAGTCACCATTCAATCGGTAGTTAAAGCTTATTTGCCCCGAATGTAGCTTATCATTAATGCTATCACGAGCTGCAATTTCACCCTCTGGCGCTATTGGGTCGTGCGCGTCTACGTCATAAAAATCAATGCGGTAGCCAACACTTGTATGAAACTTATCAGTCCAATCTGAGTCTTGTTGAATAGCAAAACCTGTTTGCCATGAACGCGAATCGGTCGTGTCTGATAGGTTAAAGTCGCCGCTACCATCGTTATTAATATCGTACTGACCACCTGGAGATACAAATACACCTGGGCTAATTTCAATTAAACGCGCTTTTTGTTCACTTGTTAAAGGTATTCGGCGGTTTGAAAGTGGGCCTGTTAAGTCAATAGGCAAGTCTGCTTCTGTTGTAAATTGGCTGTAGCCTAATACGCGGTTATAACGCACATCAAATGCAAAAATTGTTTGCTGGTCGCTATTCCAAAGATAGGTAAGCTCGGTACGGTTTTGCGCCGTGTCTGCACCATCTATAATTTCAACAAAGCTATTTTGTGCAATTTCTTCGCGTTGTAAGTGCTGAAAGTACGTGATGTTTTTAATGGATGCGTTGTTTGAAAGTTCACGCTTATAAATACTGTGTAGTAAATAGGTAGTAGCTTCGTTTTGATTATCAGGGTCGGTAAGTACTGTACTACGGTCTATTTTTACTTGTCCAGTAGGTGAAATAATTGAACCTGCTGCTGGTACGGTACTACCGTTTGCTTGCACGCCTTGACCGGTAATATAAAGGCCGTTATCAATTAGCGCTTGAGTAGGGCGGTTAATACCGGCGTTATCGGTAAATTCAACTTGGTATAATTCAAAGTTAATATCCCAGCTGCTTTTGTCATCGGGTAATACACGTAATGATGCAAATAAGCTGTCGCTTTTAGTTCCCGAGAAATCGTAGTAACTGCCGTTATCAATATGTTCAGCGCTTACTCTAAAACCTACTTTATCTTTTACAATGGGTGCACTGTAATCAACTAAAACACTGTATTGATCCCATTGACCTGCAGATACAGTTGCTTTGCCTTTGCTTTCATCCGTAGATGCTTTTTTAGAATGTAAGTTTACAAAACCACCATTGCGTTGGCTTGAGCCAAATAATACTGGTGGCGCGCCCTTTACTACATCTATCTGTTCTATAGAGTTGAACGATAACGGCACACCAAAGCCATTATTACCAGCTTGACGACGTGTACCATCTTGAAAAAGCTCACCCAGCTGCCCACGAATAGTAGGTAAACTTGGTGCGCCAAAACCACTGGCTGAATAGGTATTAGGGCTTACTGCGAGTACGTCTTGTAGGCTCGTAATATTAAGTTGTTCTATTAATTCGCTTGAAATAGGCGTTACAGAGCGGGCTATATCTTGTAGTGCTAAATTATCACCAAAAGGCCCATCAACTGTTGCATCCTTAACCGAAAGCCCCTGAGATTTAATAACTTGGCCTGCCACTTCAATACGCTCTATTGTGCCATCTTTTGTTGTTTTTGATTCTTCGGCTGCAAAAGCATTAAGTGGTGTATTTAATATTGTGGCTAGGGAAAGTGCTAAATATGCGTGTTTCAAACGTTTTCTCTCTACGGTTAAAATGTTGTTGGCGATAAAGACCGAAGGCTATAAAAATAACTTTCAGTTAAATTGTGTTTCTTTTTATTTTTTAGAACATAAGCCTAAGCAAGTATTTTAAAGTAGTACTTAAGTGCTTAAATTTAATGGTTTATGTAAATAACTGCTTTTTAACATGTTTTTAAGCATAGTATACTTTTATAAAGCGTGTGCGGCACTGTTTAAGTTTTATCAATAAAGACTTAAAACAGATCGTTAATAAAAATAATTACTATTTTTTGAAATAAAAAATAATTTATACGGTCTAGATTACTTCAACGTTTATTAATATTCATTTAAGGAAATTTTATGACAGGTTCAATGAGTTCTGATGTGCAAAACCGCTTGCAATGGTCACTTTTATCTTTGCGTTTAGGCGTGTTTATTGTAATGGTTATGTGGACGTTCGATAAATTCGTAAATCCTGGTCATAGCGCACGTATTTTCGAACATTTTTACGGTATTAGTGGCTCATCTGATATTGTTGCTTATATAATTGGTGCTCTTCAACTTGTATTAGTATTGGCATTTTTAGCGGGTATTAAAAAGCGCATCACTTACGGTATCATTTTTGTAATGCATGGCTTATCAACGCTTTCTTCTTATAACCAGTATATAGATGGCTTTAACAACTTATTATTCTTCACTGCATGGCCAATGTGGGCTGCGTGTTTTGCACTTTACTTATTACGCGACCAAGACGTAAAATTTACTGTAAAGTAATAAAACAATAGTTATACCCTTAAGGTTGTAGCTAAAAATACATTGGGCTGAGTTGCTTACTATTTCAGCCTAATGTATAGCCTTTGAGCACTTCTTCTAACAATCCAACCTCTTTGTCATCTTCTAAAAATAATCCTTTTTATATTATTTCATCCTAAATATTGCGTTAGATCAAAGTTAATATATTTGTAAGAACAATATCGACAGCTTTAGTTTATGTTAGCTATACGGTTAGTAGGTTTTAATTACCTCAAGTTATTCAACTCAATGTTGTATAGAAGGCTCGTATGGAAAAGGTTAAAATTTCGTCGGCGCATCAGTCATCAAATCGTTCAGAGAACAAGCCTTCACACAATCAAAATTGCGATGAATGGAGCAAGCTTGATTTAGTACAATTACAAGCAAAGCTAAAAACATCATCCGACGGGTTAAGCCAAGCTGATGCCACACAAAGATTGGCACAATATGGACCTAACGAACTAGTTGAAGAAAAACCAAATTTATTACTCAAGTTTTTATCTTACTTTTGGGGGCCAATACCGTGGATGATCGAGGCCGCTATTATTTTATCGGCACTTGCTAAACACTGGGCCGATTTTTTTATTATTCTTGTATTATTGTTGTCCAACGTATTGGTCGGCTTTTGGGAAGAACACCAAGCGGGTAATGCAATTGCTGCATTAAAAGCAAAATTAGCTAACAAAGCACGCGTTCGCCGCGATACTCAATGGCAAAACTTAAATGCCAGCGAACTTGTACCAGGTGATGTTATTAGAATGCGGATGGGCGATATAGTGGCTGCAGATGCGCGTTTGCTAGATGGCGATACAGTAGAAGTCGATCAATCATCACTTACGGGTGAGTCGTTACCGGTTGTAAAGTCGGCGGGTGAAACTGTTTATTCGGGATCTATTATCCGCCAAGGTGAAATAGAGGCAATAGTATACGCAACCGGCGCTAATACCTTTTTTGGTAAAACAGCACAGTTAGTACAAGGGGAGCGAACCGCAAGTCATTTTCAGCGAGCAGTGCTTAAAATTGGTAATTATTTAATAATGCTTGCTGCGGCTTTAGTACTGCTTATAGTTATTGCTGCTTTGTTTCGCGATGATCCAATGATCACCACATTACAGTTTGCACTCGTTCTAACCGTTGCGGCAATACCAGTCGCCATGCCAACAGTGCTATCAGTTACTATGGCTGTAGGCGCACGTTTATTGGCTAAAAAGCAAGTGGTTGTAACACGTTTAGCTGCAATTGAAGAGCTAGCGGGTGTTGATATTTTGTGCTCTGATAAAACAGGCACACTCACGCAAAATTTATTAACGTTAGGTGACCCACTTTGTGTTGATAATGCACTTAATGAAGTAACCTGCGATGACGTTATATTGAACGCCGCATTAGCATCTCGCTTAGAAAATAACGATCCGATTGACTTAGCAGTATTACAAAGTGTTAAAGCCGATCAAAATCTAGATTCTTACTATATAGAACATTTTCAGCCATTTGATCCCGTGAGCAAACGTACTGAAGCGTCAATTAAAAATGCTGATGGTAAAACGTTTAAAGTAACCAAAGGTGCACCACAAGTTATTTTAGCCTTGTCGGCTAATATTGAGGCAGTTAAAACTCAAGTTGAGGCGTCAATAGATGAATTTGCAGCACGTGGGTTTCGCTCTTTAGCGGTTGCTAAAACAGACGAGCAAGGTAACTGGCAATTTATAGGTGTATTGCCGCTTTTTGATCCACCGCGTGAAGAAGCAATACAAACCATTGCCGATGCAAAAGAAATGGGTATGAACGTTAAAATGGTCACGGGCGACCAAGTGGCCATTGCGCGCGAAACGGCAAGTAAACTGGGTTTAGGAACAAACATTCTTGATGCTAGTGGATTTGGTGCAACTGAGCATCATCAAGCCACACAGTTGGATGACTCAATCGAGAGCGCTGACGGATTCGCACAAGTATTCCCTGAACATAAATACCATATTATTGATGTGCTTCAGCATAGAGGGCACATTGTTGGTATGACAGGAGATGGCGTAAATGACGCGCCAGCACTTAAAAAAGCTGACTGTGGTATTGCTGTATCGGGTGCTACCGATGCCGCCCGTTCAGCGGCATCTATTGTATTAATGACCGATGGCTTATCGGTCATTATTGATGCAGTTAAAGAAAGCCGAAAAATATTTCAACGCATGAATAGTTACGCTATTTACAGGGTTGCTGAAACACTACGCGTATTACTTTTTATGACAATGGCGATATTAATTTTTAACTTTTATCCGTTAACAGCCGTCATGATTGTAATGCTTGCTTTACTCAACGATGCCGCCATTTTGTCTATTGCATACGACAATGTGCATTATCAAAATAAGCCCGAAACATGGAATATGCGGCTCGTTTTAGGTATTGCATCTGTGCTGGGAATTGTAGGGCCAATTGCAGCCTTTGGTTTATTTTACTTAGGAGATAAAGTATTTGAACTCGACCGTCCTCATCTTCAAACATTAATGTACTTATTACTTTCTGTAGCAGGGCATTTGACTATATTTTTAGCGCGTACCCGAGGTCCATTTTGGTCTATTAAACCGTCTGCTATATTAATGGTCGCCGTATTTGGCACGCAAGTTATAGCAACACTTATTGCTGTTTATGGTATGTTTATGACCCCACTAGGATGGGGGTGGGCACTTGCCGTGTGGGCATATGCTTTGGTGTGGTTTTTTATTAACGATGGTTTGAAGCTAGTGGCTTATCGAATTTTTGATCCAACAGAAGCACCCTTGCTAGAGAAGAGTTAACGCATAGGCTTAAAAATGAAAAAATGGTTATAAGCCAAATGGCTTATAACCAATAGTACACAAGGGAGTGTATATAAGGTGGTTCAATTATTTGTGAATAGAGTTACTCACAAATAAAAAGTATTTAGTGCATTGCATCGTTATATTGCTTTGCTAAGCTTTGTTTTTGCCCTTCGGTTAGTGCTTTACCAGCCAATTGAAATACTTCGTGTTCTTCTTCACTTAAGTGATGATGTACCAAATGGTGCAGCTTTTTAGCTGCAACTAACCATGCAGATGAGCTCATTTCGGTATCTTCAAGTTGTTCAATTAATTCATCAATTTCGTGATGTTCAGCTACGCTGTGGCGCGCTTTTTCATGAGTTAAGTCATCAAACATAAGTGGGTTGTAAAAGTAACGTTCTTCAAATTTTGCGTGTTGTTCTAGTTCTGTTTTTAGCTCGTCCATTAGCGTGTGGCGCTGCTCTGTGTCGCCGTGCGTTTGAATAAGCGCATCTACTAATTCTCGTTGTTTGTCATGGTCATGACGTAGTGCTTCAAAAATATTCATAACTAATCCTTTTACAATTTATTTGCTTATATCACTAGTGTGCAAACTAAATGCCAAATATTAAGTTGATGTATTTTATTGCTTTTATTTTGATTTTTTATTTTTATGCTCATATCACTGTAAATTTTACAGTGATATGAATGCAATAATTTCAGGATTTTTCATAGTTCAATTATAAAGAAAGTATAAATCCCTACAAAACCTTACAAATAGTTACTGGTTGTTTATTTTATTGCAGTGATAAAGTAGCAACATTATTTAGGTACAACTTATATGTATTACTCCCAGATATAATACCAATCGGTATAAATGCAGGTAGCACGTTAACTGAATAGGATAGTTTAAGGATGAACATAAAAAGCCCCATCGCCGCATTATTGCTGTGCGCTTTACTAAGTGCGTGTAGTACAACCTCGCGTTCTGACCCTAACTTATGCATTGAAGAGGCTGAAATGGTTGATCGAAATGGCGCTCAAACAAGCTCAGAAGTTTATAATCAATGCATTAGCGCACAAATTAAAAAGGATGATAAAAACGACACTTTTTTTGATGCTATCGGTACGTTCTTTTTTGAATTTTTTGTAATGGTGGTAGAAAAGTAAATAGGCTAACTTGCAGCTGTGATTTAAATTAAATAAGTTGCGTAAAAATAGGATTAGTTATGAAGCAATTATTGATAGTAATTCCACTTTTTTTATTACTAAGCGCTTGTGCGGCACAGCCTTACGCAGGCTCGGCAAAATGTATGGAACAAGCAGATATTGCATACGAAACCGATACACGTAAAAATGAAACATTAGATAATGAATGTAAAGCTGCAAAAGTAAATACGCCTAATAAAGAGCTTGAGAATTATGGCTTGGTTGATAGAAGCCTTTTACAGCTAATCGTTAGCTTTTTAAATGGTGTATTTCAATAGTACATATACAGTAAAAATATAACTAAATAAGGTATGTATGAGGGAAGAACTAAGAGCAAAAATAATTACCGTATGCGATAAAAAAATAGCAGTTAAAGGAGAAAATGTAGGGCTTTCTTTTTATGCATTTTTTGCCAATAAAAACGACGATCCAGAGCTACTTATGGAAGCTGCTACTTGGTGGATACACACCCATAAATTAGATCATTTTGTAAAAGCACATAAAATTAAACAAATGGTTTTAGACGAACTTTAGTCAAGTAAGTGAGCCAATACTTTTAGCTGTGTTTATTTAATCAACTACGACTTGGTTTCTTCCGTTTTCTTTTGCTTTATAAAGTAATTTATCTGCATGCTTAATAAGAATATCTAGTGTGCTTTTTAAAGGGCTACTTACAGAGGCTCCTGCACTAAAAGTGATTTTTATATCTGTAGGAAAGTCTTCTATATTACTGCAATGCTCGGCGAAGCTAATGGCGAGTCGGTTAAATATATCGCGAATTATTCGTTCATCAGCCGTATTTAGTGCAAATAACCATTCTTCGCCGCCGTAGCGGCCAAACTGATGATCATCACAGAGTGTTTCTCTTGCAGCTTTTGCAAAGGCAATAAGAACTAAATCGCCAACATCGTGACCAAAACGGTCGTTAACTTTTTTAAAGTAGTCTAAGTCAACAATTGCTATAGTCATTTTACCTTCACCAAGTTTTGCTTCTGCTGCGCGCATTATTCCTCTGCGATTAGGGCAATTTGTTAGGTAATCTGTTAATGAAATATCGTGATATTTTTGACGTTGTCGAGCTTGTCGATAAAATAAAAATAATGAAACAATCACTAAAATAAACGCAATAGCAGCGCTAAGTCGCCAAATTATTTTTTGATGATATTCTTCTTTAGCTTGTAGCTCACTAATATCTTTTGCGTACTCTAGTTGCTGTATTTTTTCTTCTTTTTCTTTTACTTCAAACTGTATCTGTAGTGTTTTTATATTATTTTCACTGGTTGCTTCGTAGTGTTTTTTTGTATAAAGGAGCTTTTGTTCAATTGCTTCAAAAGCCTCGTCAGTGCGGTTAAGGCGTCGCTTTAGCTCATAGCGTTTACTTAAAAAATCGGCTTTATAAATACTGCGGCTGAATTTATCTAATTTTAAAAAAACCTCATCGTTTGCTTCATTTGCTTGATCAAGTAAATCTAGTTTTATATATATGTCAGCTAACAAAATGAGCGATGCGAGTTGCATATCATAAACACCTGCAGAACGAGCAAGCTCAATGTTCTCTTTAGTTAAAGTTAAAGCTTTATCGTAGTTGGCTTGTAAGTACTCAATGCTAGCAATTGAGTACTGAGCAAAGGTTAAGCCTTTTTGCATATTAACTTTTTTGAAATAGAGCAATGCTTTGTCTAGGTATATTAAGGCATCTTTAGGTTTCTTAATCTCCAGCAATACATTGCCTAAGCTCCAATATGCTTTTGAGGTAAAAAGACCATCTTGTGTTTGCTCATATGCCGCAACCGCTTTTTTTGCATAATATACGGCTTTGTCTTTTTCGTTTAGATAATTATATGCATCGGCTATTTTTCTAAAAAAGTATCCTTGAGATGCTGAATCGTCATCTTTTAATGCTAATTCTAACCCCTCTAGTGCAACATTTAGGGTCTTTTTCAATGCATCTGTATCGGTGTAATAGTAAGCAAGTGCTCGTAAAATAATGATTTTTTCTTTAGTTGAATGCTGTTGCAAGCTCTCTTCTAATTTTGTGGCTAGCGTTTGTGCTGGAGCTGGGTTTGGCTCCCTCGCTAGAGACTTGAGTTGTGATTCGAGAAATAATAAATATACACTTTTTTGATTTGGTAACTCTTTGTTCTTTAAGTAATAGGATAAGTGTGTGTTTAACGCTTCGTATTTTTCTTGTCTAAAAAGTAACTCCGCATACAAAGCGGCCGCTTCTAAATGAAGGTTTTCCCAATTTTGCTCTTTGCTTATTTTAAACGCTTGAGTGAGTTTGTCTTCATTTTGAAGATAGTCTAGTTCATTTAGTTTTATGTTATTGATGAGGGTTTGAGTTGTTTCAAAGTCTAACGCATGTAAAGTTGCACTTAATGAATCGCCGTTAGCTGAGGCAAGCTTACTTAAAAGTAAAAATAAAATGAGAACAACATACTTTGCCCATAAAGTATTACCTAAAATCTTTATTTGTGTATTGTTAGCCATGTTAATCCTTTGCTGACTTATTTTTATTATTGAAATAATTATTCACATTGCTTAATAAACTTGGGCTTGAACAATTTTTTATACTCATCATTGAAGAAAAAGACCACAAACGATATCAATTTAATTAATAAAAACCAACACATTGTATAATATAATGGTTGTAGCTATGTGTTTTTATTAAAAATCTGCGGCTACTTCAAACTCTAATCGTTTAAGTGTAATTGGGTGAGTAAATGCTAAGTATTCTGCATGTAAATGTAATCTATCGGCTTTTTGCCCGTAATGTGTGTCGCCTATAATTGGCATGTTTAAACCTAAACTGTGCGCGCAATGCACTCTTAATTGATGAGTACGCCCTGTTTTAGGATATAACTGTAATCGGGTAATATTGTTGTTACGCTCTAAAACGTGCCAGGTAGTAAGTGATGGCTTACCGTGTTTGTAACACACCATTTGGCGCGGTTTATCATCAAAGTCGAGCACTAAGGGTAAATCAATTACTCCGCTATCCTCAGCTACATTACCATTAACTAATGCGACATAACGTTTATCTATAGTGCGGTCAATAAATTGCTTTTGCAGTGCTTTGTGCACGCGTTTATTAAGTGCAATCATCAATAACCCAGAAGTCGACATATCTAACCTGTGCACAATTAGTGGGCCTGATGCCTCTGGAAACTGCGTTTTGATTCGCATATAAACTGAGTCTTCAATATTTACGCCAGGCACAGATAAAAACTCAGCGGGCTTATTTACCACAAGTAAGTCGTCATCTTTATAAACAATATTTAAATCTTTACCCTGAGCTGGGTTGATAAGTAGCGGGTTATCTTCAACATCTAAACCCTTTAGCATGTGCCCAAGTATTGGTTGGCATTTACTGTAACAAGAAGGGTAGTAGTTTTTATGTTGCCTAATTGCTGATTTAGGTGCTGCTCCCCACCAAAATTCAGCCATAGCAAGTGGTTTTAAACCATGCTTATAGGCGTATTGTAATAATTTAGGCGCAGCACAATCGCCAGCACCCGAAGGAGGAGTGTGCTCAGGCAGTGCTGCAAATATGGCATTCAAGTCTGTAGTTTCTCCATTTGCATTTAAAAATTGGTACTGTGCAAATAGCTTTTTTTGTAAGCTTTTAGAAAGCGTTTTACGGCGTTTTTTTAAATGAGCAATTTCATCAGAAATATTGATGTGTGTTTGCTGCAGTGACTCGATTATATTTTGCCAATAGGCTTTAAGTGCCAGCAGTTGCTTTTTTTCTACGATACTTTGCCCTGCAAGCTTATTTTTTAACTGCTCAAAATCACTTTCGCTAAGCTCTAATTTGCCTTCGGTACGTTGTATTTTTCGTTGCTGGCGACCGGCTTGCATTACTGCCTGTTGGGCTAGTAGTGCTTGCTGGTAGCTTTGTGTTGCATCATCAAGTTTGCTATTAACTTCATGCAGTTGTTCGCTATTTTCTAATTGCTCAATTTGAGCATTAATATCGTTAATTATTTTACTTTGAGCTAAATAGCTATCGTCTTGCAGTTGCATGCTAGAAACTGGCGGTACAAAGCTAATATTGGCTTTATCACCTTCAATTTGCCCCGAATAAGCACTTAAAAAGCCTAATTGTTGCTTAGCATTTTGCACCACTAAAACCCCAAACATTTTACCGGCATTTTCTGCTTTTAAATGCGTTAACGTTTCAAGTTGTTGCTGTAATTGTTTTGTGGCTGCTACAGCTAATGGTTGCGGCTCGTAATAAAAAGGGAAAGTAAACTTTTCAGGAAGCGCGAGAGAATCAATATTTTGAGAAAATAATGTAAAGCACGAAGCAGAATTTGACATAGAAGTAAGAGAAAAACATTCAGTAAAATAATTGAGCGCATAATAACATATTCATAGTTAAGCCACTAAAAATCTCGCACCCGCATATTTATAGACACTTTAAAGCGGACATTCATGTTTTATGTATCAGTATGGGGCGTAGCAAACCTAGGAGTATCGTTTGTTAGTAAAGTCTCGGTAGTAATATATCTATCATTATCAAAATATTTAGGCTTATCGATTCTCAATAATTGAGCGCATTTCGAAACGATGACTTACTTGATAGATCAGAGGCGAAAAATCAATTTACAGAATAACTGAATATTTAGGAGTTCTATATTATGAGTCAAAATATTGCAAGTTTTATCACTAAAACTCTCGAACAAGCTGGCGTAAAACGTATTTGGGGAGTCACTGGCGATTCACTTAACGGCATTAGTGAAAGTCTGCGAAAAATGGGAACAATTGAATGGCTAGGAACGCGACATGAAGAAGTTGCCGCATTTGCAGCCGGTGGCGAAGCGCATTTATCAGGAGAGCTTGCGGTGTGTGCGGGTTCTTGTGGCCCAGGTAATCTTCATTTAATTAATGGTCTATTTGATTGTCAGCGTAATAATGTACCAGTATTAGCAATTGCCGCACATATTCCTTCATCTGAAATTGGCAGTAGTTATTTTCAAGAAACCCATCCGCAAGAATTATTTAAAGAATGCAGTGTGTATTGTGAAATGGTGTCGAGCCCCGAGCAAATGCCGTACCTGCTAGAAACCGCAATGCGACAAGCAATATTAAATAAAGGCGTGAGTGTACTTGTGCTACCTGGCGACATTGCATTAAAAGATATGCCTAAAGCTATTAAGCCAAAATGGAATGTGCCAAAACCAGCAACGCATACTCCCGCTTTATCTGATATTGAAGCAATGGCGACTCATCTTAATAAAAGTAAAAAAGTAACCTTGTTGTGTGGTGCTGGTTGTAAAGATGCCCACGACGAAATTGTTGCGCTAGCCGAAAAATTACAAGCACCGATAGTGCATGCTATGCGTGGTAAAGAATTTATTGAGTACGATAACCCTTACGATGTTGGTATGACCGGATTCATTGGCTTTGCGTCGGGGTATCATGCAATGCAAGAAGCCGATACATTACTTATGATTGGTACGAGCTTTCCTTATCGTGCATTTTATCCCGAAAATACCACTATATTGCAAATTGATAATCAGGCCGCGTCACTCGGGCGACACGTGCAAATTGACTGTGGCGTATTAGGCGATACAAAAAATTCAGTGACCACTCTGCTTGATTATATTAAAGGTGAACGGAGCAGTTCGCACTTAGAAAAAAGTGTTAAAAACTACAAAGAGTCTCGACAAGATCTCGATGAACTAGCTACTGGCAAAACCTCGCAAAATTTAATTCACCCGCAATACCTAACACGTTTACTCAACGAGCAAGCGGCTGACGATGCTGTTTTTACTTGTGATGTAGGTACGCCAACAGTGTGGGCTGCACGTTATTTGTCAATGAATGGAAAGCGCCGCTTAATTGGATCGTTTAATCATGGTTCTATGGCAAATGCCATGTCGCAGGCAATGGGGGTTCAATCTGTAGATAGAGACCGCCAAGTCATTGCAATGTGTGGTGATGGTGGCTTTTCGATGTTAATGGGCGACTTAATCTCGCTTAAACAGCTTAATTTACCAATAAAGATTGTTGTTTATAATAATCGCTCACTTAGTTTTGTGGCTATGGAAATGAAAGCCAGTGGTTTTTTATCAAGCGATACCGATTTAGAAAACCCAAGCTTTGCTAAAATTGCAGAGGCCTGTGGCTTAAAAGGGATTCATGTGGATGACCCTGAAAAATTACCATCGGCAATGAACGAAATGATGAACCACTCAGGACCTGTTGTTTTAGAAGTCGACACTGCAAAACAAGAGCTTTCAATGCCACCGCAAATCAAATTAGAGCAAGCAAAAGGCTTTAGTGTTTACATGATGAAGGCGTTAATTAACGGCAAAGGTAATGAGATTGTAGAGCTTGCCAAAACTAACTGGTCACGCTAATTGAGTTACTTCCTTGTTGAGTATTTTGGCTCAATAGGGAAGTGTAAATTAGAAGTAGGATATGATTAAAATGGAAGGTTTTTTAGTATAGTGTTGGAATCACTACGATGCTTTTGAGCTCACTCAAGTGCGATGTAAAGAGCTAAAACACTTAGCATTGGCATCAATTGCTACTTGGTAGTTGTTTTAGTTTAACGTTTCACTCGCTTTACTCAATCAAAGTAAAGCGAGCGCTCAGTATCACTTACAAACTCTTTTTAGGCGGTAGGGCGACGTTTGCAAATATTAGTCCTGCAACAAGCGACATAAATATTAAAAACGTTTGTTGGCCTATGTGTTCTGCGTATATAAAGTCTTGGCCTTCAATTAGTGAGTTTAAGCCAATATAGGTTTTGCTACCTGGTACTAATACAATTAAGCCTTGCATGGCCACAATAGAAGCTGGCGCATTAGCAACGCGGTTAAACAAGTTACTAAATATACCCACCGATAAAGCACCCACAAACGTACCTAACGTGTAATCAAGATACATAGCTGAGCCAATACTAGTGCCATACGCTATAAAGCCTGATGCGATAGACCAAACCGCATGCTTAAGTTTGGTTCTAAAAATCACGATTAAGCTGCTACAAAGTAAAAATATAGCCAGCCATGCGGTCCATTTTGGTAATGGCTCAGGTTGTACAAAGTCGGCTTGCCCAAAGAGTGCAAAGCCAATACCTATACCAATGAAACCACCAAAATACAGTTTAAACAACAGCATAAACGAGTCCATTACCCTTGCTGTGCCCGACACTAAATGCCGCGCTGCAAGCTCTGCTAAACCAAGCGCAAGTGCTAAACCGGGTATAAATACAATAATGGCCGAAAGTACCACCAAGCGTATATTTATTTCAGGCGTTATATACACGCTTACTGCACATGCAAGTACTGCTGATATTATGGCAACTAATGGCTCAAGCATGTGAGCTACGCGTTTTGAGCGACCAGACCAAAGCACAAACACATAAACGACTAAAGTAAGCAGCGATGACCAAATAACATCAGTCCAGCTAGTACCCATTAACATAGCAAACGCACCACCAGAAGTTGCAAAGGCAACGCCCGTTGTTAATTTATTATATGGGTTTGGCATCACAAAAATTGCGTCTAGCTGCGCATCAACTTCTTGTAAACTTAGCTTGTCGTCAAGCATTTGGTTTACAAGGTCGTCGGTGTCGGCAAGTGAGCCTAAATCGTGATCGCCAGGGTCTACACGTGCAACGTGGGTGTACTCATCTTCGTGGCCATCGGTCCAAATAACAAACGTTACAGAGGTTGGCGACATAACAAATGACGATTTAAGTCCTAAGTAAGTAGCCACTTCCATTAGGTGGGCTTCTAGGCGGTAGGCTGGGGTGCCATACTTGTGAAGCATTTTACCCAATTTAACGATAAATTTGCGTTTTTCTGTAAAGGTTGCAGTTTTCAAATCTTTTTGGACCAAATATTGCGATAACTAAGCTAAAAATATAGACAATACAGCTAAAACTGCCCACGTTTGATGGGCGCGATTTTAAACACTAATTGGTGTGTGTCTAGTCATTTTTAATCTAATTTTTTATTTTTTTCAGCTATCCATTGCGACATGTATTGAGTGCTGCGCATTGTATGATGTTTGAGCATTTGGCCTGTGAAGTTTTTTTCGCGATGAGCGCTTAAATCGCAACTTATTGAATCAATTTTTTTAATTAACGCTGCGCTTAATTGGGCTTTATCGTACAGCGTATTAAGGAGTGTATTACCATCTTGCTGCGCTTGTTCAAAGTCACTTTGATTGGTGTACATTTCAATGGCAGCGTTGGCAAAGTCATCGGCTGTGTTGGCTACTTTACCTGGCCATGGTAAATCGTTATGCATACCCTCTGCGCCAATGTTAGTGGTAACGCTGGGTGTTTGCATTATCATGGCTTCAAGCAATTTACCTTTAATGCCTGCACCAAAGCGCAGTGGAGCTAAACATACACGCGAACTTTGCATTACATCAAACGCATTATCGGCCCAACCTTTTATTAAAAAACCGGTTTTGGGGTTATTAAGTGCAGTGGCTTTTGGTGGTGGGTAAGAGCCATAAATATGTAGTTCTGCTTTTGGGAGTTGCTTGCGAATAAGTGGCCATATTTTTTGTAAATAAAGTACAGCATCCCAGTTTGGCGCGTGTCTAAAGTTACCTATAGTCATAAAGTGCTGGCGCTGCTCAAACGTTTTTGTACTTGTAGGCAGTGAGCTTAAGTCAACCATAAACGGTAAATGGTGTAATAAGCTTGGCTCTATTTTAAATACGCTGTTTAGCAGGCTCATTTCATAACTTGAAATAATTAAGCTCAGGTCGCAGCGTAAAATAGCGGCAATTTCGCGTTTTGCTATGTCTGAATGTAAATCGCTGGTTGTAAAGTCACGCTCACCTTTAAACGCTTCGTGGCGAGCATTACGTAGGCATTGTAAATCTTCGGTATCTAAAATTTTAATTGCGTGTGGGCAATGCTTATCGACGCGCCAGCCAAATTGTTCTTCCATCATAAAACGGTCAAACATGACTATATCTGGATTATAGGCTTTAACGTATTCGTCAAAGCTGTCGCAGTTTAATGCAATGCTTTGGCTGGTTATGCCGAAGTCGTCAAGGTTTACCATGTGATCGGTGCGCTGCGCGGGCGTTGCAAATTCAACGTCCCAGTTTTGCGCTCTAAATGCATTTAATAACGACATCATGTGCGTTCCCGCAGCAGACGAATTTGGCTCTGGCCATACGTAGCCAATTACCAGCACTTTTTTCATTGGCTAGAATCTCTAATTTGTAAGTTTACATTTACCAGTGTTTTTACTGGCGGGGCTGTATTTTGTAGTAGCTCTTGCAGTATTAAAAGGCACCGCTTGGCTATATCGGTTGTACTTATAGCCACGGTGGTTAAGTGATTATTTATAACCGCGCTATTAGGAATATGGTGGCAACTCACTACTTTAATACAGTGATGCGTTAATGAGTTAATAGCGGCAGTAACACCTTGAGCAATAATATCGTTTGAACACACCACTGCGTTTAATGTTGGGTTATGTTTATATGCTTCTATAAATGCATTTTTAGCGCTAAGGGCTGTGTTTACTGCGCAGTGAATGGGGGCTAATGGATTAATGCTGTGCTGCGCGCAAGCGGTATTAAAGCCACTTTGTAGTGCTTGTGAATCATTTAAAGTAAGTTCACTGCCTATAAATGCAATGTTTGTCACGCCTTGTGCGAGCAAATGCATACTGGCTACGTGGCTGGCTTTTTTATAGTCGGGTAATACACAAGGGGCTGCGCTAAAAGGCACTTCACTCATTACGGTAATTACTTTGTGTTGCGCGCTGAGCGTATCAAGCCATTTGGAGCAAGTATTAGCAACGGGGCAAATAATAAATGCAGCAGCGTTGTATTCTTTTAAGTTTTTAACTGCGTTTGCTTGTAGTTCAAGACTATTATTACTGCTTACAATCATGGCTTGTAGGCCACTTTCGTTTAACAAAAGTTGTAGGCTGGTAGCAAGTTGCGCCATAGTTGGGTTAGTTAAATCGTTTATTACTATGGCCACTAAATTTGAGCGCTTTGAGCGCATAGCAGCTGCATCACGATTATAAACGTAACCAAGCTCATCAATCGCTTTTAGTATTTTTTGTTTACTTTTATTGCCCACTTTATCGCTTTGGGTAAGTACCAAAGATACGGTTGATTTTGATACACCAGCACGCTCTGCAACATCAAAAATAGTGACTGATTTGGCTTTGTTATGCATTGTATTTTAAGTACCGCAGTGGTGAATAAATAGCGCTGTAGTTTAGCTTAATCAGCACTATTAAGTCATCTTTTAGAGGTGTTTAACTTACCTTAATACTTTATGAACAAAGCAAAACGTGTTTATATACGCTTATAAGAGTAAAAAATAACAAAAGGATAAAAACATGAGCGCTTTTAGGCTGTTAGTTGCCTTTATTTGTTGTGCGGCATTAGTACCAACAAGTTACGCCGAGCAGGGCTATCAAACCCCATCACCTGAACTTGCAGCATTGGTTGATGCTAAGTTAGCACCCACTAGTTACTTATCGAGCGATGGCCAGTGGTTAGCGCTTTTTGAACGCAAACGTGTAGTAACCCTTGATGAACTTGCAAAAGAAGAGCTTAAGCTTGCTGGTATTAAGCTAAACCCCGCTAATTTTTCGCGCTCTCGTGTGAGTGCCAAATTTAGTGCCGTGGAGCTAAAGCATGTTCAAAGCGGGTCGGTTATCAGTATTAATAACTTACCTAATGGCATTATCCGTTCACCTAAATGGTCATCTAATAGTCAATATTTAGCCTTTATTGTTGAGCAACCAGCCCAAGCCAATTTATGGCTTTACAGCGTTGAAACCAAACAAGCAAAAGAGTTAACTAGCGCTGCATTAAATTCGGTACTAACTGCATCACCATATAAATGGCTGCCAGATAGCAGCGCCATTGTTGCAAACCTCGCTGTTAACTTTGGCAAGCCAAGGCTTGAAAATAACAGCCAAAATGTAGTGCCTGTTATTCAACAAAGTACTGGCGAAAAAGCGCCTGCACGTACTTACCAAAATTTATTAACAAGCCCGTTTGATGAATCACAATTTAAATTTTACGGCCAAGGGCAATTGGCTTACGTAACGCTTGATGGTAATACTCAAGCAATAGGTAGCCCTTCTTTATTTAAATCATTTTCGGTATCACCTGATTCTACCAATATATTAGTCGCCGGTATTAATGAGCCATTTTCGTATCAAGTGCCTTACAGCCGCTTTGCAAGCACGTGGCAAATATGGGGCATGCGCGGCTATGCATTAGCAGAGCTGGCAAAACAACCACTTGCCGATAACATTCCACAAGGTTATGACAGTGTACGCACAGGCCGCCGTAATTTTGAATGGCGAGCCGATCAGGGCGCTGAAGTTATTTGGGCCGAGGCGCAAGATGGCGGCGACATGAAAACTGACGTTGAGCATCATGATTATGTATACAGCTTGCGTGCACCATTTAAACGCGAGCCTAAATTATTTGCCAAAGTAGAACGCCGTTATGCAGGAATGGAGTGGGGCAACGAAAACGTAGCCATGCTGACAGACTGGCGCTTTAGCGATCGCCAAGTACGTACTTACATAGTACAGCCACGAAATGCCGACAGAAACCGCGTTTTGTTTTCAGAGCGTAGTTACAACGACGCGTATAAAGATCCAGGTAATGCAATTTACGAGCGCAACGATTTAGGCGCAAACGTGATTAAAATTGTAGGCGGGCGTTATATTTACCTGCGCGGTAATGGTGCTTCAGAGCAAGGTAATGTGCCGTTTTTAGATCAATACGATGTTAAAACAAATAGCAGCAAGCGTTTATGGCAATCAGAAGCGCCATACTACGAGCGTGTACGCGCTCTGCTTGACGACGAAGGTGAGCGATTTATTACTATTCGTGAATCTAAAACTGAGCAACCTAACTTTTTTATACGCAATTTAGATAACGACACGCTAACGCAGTTAACGACATTTGAGCACCCGTACCCTGCATTTAAAGGGGTAACTAAAGAGCAATTACGTTATAAACGCGACGACGGTGTTGAGCTTTCGGGTACGCTTTATTTACCACCAGGGTACGATAAAACACAAGGCCCGTTACCTGTACTTATGTGGGCTTACCCACTTGAATACAAAGATAAAGCCGTAGCATCGCAAGTACGCGAGTCGCCTTACGCATTTACCTACATTGGTTATTGGGGTCCTATGCCTTACCTTGCCAAAGGGATTGCCGTGTTTGACGACCCTAAAATGCCAATAGTGGGTATTGATGGCAGTGAGCCAAACGATAACTTTAGAAAGCAGCTAGTATCAAGCGCGCAAGCAGCTGTTGATGTATTGGTTAAAAAAGGTATTGCCGATAAAAACAAAATAGCCATAGCAGGGCACTCATACGGTGCATTTATGGTTGCTAACTTATTGGCTCATAGCGATTTATTTAAAACAGGTATTGCCCGCAGTGGCGCGTATAACCGCACATTAACGCCGTTTGGTTTTCAAGGAGAAGAGCGTGATTTTTGGCAAGCACAAAGTGTGTACGCTAATATGTCGCCGTTTTTTCACGCTGAAAAAATTAACGAACCAATGCTAATGATCCACGGTCAGGAAGATCCTAATTCTGGCACCTTCCCAATGCAAAGTGAGCGCATGTACGCAGCGCTAAAAGGGTTAGGTAAAGATGCTCGTTTGGTCATGCTCCCTTATGAAGCACATGGTTACCGTGCGCGTAAAAGCTTATTACACGTACTGTGGGAACAAGAGCAGTGGTTAGATAAGTACTTGCTAAGTGATACAACTGAGCCAATAAAAGCAACTTCTGAGCAAGTGACAGAGTTAACACCTAGCAAATAGTAAAGGTGCATTTATGCTGTGAGGGCAAGAAGATCCACTCTTAATCTCACGGCACCTTCCCAATGCAAAGTGAGCGCATGTACGCAGCCCTAAAAGGTTTAGGTAAAGATGCCCGCTTAGTAATGCTCCCTTATGAAGCACATGGTTACCGTGCGCGTAAAAGCTTATTGCATGTATTGTGGGAACAAGAACAGTGGTTAGATAAGTATTTGTTAAATGATACAGCAGAGCCAGTAGAGGTTATTACTGAACCCGTGGTAAGTGCTGGGCAATAGATGCTTTTTACATATGGGGTAGGGTGCAAGAAGACCCACCCTCAATCTCACGGCACTTTCCCAATGCAAAGTGAGCGCATGTACGCAGCCCTAAAAGGTTTAGGTAAAGATGCCCGCTTAGTAATGCTCCCTTATGAAGCACATGGTTATCGTGCGCGTAAAAGCTTATTGCATGTATTGTGGGAACAAGAACAGTGGTTAGATAAGTATTTGTTAAATGATACAGCAGAGCCATTAGAGGTTATTACTGAACCCTTGGTAAGTGCTGTGCAATAGTAATAAACATGAGTAAGCAACAGCGCGGCTACTTATAGCCGCGTTTTTGTTTTTAATATGAGAGTAAATTAATGATTGATGTAGCAGCACTTGCGGTTTTTATTCCTACCTTCTTTTTTGTGTCGATAACGCCAGGTATGTGTATGACGCTCGCCATGACACTCGGTATGAGTATTGGCGTGCGCCGCACATTATGGATGATGATAGGTGAGCTGTTAGGTGTAGCAAGTGTTGCTATAGCTGCGGTATTAGGCGTTGCAAGCGTAATGCTAAATTACCCAGATGCGTTCGCTATTTTAAAATGGGTTGGCGGTGCGTACTTAATTTATATTGGCTTTAATATGTGGCGAGCCAAAGGAAAAATGTCGGTCGATACCTCAAAGCCAAGTGACGTAAGTCGGAAGTCGTTATTTACCCAAGGTTTTGTAACCGCAATTGCTAACCCTAAAGGGTGGGCGTTTATGATCTCACTATTACCGCCCTTTATAAGTGTTGAGCATGCAGTAGCCCCTCAGCTTTTAGTATTGCTTGGTGTAATAATGACCACCGAGTTTTTAAGTATGTTGGCTTATGCAACAGGCGGTAAAAGCTTACGTTTATTTTTAGCCCGTGGCGATAATATAAAATGGATGAACCGTATTGCTGGTAGCTTAATGGGGTTAGTTGGAATTTGGCTTATTATTGGTTAGTTCAAAAAGTAGTAGATATTATCAATTAATTTGCTATAGTTGATTTTGTCATCTATTTAACGCTTAAGGCATGCCCAAAAATGAGTACACCCGTATCAGTAAACCCAGTAATGGTTGAGCCTAAAAAAACACCTGTAATTTATAAAATACTGGTTATGGTAAGTATTATCACTCTAATCGGCGGTACTCTAACTGGCATTATGACTTATGTAAATGTGGGTGTTACAGAGCATTTTTATGCCGACTGGTTTACCTCGTTTGTAAGTGCAGTATTGGTTATGGCGCCTGTTGGTTTTGTAATGATGACCTTAATGCACAAGCTAGTTAATAAGTTATTACTTAGGGCGTATTGACCTTTGGTGGTTGAATTTGCAGCAGTGTGTTTGGTTTTTAGGCAAGGCAGAGCCTATGTAGTGTGGTTATTCCCCATAAATAGGCGATAACGCAGCATAAATACCAAACATGCGCTGCCCTTTGGGTTCTTTCTAGGGACGATTAACTCTTTGTTGCTCGGTTTTTACTTAGCCCACTAGGTTACAAACCTCGCGCCGTGATTTAATCGCCCCTAGATTGAACAAATTTCAATCCACAAAGATAAACACGCCCTAGTAGTGAGCTAAAACGTAACTTAGTTATTAGTGTTTTTATGGCGCTGATCATGGAGTCGATGATGGCGTTTGCTACCGCTACTAATAATATTGGCTATGCAGATATGCGTGTATTTGTAACTGGATGGGCTGAAGGGTTATTAGCCGCATTACCAATAGGTTTAACTATAATGCTGATAATGTCTGTTACGGTAAAACCTAAAATAGAACGCTTTTTAAAAAGCTAATAAAAAAAAGAGCCATTGGCTCTTTTTTGTTATTTAGTGTTTACCTGCTCTTTAAATTGCGCCATTCAAAAAAGGTGCTGTTCGGCTTATTTTAGATTGAGCTACATCTGTAGGTTTCCCTTGCGCTACAATTAAGCCGCCTTCTTCACCAGCACCAGGGCCTACATCAATTACCCAGTCACTATTACGGGCTACTTGCATATCGTGTTCAACCATAATGACGGTATTGCCAGCATCTACTAATTTATTTAACTGCGACATCAGCATTGATACATCCGATGGGTGCAGGCCTGTAGTTGGCTCATCAAGAACATAAAGTGTGTTACCGCGCTGCGTACGTTGCAGCTCGGTTGCTAATTTAATACGCTGGGCTTCACCGCCAGAAAGCTCAGTTGCAGGTTGTCCTAAACGCAAATACCCAAGACCTACTTGCATAAGTGCATCGAGTGCTCGCAGTATCGCAGGTTCATTTTCAAAAAAGGTATGCGCCGATTCAACCGTTAAATTGAGGATATCGCTTATGTTTTTATCACGATATGTAACCTCTAGTGTTTGCTCGTTATAACGCTTGCCATGACACACTTGGCAAGGTGAATAAACGCTAGGTAAAAACAGTAGTTCTATACTTACAAAGCCAACGCCTTCACAGTTTTTACAGCGACCCTTAGCAACATTAAATGAAAAGCGACCAGCATCATAACGGCGTTCTTTTGCTTTTTGTGTTGAAGCAAATAGTTTACGCACATGATCAAACAAACCCGTATAGGTAGCTAAATTTGAACGAGGGGTACGGCCAATCGCTTTTTGATTGACTGTAATCAGGCGGCTTATATTATTTATACCTTCAATGATTTTTCCGCTGGTGTGTGTTTGCAGCTCTTGTTCGAGTAGGTCGGCTTCGTCGGTGGGGGCTTCTGTTATTACTTTTTGCCCAAGTGCCTCGTAAACAAGCTCTACTAAGGCTTGGCTTACTAGGCTTGATTTACCAGAGCCCGAAACCCCAGTAACGGTTGTCATAACACCCAGTGGAAATTCTGCATTGAGCTTTTTAAGATTATTACGCTCAATATGAGCCAATTTTAACCATGCATTAGGCCGCCTTTGATCCTTTTTTTGTGCGCTGTTTTGAGTAGACTCTTGAGTAGTATTTTTAGCAAAAAGGTGACGACCGGTGTGCGAGTTTTTTATTTTTTTTAACCCTTCAACAGGGCCGCTGTAAATAATCTCGCCACCATGCACACCTGCATCAGGGCCTACATCAACAATCCAATCAGCATGTTTAACAACGCTAATGTCGTGTTCAACAACAAATACAGAATTGCCAGCCGCTATTAGCTCATCAAGCGCTTTTAAAAGTGCTTGTGTGTCTGCAGGGTGTAAACCCGCTGAAGGTTCATCTAACACGTAAACTACCCCAAATAATTTAGAGCGAATTTGTGTGGCAAGTCGCAACCGTTGTAGCTCTCCGGGTGAGAGCGTTGGCGTTGTGCGCTCAAGCGACAAGTACCCTAAACCAAGCATGGTTAGTGCTTCAATACGGGTGAGAATATCGCTGGCAATGCGCTGTGTAACAATGGCTTGCTCTGGGTTTTTTGTATTTTTATTTACTTTGGTATTGGCGGCGTTACTTAGTTTTTTAGCAAGCTTGTTTAATGTAAGTTGAGATAGCTCGCCAATATCGAGCCCTGCAAATTTAACACTTAACGATGCTTGTTTTAATTTTTTACCTTGGCAAGTAGGGCACTGCGATATTTGCATAAACTGCGATACGCGCTTTTTTGTACGCGGGCTTTGGGTAGTAGCAAAAGACTGTAAAACAAAGCGTTTAGCGCTTGAAAAAGTTCCCATGTAGCTTGGAGCTTCGCTATTTTTTATCGCATTTTGTGTTTGCTCATAGGTGTAATCTGGATATACAGGCACAGTAGGTGTTTCGTCGGTAAATAAAATCCAATCGCGTGCTTTTTTAGAAAGTTTGTTCCAAGGCGTGTCTATGTCATAACCAAGGGAAGTAAGAATTCGGCTTAAATTTTTACCTTGCCATGCTGGTGGCCACGCGACTATGGCGCGCTGGCGAATAGTTTTTGTATCGTCTGGCACAAGTAGCTTTTCGGTTACTTCAAACACTCGGCCTATTCCTGAGCATTCTGGGCACGCACCTTGTGGCGTATTCGGCGAAAACGCATCAGCATAAAGTATACCTTGGCCTTTTGGGTATTCACCTGCGCGTGAGTAAAGCATACGTAGCGCGTTAGAAATAGTTGTTATGCTGCCAACTGATGAACGAACCGACGGTGCGCCGCGTTGCTGCTGCAAAGCAACTGCAGGCGGTAGCCCTTCAATAGAATCAACATCGGGCTCATCAACTTGATCTATCAACCTTCGGGCGTAAGGCGATACTGAATCAAGATAGCGGTGCTGCGACTCAGCAAACAGCGTTCCAAACGCAAGCGACGATTTTCCAGAGCCCGATATTCCGGTAAAAACAACCAATGCGTTACGAGGTAAATCAACGTCTACATTTTTTAAGTTGTGAACGCGCGCCCCTCTTACTTGAATGCTGTTACTGGGATCAGATAAATCTATTGTTGAGTTTTTATGTGTGCTTGCCATACGTTTATACTCCTGTTTAATTGCGTTTTTACTTTAAGCTAGCTTTGAATTATTTACTCTTATCGCTTGTTATTACCCAAAGTAGCGCAAGCACACTGAATGAACGCTTAGTCTGCAGTGGCACAGCTAGAGTGCGGGGTAAATTGAGCGCTGGATAAAATTACGAGGATTGTTTGTTTACACAATGGGTATGGAATGCGAATATAATTTAAACAGTTATTGTTGTGTAATTTGTTACGTAATTTACTAGGTGATTTATTAGGTAATTTACTAGGTAATAAAAAGGAACTAGCAGTGAATAAAGCCTTAGTGATCATTTTATTGGTGCTTTCGTGGGCAACCCAAGCCGACTCTATCAAAGTGCTAAATGTGGACCGTGCAGTACCAAATAGTATGCACTTATCGTTTGCAAACGATAACAACATAACCCCTAAAAAAGGGGATTTTAAAATCGTTAATTATGTATTAATGAGCAATGAAGAGGGCGAACGCTGGGCTGTTATAACGCTAACTAACTTATCGTCGGGCAATCGCGAATTAGGAGAGGAGCACTTACTTGCACTTTTTGCTGACGGCAGCCGATTCATGCCAATGGAATTTAAACTCGGTTTTAAAGGCAACGAAACACAATCGGTAACTGTATCGTTTGCCGATTATAAGTTCCCTATTTTAAGTGTGTATTCGAGTAACGATTTGTAACTAATAACGATGCAATAATATTAAATTAGGGATATTTCTAAAATTAAGGATTTTTATGAAGTTTGAAGATGCGCAACAAAATATGAACCTCGCATACTTCGGTGGTGGAACCGGTGTATTAGTGTCTGGCTTAGTTTGGTGTATAGCTGGCTTTGTCGCATTACTGCTTTCAAATCAATCAAGTATGCTTACTTTGTTTTTTGGTGGCATGTTTATACATCCTTTAGCCATGTTACTTTCAAAAGCGCTTAAACGCTCTGGCAATCACGACCCTAAAAACCCATTAGGTAAATTGGCCTTAGAAAGCACTATTATTTTATTTGTTGGTTTGTTTTTAGCGTTTTACGTAGCAAAACTTCAAGCTGAATGGTTTTATTCAATAATGCTGACGATAATTGGTGTTCGCTATTTAGTTTTCAACACTTTATATGGCATGAAAGTGTACTGGATTTTAGGTGCTTCGCTTATGTTTTCTGGCATGCTGTGTATTGTATTAAATGCCGATTTTGTAATCGGCGCCTTTGTTGGCGGGATAACCGAAATAGTATTTGCGCTAGTGATATTTGCCCAATCGAAAGGTATGGTTTTAAAAACAGAATAACAAGCTCTTATAATCGCAAAAATAGTATGCTGTTGGAGTTACTCTTCAGCTTGGTAATATAGCAAAGGCTTTTAAAGTATTGAGTATCTGCAAATTGCATGTATTCATTAGTCGGTTTAGAGCGATAACCGGTCATTCAGGTGAGTCGTCATTGACTTAGTAAAAATAAAAGAAAACTTTCCTGTTACTTACATGTTTATATAGGCTGCAGAAAGCCTAATATTTATAGCTGGCAATGATTTACGCTATTTGCTATTAATATAAGTTCATAAAATAAGGACGTTTTCGCGCTAAAATAGGGAAAGCGCCCTCTGATAAAGTTGTTTGTTTTATCTCGAGTTTTGGTGGAAATCGGCAATGAATGTATATGATTTAAATTGTTTAAAGTTCTTATCTAATGAGCCTAGCTCCGAAGATGAGTTCAATGACTGGTGTCAACAAAGTGATGTTGCTGAGTTTTTAACTTCGGATATTAATGATGAATACGTAATTTTGTATGCATCAATGCCACATGTATTTATCCATGCAGTATTTTTACCTGAAAAAAATGCGATTAAAGACAATTTCAATAACCTTCTCAACTGGAGTGGAAATCCATTTTCTTCTTGGGGTGTTTCTTGTTCGTTTGAAGATATATCTATAGAAAGTCCTATGTCCAACCTTGGCTGTAAAGAATTAGCTTCTGGAGAGCAAATACTTTTCGCTCGGTCATTTCAATCCATAGGTAACGATGAAACCTATTATGAGCTTAATCAAAAAATATCTCATTCTTTAGATTTACATTACGTTCCCGAAAAAAAATCATGGTGCAAATTAGATTCTCACGGTGGAATTAATGAAGTAATTAAAATACTCAAAGTCCCTAACGCTCGGAAAAACGATGAAGGAACTATTATCTGCGCAAAGAGAGAAATTATTGGGGAGTATGCGGGTATAGAAGGCATGAAGTTATTTCGTATGTTTGACTTTACGCGTTATAAAACTGGTGATTTTAATGGGTGGGGATCAAATAGAGAACATATTGATTTTAATACCACAGGAATCTTTGGAACAATCAATATCGTAAATGGTGTTGGAAGCTACTCTCGAGGTTTTCATATTTCGGATATTTCAGTTTCAAAGAAGAAGTTAATAGCAAATATTTGGGGCCATTCTGACGATGAAGTTGAAAAAGAATATTGTAGCTATGTTGCGCAGGACTGGAAGAATAGTGAAATAAAGGAAGTTTCATGTAACCCAATTCATTTAGCTAACTATTTTACAGAATCTAATCTACCGTTTGAAATAACCCCTGTATTTTTTAAACCAGAAGTATTACTCAAATATAAAGCTGATCGAGATAGGTTCACTTTAAATAGCCGCAGTATATATTGTAGAGGGGCATGGGAACTAAAAACTTTTGATGTCAATACTGCTGGTCAGGTACATACATATTTAATATACCTGAGCCATCTACCATATGAAGAACAATTGCATTGGAAACAATACAATGAGGCTCCAAAAGCACCTATTTCAACTCGCGCTATGGAAAATGATATAAAAGGTGAGTGGAGTAGTGAGTATGATGCGTTATTAAGTTTAAAAGCCAAACTGGCTGAGTTAGATTTAAAAGGTTCTTTATGGTGGAAGCTCAGGGATAAAAACGCTCCAGATAAAGTTAACTATCCGTATACTAGTTCACGCGATGAGTGGGCTGAAGAGATTCTTAACCTAGATCAATTACTAGTTGAAGGCTTAGAAGAAAAATGGCTTAGAAAAAAAGCTAAGGCTTTAAAGTTAAAACCTGATGCGAGATTACGTGCATTAAAATTACTTGAAGTCATCTTAGTTGGTGTTGAATTTGAAGAAGAGCATGCACGTGAAATAATGTCTCCATTCCATATAGTTCACAATGCTCGTTCAATTCTAAAGGGCCACACTCTGGGTACGGAAGCAGAAGATCTTAGAAAAGTGGCTATAACTGAATATGGTAGCTATAAAAATCATTACGAAAAAATTTGCACAGACTGCGATGAGTCACTTGAAATTATTGCAAACGCATTGAGTGTAATTGAATAATGAAAGTATTAAGGAGCAGATGCCAGACAGTTAAAATCTCACGCTTCTTCTCCACCTTTAAAAGCTACAGAGCTCGGCGCTAACAATGTTTGCTAATGGCAAAAGGCATACACTAGCAATGAGTGAAAACAAGTCATTCAGGGTCGTTGTCGTCAACTTAGTAATAAAAAGAGGGAGTTTCTCCTTTTCCATATGTTTAAGTAAACTAGAGTGATATTTTAAAGCTGGCAATAAGTTACAGTATTTGCTAATAATTTATGAGATACAGGCGTTTTAATGTAAAAGTCACTAAAGCGCCTTTTGATTAAACTGTTAGACACGAAGGTGTTAAATATTAGGAGCGATGAATTATTAGCAAAAAACTTTTGCGCTTAGATGGAGAAGAATCTATTGAAGAGTTAACTGAGCAAAATTTACGTGCCAGAATTTTGAAAGAATCTGAAAAGTATTTGAATACGCCAGTTTCTTCATGGCCTAAAATTATATTTAACTGGGATCTGTCAAGAAGCTCTCAACGTTTTGCATTGGACGGTGTAGGAGAAAATGATTTTCAAAAGTACTACCCTGATGGATTTATACTTGGTTATGTTTCGTTAACTGAATTTGATAAAATCTTATGTCATTTTAGTCGAAGAGATGAAGGCGAGTTGTGGGAGCTCGGTTATCCAGATAACTTGGCAAAGCTTATAGTTTATTTATCTGAAAATAGACCAATATCTCCTCCATTGGTAAAACCTGTCGATAATGGAGAGGTTATATTTCAGGGAGGACATCATCGTTATGCTATAGCTAAAGTCACAGATGTTGATGTATTTCCTATTTACATTGAAAAACACAACAAAATTGAAATAGATAAGCGTTTATTTGTAAATTGGAAAAATGCCTAACAAGAGGCAATGGTGCCACCGTTCGATACTGGCACGTATATGAATTGGGCTCTGAGTGAGAAACAGACTATCGGATAAACTCATTTTGGACAGAAACGAGTTAGAGCCAAGCCTTGTGATAACGAAATTCGAATTAGTTTAGTTGGCCTAATTCACTAAAATAGACTGTCTAATAGTGTGACCGTTATCTGTTTCGTGATATCAAAATCAACGTCTGATAATATGATTTTGATATCATAACGCAAACTACATATACAAAAAGGACGTTGGCAATATGCCTAAATTAACAAAGCAGCAGAAACGAGATAAGAAAAAAAAAGCCGCACAAAAAGCAAAAATCACTCAGCAGCAGCAAGAAGCATTTAAGAAGAAAAAACTCAAAAATATCTTTGTAAATGGACGGCAAATTACTCGTCGCCAGTTTGATGCTTACTTCTACTCAAGAATGCCGCTTGTAAGATTCCAAGCTATTGAAGTCGAATGGTATTCGTTCTTAAACAACACTCTACTTGGCATTGTCTTCCAAGATACAACTGATCGTGACTACGGCTTTGCTATTATGGGTCGAGATACTCGCAAGCTGTTCCGCAGGATTAACGGAAGCAGAGACTTCCATACTACTCCAGCCAAAGCCCGAGAAGACATGGCTGTACTTATCAACTCACAATATGCGACAGACCCACAAGACATTTATCCTCAGGACGATGAAGTAAATCCAACTATGGATTTGTTCAACCCAATCATTCATGAAAACAAACAACACCACGGATATAAAATCATCGCTAATGAACCTCGTTTTGATGCGGGACGAAACATCATTAACGAAATAGCGAACTCGTTTGTAGACAATGACGGTCACTTTGTTCGTGAGTTCCAATCAGTGAACTTTAATGCTCGTCTTTGGGAGATGTACTTACACGTGTACTTGCATACTCAAGGTCTGCAAATACATAACAATCATGCTGCACCAGATTTTGAAGTCGATTATTTCGATGAGAAATTCTTTATTGAAGCGGTTACCGTTAATCCATCTGGCAACCCTGCTCGTCCAGATCTACCGCCACCAGAAGATCACAAAGACATTGTTGAGCGACTAAGCGACTACATGCCAATCAAATTCGGCAGTCCACTGTTCTCGAAGCTACAGCACAAGTATTGGGAGCAAGAACATGTTAAAGACCACTCTCTGATTTTTGCTATACACGACTATCACAACGACAACTCAATGACTTGGTCACGAACAGCGTTGTCTGAATATTTGTATGGCGCAAGAGCTCGTATTGTAGACGGAAATCCAGAGATTGAAAAAATTGAGTTCCACGAGTGGGATGGTAAAAGAATTCCGTCTGGATTCTTTAATCAAGAAGGTGCTGAGAATATTAGTGCCGTTCTGTTTAGCAACCAAGCAACAATACCTAAATTCAACCGTATGGGTAAAATTGCAGGTCTAGGTAGTAAAGATATAACAATGATAAGGCAGGGCTTTTTGTATAATCCAGAGGGCTTACAGCCAATTCCATTTTCGAAAAATTTAGCCGACCCTGACTATGAAGAATCATGGTCTGATGGATTGGTTATGTTTCATAACCCTAACGCTGTGCACAAGGTTAACCCTGATGCGTTCTCGGATATCAGCCATATTTTCTACTCAGATAAAGAAGGATTTACTGGATTCCACCAACCTTATGATGTGTTGAACTCCATGACGGTTGTCGTGACAAAACAGTCAAAACCTGAAGTAGACACCGCTTAATTGCCTGTATAGAGGTGCTGTCTCGCACCTCTATTCTTTGATATCTAAATAGCTTGTATGAATAATTCAAATTACATAGAGCAAGTCATGCTGAAAGTTATGATTATTTTAAGTAGACCAAAATTTGTATCGAGGACATTTAAACCTAAGGTATCCAAAACACGTTTGGGGCAGAAACGAGTTAATCATGAATGACTGCTTATGGCACTGAGCCGAACTTCGAGAAAGAGCGAATTACGGACATTGAGCTAATCTTCATTGTTAAATAATATTATGCTGTACCATTATAATGACTCTTTATTTTATAGGGATTTGAAATAACAAATGATGAGAACTTTTTTATTGTGTTGCAGTTTAATCATTACGACGCCTGCTTATGGAAATATGCCATCCTATTTCAACGAAGACATTGATAGCGAGTACAGAGAGCTGCTTAAACATGCGGACAAGATGCTTCCTCAAACGGATAAACAGCTAGCATACCTTCCTTCATTCTTTCCATTTAGCCTGTTGGATGTTCGCCCAACGAATTTCGTCAATAATAATGACAAGCAAGCCTTTGCAAATTTTAATTTTGGGGTATTAGGAAGTAGGTTCCTGAATATTAATAAGAAGCAACTTTCTAATTTGCCAAGCATCTCAATATGCAAGGAGCAAAAATGTAAAAAAGAACGAATTGAGCTGATAAAGCAGTTTTTAGTGGATTCAAAGAGTGAAGTTGAAATGTTGAGACAAAATACAAATCTTTATATTGTCCAGCAAACGGCACCACATGTTTTTCGCATAAATAACACGTTTTATAGTCCAACGCAGCTTATTACCTACTACCCATCCAAACAAGCAGGATTTATCCCGTCAGGTGACTATAAGCTATCCAAGCCTGAAGAAGCTCCCAAAATGTTGGCATTATCTGAAGTTACTAAGGCTCTGAGAGAGGTGATGGCTAAGTATAATGTTGCTGCAATCACGAGAGTAAACGAAGAGAGTCTCAACATAATCTTTGGAGGTATAAGCGATAACCATTGGGGAATCGTAATTAACCATAAATCAACTATTCCAACTTCTGGTGATTATAGCCACATAGGTTTGGAATTCGATATTGTTCAAAAAGTTTCAGATAGCAGTTTTTACTATCAGACTAACTAATGGCTGTTATTGGCACTTTTGTGAAGTTCAACTGTGAGCGAAAAACTGGCTGTCAGCCCTAATTATTCCAAATATTGATTATCTTATAAAAGAAACAACAACGACAACCAGAGTAATAAACCCCGCAATCACAGCCTAATCAATAAGCATAAATTGATGAGGTATTGTTACTTTTAGTGCCTTATTGTTATTTATTGATCATAATCAATAGATAACCTTTTAATACTCACTACACTTAACTTGCTGAGATGGAGCCGAGTCCATTCTTATGGAGTTGGTAATATCATTGAAAAATATGACTTTAGATTGTGAAGGAGAATAATATGCGCACAGGTAATATTTTATGGCCTACGGATTTTTCTGATACTGCATCACATGCTTTGCAATATGCCATTGAAATGGCGAATTTATATCAAGTAGGCATTCGTATTTTACACATTGTTGATCAGCCTTCAGATAACGAAAATTATATGATCCTTGCTATAACTCCCCAAGAGTTAGCTAAAAATATGGAAGACGCTGCGGCGAGTAAAATGCACGAGTTATTAGGTCAGTTGAATACTGATTTAAAGATTGAAACGGTTATTCGGCATGGTGATGCCATTAATGAGATTTTAGATGAGACTAATAGCGGTGATATAGGAATGGTGGTAATTGCCAGTCATGGAAGAACCGGACTTTCTCATTTTTTGAATATTAACGTTGCAGAAACGATCGCCAATAAAGCGGGTTGCCCAGTGTTAATAGTCAAATAAAATTGGCGCGTATCTCTTGTCCCGCAGCGGTCTTAGACGGGACAATGTGGCCAGCACGTTGGGTAAAAATGTGAGTTGTGTAAACGTCAATACACGCTTTAACTGCCCGAAAGTGAACTTTTCATACTGGGGCAGGGTCAACGTAAAACTTTACAGCAGTGAGTGTTAATTTTTGCACTCATTGCGTAGGCATTCATTGCAGACGTCTTTTAACTGATACTTTCACTCTATCAGTATGTACAACCTGGTCTTTTCCTCTTGAACTGACTGAATAATGAAGGTCCGCTCATGGTCACTCTCCAACCACTCAACAACATAAAATATTGATAATAAATGACAAGGTATTTTACTGTGTCGGATGGCGCTTCGCTTATGCGACCTACACTGCCACAAAGTGGGCTATCTATAGGTTCACACTTAACTCCCAGCTATAAAACCCTTACTCAAAACTGATATTTTGCTTTAAAAAGTAATCTTCAATTTTATCAGTATGGGGCTTAAATGCTTTCCAACGGCCAATTGCTTTATTGTTGAGTGGTTGGCGTACTTGCATTTTACTTGCGGTAGAAACCGGAGCGGTGTTTAAGTGAAAATCTATACATTGTTCTTGCCACTCTAAGTTACAAAAGCTGACTAACTCTTTTATTTGTTGCTCGGGCTGTGCGACTAACTCTTCGTATTTTACTAATTTTATATTGTTGTGTTGCATGCTGAAGTGCTGCATTAGCTTGTAAAAACGGCTGTAAAATTTTGCAGTGTCGAGTAGGTCGAGCGAGTACGCGTAGTAGGGGTTATTAATGGTGAATAACTGGCGATAGTTGCCAATACAGGTGTCCATAGGGTCGCGCAGCATACAAATAATTTTAGCGTTTGGCAGTGCTTTGGTTATTAAGTCGATATAAAAAAAGTTAAACGGGAGCTTATCAATAAAGTGCTTATGGCTGCCTGTTATTACGCGTGTTGCGTTTAAATAGGTTGACCCAAGCTGATTAAAATCAAGCTCGTAGGCTTTACTGAGTGTTTGAGTGTCGAGTACATGCGGTGTTTGCGTTTGGCTTAATTTTTTAACGCTTAGGCCAAAGTCTTGTAATTCACCTGCCGATTGCACGTCGCTGTGGCTCGACAAAATACGCTCAACCAAAGTAGTGCCAGAGCGGGGCATGCCTAATACAAAAATAGGCTCTGCCGTTGGGTTACCTTGTGTTAGCGCTTGTTTATGCTGGTCACTTAAGAGTTTAATATATTCAAATAACTCAGTTGAGCTTTTATGATCAAACGGCTGCACAGTACGTTTTGCTAATTTACCTTGCTCTAACGCGTTAAAAGCCTCTGAAAATTCACCAAAATCTTGATACTCTTTTGCTAAAGCATGGCCTATATGCAGTTTTGCATCGGGGTGTGTTACTTGCTCAAACACGTTTTTTAAGCGCTCAATATGATTGTTTTGCTCATCTACTTTAGTTAAATCACTTAATGCAAAATGACTTTGATGATGCAGCGGGTTAAGCGCTATTGCATTTTCAAAAGCGTGTTGGGCTTTATCAAATAATCCTAAAAATTTAGCGCTTACACCATAGTTATAATAAAACGGTGGTTGAGCTTTGTTAGCTGCTGTAGCAAGTTTAATAGCGCGCTCAAAGTAGTTAAGTGCTTGTTCGTGAATGCCTGCTTGAGTAAGTGCAACGCCGAGTGTGTCGGCATCAAGTGCTTTAGTTATTTGTTTTAATGATACAGATAGTGCGGTGTTTTTTGCTTTTTGTAATTCGCCAGTAAGTGCGTAACATTTAGCAAGTTGCGCGGTGTATTCAATACTTTGGCCAAGGGTGAGGGCTTTTTCGATGAGCTTTATTGCTTTGTGTATTTGCCCAACAGTTAAATTAACCATAGCCAGCAAAAAGTACCCATCGGCAAAGTCTGGTTTGAGTGTAACTAACTCCACTAGGGCTTTGTGTGCTTGCTCTATTTTACCTTGGTTTAGGGAGTGTATTGCGCTTTGATGAAGTTGCTTTAAATTTGGCTGCATGGTTTTTGGTAATTATTTTGTAAAAGAAAATAAAAAGGCTCAAATAAATTTGAGCCTTAAAACAGTGTTTAAAAAGTGAGACTGTTTAAAAGTCGCTTAAATTATATTTCAAATTTGTAGTTAAATTTAACACCTACCGTTAGCGGGCGATTAATGTAATGGCCGTAGTTACGTTGTATATCGGCGCCATTAGCTGATGTTATATCGGCATCTGAACGACGAACTGACGTAACCGCGTATTTGTTGAATAGGTTATCAACATATAGGGTAGTTGACCATGCATCAGCTGTTAATTTAGCTGATATATTACTTAAGCTGTAACCTGGTAGTGTTTCGCCGTTATCACGAAGCCCAACTCTTGAAAGCACGTCGCTTTGCGCGGTTAAACCGTAGTTAATATCGAGTGTTTTGTCGTTAAATACGTCTGTTTGATAGTTTACACCCATCGAAAATTGATTTTCAGGTGAACCAGGTAAACGGTCGCCGTCTTCTGCGCCACCGGTGCCATCGGCGTTAAACAAAAATGGTGCGTCTGATGTTAGCTCTGCTTTTGTGTAGGCATAAGTTGCATAAACTGAAAACGAGTCAGATAAAATGGCACGGGTAGATATTTCAATCCCTTTTGCGTTAGCGCTACCTGCGTTAGATAAGTACGGTAGTTGGCCTACATTAGTAGCGCCTGCAATTTGTGCATCATCCCAATCTACGTTAAATAGCGCGGCGTTAAAGTGAAGTTGGCTTCTAAACCAGGTGCTTTTAAAGCCTAACTCGTAGTTTGTTGTTGTATCGGCATCGTAAAGCATTTCTTCTGAACTACCACAACCTGTTTGGTTAGCTGGTAATGGATCTGGACACGGTGCTAAACCATTTGAACCGCCGATTCTAAATCCTTCACTTACCGTTACATAGCCCATGACTGAATTTGTGAATTGGTATTTAGCATTAAACTTAAAGAGGCTGCCGTTATCGTCAGCTTCATTTTTTTCAAAGTTTAATGAAATAGCATCAGGTGCTGCGTCATCAAATAAGGTATTAAATAATGGGAAATCTACAGCTGACTCAGATTCAACGTCGTATTGGTATAAACGCATACCTAAAGTTACGTCTAGTTTTTCTGTTACTTGGTAGCCTATTTCGCCAAATAAAGCTGATTCTGTTATTTCGGTACGATCTACCGAGAAGTACTCAAGTTGATCTGGGCGAGACTGCGAAGCGCCAAAGTTTTCTACTGCAAAGTCACCAAAGCCAGGCGTAAACTCTTTACTAGAAGCATCCGTTTCTATTTTGTTGTAAAACGCACCAACAATCCAGTTTAAGTCGCTATCGCCTTGCGATACTAAACGCAGCTCTTGGGTGAAGGTATCTTCTTCTTCAATCTCACGCGTGAAAGATGAAAACGCTGGGAATTCTTCATAGCCATAATCAAGGCGAATAAGTAAGTCTGTTTGGTCGCGTTGGCCGTCGGCATCAAAGCTCGAAATACCCGTTGCCGATACTAGCTCAGCAAAACCTAAATCGGCTTTTAGTTCAAGGCTTAGTAATTGGTCTTTTTTCTCGCGTGGCTCTTCAAAGCGATAAGCTGACTCGTATTTACCTATTACGTCGCTTAAACCGTTGTTTGCATTAAGACTGTTGTAATGAACAATCGAGCGGCCTTCGCTGTCTTGGTTTTGGTAAAAGTAGTTAAGCGTACCTTCAAACGATTCATTTGGTTTAAAGCGAACAGAAATACGACCTGTTGTGGTGGTTTCGCCGTTGGCGTCTTTTACATTTTTAAGGTTGTTATTAACTGCTGAGCTGTCGCTCCAATCTGGATCTGGCAACGATACGCCAGGCTCACGTACTACATAACCGTAATCGATAAAACCCGGATCTTCATATACGTTTAAGCTGGCGCGTACTGCTAATTTATCTTCAATAATAGGAAGGTTAAATATAAAGCCGCCTTCGCCACCTAAAGAGTCACTTTCTTTTGTTTGAAACATATCGCCGTAAACTTCAAGCGATGTAAAATCAAGCTCAGGCTGTTTAAGCATGTAACGAATTGCACCGCCTAATGTGCCTGCACCATAAAGGGTGCCTTGTGGCCCAATTAATACTTCAACGCGCTCAATATCTACTAGGCGCATATCTACCGAAACTGGAATTTCGTTTATATAAGTAGATACCGTGCCGCCATCTGACGATGGACCAGAAGAATTTGTATTTAAACCACGAACAATAATAGGTGAGCCTGAGCGGCCACCTTGATCGGTGATTGTTAAACCAGGTACCCAGCGTGCTACATCCGCAAGCTCATTGATATTTTGATCTTTCATAATATCTGCATCAAGAGCGGTAATATTTAGCGGTGCATTTTGCACAGAGCCGCTGCGCCTTGTTGCTGTAACTTCAATTACTTCGAGTGATTTGTTTTTAGCTGCAACTTCTTCTTGAGCAAGAGCGGCATTTGGTAATAAAAATACGCTAGAAACAGCGCTCGAAATAGCCAAGGTTAACAAGCTTGGTTTAAACATAAAAAGTGATCCCCAGTTCAAATGTTTTACATTAGTAAATTAAGTTAAGTAGTTTATCAGGGAGTGAAGTAGCTGGGAATATTTAAATTGAATTTTAATTCACTTTTATAGAATAAATATGGCTTGTTTTCAGGGTTTTTATTTGGTTAATAGGCAATACAAGCAATAGCTTAGTGGAATTAGGTACAGTTAGGTTAAAAATTACACCCTTGTTTAAAGGTAAATAGTCATTCATGTTTTAAAGCTGGTGTTATGACGTGCTCGTTAAACAGATTATTACATTAAAATTAATATTTCATAATGTCATTACTTATACTTTTATTAGCACTATTAAAGTGTGTTTTTATCCCCATTATGAGTGATAGTCGTAATTATAAGTGACTGCATAAGCTTTTGAGTGAGCGTGTTTGATTGCCGCTTCGTATTCTATTTTTTATTTTGTCCGCACTTCTTTGTGCGTGTTTTAAGGATTAACAATGAGCCAACTATTTTCGCCTTTATCACTTGGGCAAGTAACGTTAAATAACCGTATTATTATTGCCCCCATGTGTCAGTATTCAGCAAACAATGGCGCTGCTAGCGATTGGCACACTATTCATTTAGGCCAATTGAGCTTAAGCGGTGCCGGGTTACTTATTTTAGAAGCAACAGCAGTAAACCCAGAAGGGCGTATTAGTTACGGCGATTTAGGGCTTTGGAATAACGAAACACAACAAGCGTTAGATAAAAGCCTAAAAGCAGTAAGGCAATACAGCCCTATGCCTATTGGCATTCAGTTAGCACATGCTGGGCGTAAAGCATCAACTGAAAAACCATGGGACGGTGGCGATGCGATTGCACCTGATGACGTAAATGGCTGGCAAACGCTCGCACCTTCGGCAATTGCATATGACGATAAAAGCCCAGTGCCAAAAGCAATGAGCCAATCTGATATTGACTCATTAATTAAAGACTTCGTAAGTGCAGCTAAACGCGCTGATGAACTCGGCCTTGATTTAATCGAGCTACATGGTGCACACGGTTACCTGTTACACCAGTTTTTGTCGCCACTTTCAAACAAGCGCGATGACAACTACGGTGGTAGCCTAGAAAACAGAATGCGTTTATTGCTTGACGTGTTTAAAGCAGTAAGAGCGGTATTCCCTAGTGAAAAAGCAGTGGGTGTACGTATTTCGGCAACCGATTGGGTTGAAGGTGGCTGGGATTTAGATCAATCGATAGTGCTTAGTAAAGCGCTTGATGAACTCGGCTGTGATTTTATTCATGTAAGTACGGCGGGCCTAAGCCCTGATCAACAAATACCTGTTAAACCTAATTTTCAGGTGCCGTTTGCAACAGCCATAAAAGAAGCTGTGAATATGCCTGTTATAGCGGTGGGTTTAATTACTGAGGCGCAGCAAGCCGAAGATATTATTAGTGAGCAGCAAGCCGATGGCGTAGCACTTGCGCGTGGCATTTTATATAACCCGCATTGGCCTTGGCATGCAGCTGCAGAGCTTGGCGCTACAGTAACAGCACCTAAACAGTATTTACGCTCAAGCCCACATGGGCAGCCATCTCCAATTAAATAAAACACGCCCTAAGCAAAACCCAACCCGCGTTTGCGGGTTGGGTTTTATTATTTTTATAAAGTAGAGACACACATGACTCAAACAGGCGTTTCACCACAACCTCTTAGCAATACACTCGTTACTATTATTGCTTTGTGTTGTGGCCTTATTGTTGCCAATATTTACTACGCTCAACCTATTATTGAGTTACTCGCCCCAGAGGTGGGACTAAGTGCACACAGTGCTAGCCTTATCGTATCGCTTACACAAATAGGCTACGCTTTGGGGTTGTTTTTTTTAGTGCCGTTAGCTGATTTAGTTGAAAATAAAAAGCTCATGTTGATCACACTTGGTGTGTCATTTTTAAGCTTAGTGGGGACTGCACTTGCTGACTCACCTAATGTAATGCTTATTTTATGTTTAATGATAGGTATTAGCTCGGTTTCTGTTCAGGTGCTAATTCCGCTTGCTGCGCATTTATCGTCTGACGAAAAACGCGGGCAAGTCTTAGGCAATATTATGGCTGGCCTGTTGTTAGGTATTTTGCTGGCAAGACCTATATCGAGCTTAATAGCCGATCACTTTGGTTGGCGTGCTGTATTTTACTTTGCAGCAGGGTGTATGGTGTTTATTGCAGGCGTAATTTATTTTGCTATTCCAAGCAGGCAACCTACCCATAAAACAACGTATTTTAAGTTATTAAAATCGCTTAAACAGTTAATGATAAGCCAACCAGTGCTGCGCCAACGATCTCTTTTTCAAGCATTAATGTTTGCATCGTTCAGCTTATTTTGGACAAGCGTACCGGTTGTGCTTGCCCGTGAGTATGGTTTATCCCAATCAGAAATAGCATTGTTTGCACTAGTGGGTGCTGCAGGTGCTGTAGCTGCCCCCATTGTTGGGCGTTTGGCAGATAAGGGCTATACACACCAGGTATCGTTACTTGCAAAAGTTATAGCGGCTGGTTGCTTTTTACCAAGTTTATTTGAGTTACCTTACGGGATAGTAGTTTTGGCATTAACCGGTGTGTTTATTGATTTTGCTGTGCAGGCAAATATGGTACTCGGGCAACGTGCAGTGTACGCACTAGAGCCACAAAGCCGTGCGCGTTTAAACGCTATTTACATGACGAGTATATTTGTAGGTGGCGCAGTAGGCTCGCTTATTGCCAGCCCATTATATGAAGCGGGTGGTTGGACAGGTATTGCACTGGTTGCTACGGGTATGCCGCTTATTTCGTTGATTGGCTATTTGGTTACAACTAAAAAGCAAAGTAAGACGGTAAGCTAATTACGTTGCAACAAAAAAGCCACTGCTTATGCGGTGGCTTTATTTTTAGGATTAGTCGATTACAGTTTTACTTAAGCAACCTGCTTTTTTGCATTTGAAAACGAGCTACCAACAGATGCAACAATCACAAGTAAAATAGCGAGCCACTGCCATAAAGTAAGTAACTCACCCAGTATAATAAACCCTGCGAGCGAGGCTATTGCAGGCTCTAAGCTCATCATTACGCTAAATCCTTGCGAGGGCATGTTACGCAGTGCAACCATTTCAAGTGTGTAAGGCAATGCGCTTGATAAAATAGCAATGCCAATACCCAATGGGATAATTTCCCATGTAAACGCGGCGCTTTGTAAAATACCGCCATAAGGTACTAGCACTATAGCGGCAACGGTCATTCCCAATGCGACAGTTGCTCCACCAGAGCTTTGTGTGCCCGTTTTTTTACCAAATAATATATAAGCAGCCCAGCAAGCACCTGCACCTAAAGCAAGTGCAACACCCAATGGATCAAGGCTGTCTTGGCCGCTCATATCAGGAAGTAAAAGCAAAATACCGGCAATAGCACAGGCAACCCAAAATAAATCACGTTTACGGCGCGATGAAAATAAGGCAACGGCCAGTGGGCCTGTAAATTCAAGCGCTACACCTATGCCAAGTGGAATGCGTTCAATGGCGTAATAAAACAAAATGTTCATGCCGCCTAAACTTAAACCATACACAATTATAGGAATACGATTACCCGTAGTAGGTAAGTGTTTCCAAGGTTTAAACACTAAGCAAAGTATTAGGGCAGAAAAACCAAGCCTAAGGGCAGTTGTACCTTCAGGACCAACAATAGGAAAAAGCTGTTTTGCAAATGACGCGCCCGTTTGAATGGTCATCATTGCAAGCAGTACACACACGATAGCCAGTAAATAACTTTTTGAAGATGCTCGCATTTTTATCCTTGAGTTGAGTAACTCTATCAATTAGTTATGTAATGCAGGGAGTATAAAAGCTAAACCCGCCCGATATTAATGGCGGCATAGTATCTTTTTTTAAATTTATAGGTAAGTGTTTGCGACCAAAAATAGTGCAATTAATATAATATTAAATAGGGTGGGTTAATAAAGTAAGAGGTAAAGTTAGCAAACAGGTGCTTGCTAACTTTAATCAGTTGGTTAAAAGGCCCTAATGGGCACTTTTATTAACTAAGCCATCAAGAGAGTAAAGGCCTCGTTTTTCATTATTTTTGCGTTTAATTTCTTCAAGTGCGCGCGACTCTACGGCATCAAATAAAGCATTAATTAAGCGGTTAAAATGTTTGTGCATTGCGCTGCGAGCTGCGTTTGCATCATGAGACTTTAGGGCTGTATAAATAGCGGTGTGTTCGTCCATAACGCATTCGTTATTGTTTTTACATACACTACTATAGTCAGCAACAATTTGTGGGTTTGTTAAACGTAAATCCCACAAGTTAGATACTGCAAACTCAAGTGCTTTATTGCGTGTTGCTCGCGAAATTATTTCATGGAACTCACGGTCAGCTTGCTCAACATAAAGGCCTTTTTCCATGGCGATTAATGTTTTATTTAGTTGCTCTAATTCTTCTTCTGTAATGCTTTGAGCAGCTAAAGCGGCAATTTCGCCTTCAATTAATGCACGCGCTTGCGTAAGTTCAAATGCACTGATCTCTTTTGATTTTATAGATGTATTTTTTTGTTCTACTACGTATACACCAGAACCGGTTTTAACTTCAACTCGGCCACGTACTTCTAATGCGATAATAGCTTCTCTAATGGTAGGGCGACTTACATCAAACATTTCTGCAAGTTCACGTTCAGGTGGTAAACGACTCCCAGCAGAAAATTCGCCTTGATTTATTAAAGACTCAATTTTATCAACTATGCGCCAAAATAAGCGACGATTACCCATACTTTACCTTCATTACCTTAAGGAATAATGGCCTCTGGGGCCTAAAAGTCAAAACCAACTGTTAATACCAGAGGTTACCTCAAAATTCACTATTATGTCAAAATTCTAACGCGATGTTATGGTTAAAAACCACTATACACCAATGGTTGTATTCTTGTATTACCAATTTAGTTCAAAATAATGCAATTGGCCAGCTTGATTGGTAATGTTTTTATGTGTTAGGTTAGCTTTAAGGCTATTGAATAATAAATATTGGTAATAAACCGAGTTTAGGTTGTCAGTGTTAAGTTTGTTGTAGAAGTATTTGATTGCCCACGGATGGGGATCGCTATTATTTAAAAGTGTTTTGTAAAATGTGTAGTTGTACGAGAGCTATTTAAGCTTTCTTCTGGGCGTTAACTGTCGTTGGTTAACGCCCATATTTTATTTAATTAGTCGTTAGGGTACACAACCCCAAGCTGTTTGCGCGCTTCATCAAGAACGCTCATTACGTTACTGGCTAAAATATGTGTATTAACGGGTGACTCAAAAATATTTTGCTTCACTAATGACATAAAATGCTCAACTTCGTATTTCATAAACTGCTCATCAAATGGCTGGGATATAACCTCTACGTCACCATTATTAGCAATAAACTCAATCTTTTTTAGTTGCGATACAGCTTCTATACGTATGCGTCCAAGCTCGCCTTGTATTTCGGTTATGTTGTCGCCTTGCGATATTTTGGAGTAACTAATAACGGCTTGTTTATCTGCGTAGTTTAGTAATACATCGCCCGCACCATCTACACCTGTATCAAGTAATATGCCACTGGCACTCACGCTTTGCGGCGCTCCCCAAAGTGCAATTAATAAATACAGTGGGTAAATCCCTAAATCAACCAAAGCACCATTAGCAAACTCGGGTAAAAACGTATTTGGACGTTCGCCATTTTTGTATTTATCGTAACGCGATGAATATTGACTGTACTGGCCAATATATTTACGTGGTGTGCCAATTTTTTCCATTGCCTGTTGTAGGCCTGCAAAGTTAGGCAAGTGAGTGTTCATCATGGCTTCCATGTATAGGCGCTGATGCTTTTTTGCTTTAGCTATAATACTCGCAAGCTCTTTAGAATTGGCTGCTGATGGTTTTTCGCCAAGGACATGTTTACCTGCTTCTAGGCACATAACAGCGTATTGTTTATGTAAGCTGTTAGGGGCGGCTATGTAGACAGCATCAACATTTTGATCTTGGCAAACTTGCTCGATTGAGGTGAAAATTTTTGCTTGTGTATTTTGTGGGTGTTTGGCTAAAAACGCTTCACCGCTTGATACTGCGCGCGAGCACACCCCATATAAATTAAAATCGTTTAACGTATTTGCAGCGGCTAACAGTGTGTCGCTAATAAAATTGGTGCCAACAATAACAAAGTTCATGCTCACTCCTTAGCTTAAATAAAAATAATAAGAGTGTTTAGTTTAACATTTTTTTAGTTCTATATGCTTTAGGGCGTGTTGATCTTTGGTGGTTGAATTTACAGCAGACTGTTTGGTTTTTAGGCAAGGCAGAGCCTATGTAGTGTTTATTCCCCATAAATAGGCGATAACGCAGCATAAAGGCCAAACATGCGCTGCCCTATGGGTTCTTTCTAGGGACGATTGACTCTTTGTTGCTCGATTTTTACTTAGCCCACTAGGTTACAAACCTCGCGCCGCGATTAAATCGCCCCTAGATTGAACAAATTTCAATCCACAAAGTTCGACACGCCCTAGGAGAGCAACCAAACCAGCGTTTTACATTAACACTTAGCGTTGCTTGCTCCTGATACCCTAAAAGCTCAGATATAGTCGATATTGTAAATTGGTTTTGCGCTAAGTAGTGTTCAGCTAAAGCGCGGCGAGTGGCATCTTTAAGTTTTACAAAGCTCGTATTATGTTTGATAAGTTCTCGATGCAGAGTACGCGGGTGCATACCCAGTGCAGCTGAAATAGTTTGGTTACTGCATTGATAAATAGGAAGCATAGGCCTAATTAGTGCACTAACTTGGTTGGGCAATGGTTGGGTGTGTTCTTTGTTTTTTGCCAAGAAGTTTAGCGCTGCTTGTACTTTATTTAGTTCAGGGTGATCAAGCTCAAGAGTTAAATCACTTTTTGAGATTACAATACCAGCGCTGTTGCGATGCTCTATAACGTTACAACCAAAGTAAGTGTTATAGGCACGAGTATTAGTACTTAATTTTTTTGGTAAAAATATATTAATTGGTTTGCAGCGGTTATTACTCAGCTTTTTAATAACAGCCAGTGCTAAACCAATGGTGAGCTCAATTACTTGGCTTATGTGCGGTAATGGTTTTAAATTAATTTCGAATGATAAAAATACGCTTTTATCATTCTCTAATGGGTGTGAGTTTAAGCTAAGTGCAGGGCTGTGCAAGTGAAGGTATTTAATAACCCAAGTAAGTGCATCACCTAAATTAGTACTGCTTTTGGCTGCTATTGCAATATGCCCTAAAATATCAAAATTTTGTCTACTTGCGAGCTTAAGGCCAAAACTAGAGCAATCGAACTTAAAAGCACAGTATTCTAATAGCCCAGCGTAATCTCGATAAGGTAAGTATTGGTTATCGAGATTTTTAAAGTCAACGTTATTAATATTACAGTTTTGCATTATTTCATGCGGATCGCCGCCAAATTCGCTAATTAGCGTATCTATACCTTGTAATGACGTGGCTCTAATTAGGCTGCTCATGGTTAACCTCAAATAAATGATGTCTAAAAATATCAAGTTTTGTTGGGTTTTTCTATGCACTATTACTGTTAAGGCCATTTAACACTTTTATTAAGGTACACCATGAACAATACAACATTTGATTACATTGTGATTGGCGCAGGTAGTGGCGGCTGCGTTATGGCATCGCGATTGTCTGAGGATAAAAATGTAAGTGTGTGCTTAATTGAAGCAGGCGGTAGTGATAACAGTGTATTTGTACAAATGCCAGCAGGCATAGCAGCGAGTGTGCCTTATGGCATAAATAGCTGGCATTACAATACGGTGCCACAAAAAGAGCTTAATAACCGCTGTGGTTTTGTGCCGCGTGGCAAAGTGCTGGGCGGCTCGAGCTCTACTAATGCGATGGTTTATATTAGAGGTAATAAGTATGATTACGATAATTGGGCACAGCTTGGTAATGAAGGCTGGGATTTTGATAGTTTACTCCCGTACTTTATTAAAGCTGAAAACAATAAAATCTTTATAAATAATGAGCTGCACGGGACAAAAGGCCCGCTACATGTACAAGAGCTAAATAATCCAAGCAATATAAACCAATACTTTTTAAATGCCTGTGCTGAGCAGGGCGTTAATTTAAGCGACGATATAAATGGCATAGAGCAAAGTGGTGCACGTTTATCGCAGGTAACTCAGCACAATGGCGAGCGTTGTAGTGCAGCAAAAGTATATTTAACACCGCATTTAAACCGCCCCAATTTAACGGTATTAACCAATAGCCACGTTAATAAAATAAATATAACCAATAACATAGCGCAAGGCGTGCAAATAGAGCATAACAAAGAGGTTATTAATTTACGTGCTAAAAAAGAGGTAATACTTAGTGCTGGCGCTATTAATTCGCCGCAGGTATTAATGCTTTCAGGTATTGGCCCTAAAGCTCAGCTAAGCGCACATAACATTAAAGTTGAGCACGTACTTGAAGGCGTTGGCGCTAATTTACAAGATCACTTAACGGTAGTGCCACTTTATAAATCAAAAACAAATAAGGGTACCTTTGGTATAAGCCGACTTGGTATTGCGAGCATTATTAAAGGCTGCGTTAACTGGTTTAGTAAGCGAGAAGGGCGATTAACCAGTAACTTTGCAGAATCGCACGCGTTTATTCAATTATTTGAAGGCTCGCCAGCGCCTGATGTGCAACTGGAATTTGTGATTGGGCTGGTGGACGATCATAGTCGTAAATTACACACTGGGCATGGTTACAGTATACACAGCAGTATTATGCGCCCTAAAAGCCGAGGTACTATAACATTAGCCGACAGCAACCCGCGTAGTGCTCCACTTATTGACCCTAATTACTTAAGCCACCCAGACGACTTAGCTGTAATGATTGCTGGCCTTAAAAAAACACTCGCTATTATGCAAAGTAAAGCTTTTGATAACATACGCGGTAAAATGATCTACCCGCTTGATATAAATAATGATGATCAGTTAATTGAGTTTATACGCCAAACGGCAGATACCGAGTATCACCCAGTTGGTACATGTAAAATGGGGCAAGATCCAATGGCAGTGGTGGATACTAATTTGCGAGTACACGGGGTAAGTAACTTACGCGTAGTCGATGCGTCGATTATGCCTACCATTATTACCGGCAACACAAATGCACCTGTAATTGCGATTGCTGAAAAAGCAGCTGATTTAATTAAACAGGCAAATGTTTAATTGAATCAACTTTAGTAGGGCTATTAATTAGCTATAAAATTCATTTAGCCATTGTTGCCAATCGCTTTCAAGGTGCAGCATTTGCTGATGCTTTTTAGCATTTAGATGCTTGAGTTCGTCCTCGCTTGCCATATAGGGTCCAACGCGGCAAAGGGGGCAATGGTTTGGTGTTAAGTATGCAGGCTTTGTGAGGCGTGAGCTTAATTCGCTAGTGTGTGTATTAATACCTTTTTGGCTGAAAACGTAAGTGATACCGCTGGTGTCTTTTACGTGTTTATCACGGTCAACATTACGAATTTTATAACCTTCAAAATGGTTAATATCAAATGGGATTTGGCCTAAATAATCAGCGGTTAAACCATTATTTAAACTTCCTTCAATATTCCATTCTCGATAAGGTTTTACATCCTTTGAAGTGATGTAACACAGCATTGGACCATTTTTATCAAGGGCGTATTCGTTAGCGTATTTAATAAATTGATGTAGTAAAGCACGGTTTAATACGTTCATACTGGTTTGGCGCGTGTTGTTTTCAAACGCTTCACGGCCAACAAACGCGGGTATAAGCGGAAACTGAAAAATAACCACGTCAAAGCTGTGCTGGTTTTCACTTAGAGTTTGCCAACACGCGGGGTTTGTTACATCAAAACCATTAAGCACCTCAACGTTATGCGCTTTTAAGTTGCTAAGTGCATTGTGCAGATACTTTTGCTCAATAGTAGCTTGGTCATCGTAAGTGGATGCAACCAAAGCTTTTGGCGATAGATGAGTGTAAATAGCGTTCGAAAACGATAAATCGCCATCGCCTACGGTGAGTATTCGCCATTGAGGATTTAAATACATAAATTAAAATGGTTTAGTTGGTGTGTTATCGGCACCAGGCGTACTTTTTTGAGACTGCGCTGCAAGTAAACGATGAAAAGCAAGGCGTGTTTTTAACCCTTCAATGGCGATTTGTTTAATAATAAGATTAAAGGTAATTAAAATGGCAAAGGCAATATGAATAGGCCCGTGGGTAAACCCTGCATTTGTATCGTAAAGCATTAAACCGAATAGCAAAAATAAGACAACCAAGAAAATTTCGAGTAATTGACTTGAATAAAAACTCAAACGACCTTCGCTTTTATGATCTTTTTTAATGCGAATAGCACAAAAAAATGGGATCACTTTGATTTTAAATGCCGCGTTTTTTTCTACGTAGTTTTCGCCAAGTTCATCGAGTTGTTGGCGTAATTGGTCAATCATGGTGTGTCCTCAAATAGCAGTGCGCAGATATTACCTTATTACTGTGCAACATTTAAGTTTACAGCTGCTATTTAGGATAAATACTCATACCAATAGTAAGAATGTGACAAACAAACACAACAGAGGTAAGTACTACACGCATTTTTTGATAATCTTTATGGTAGGTTTGCCATTGTGGCGTGGCTTTTTCAAATATAAGTACTAACCAAAAACTAGCACCTAGCCAAGCCAGTGCCCACTCTACAGGTAAAAATGATAAAAATGGAACTGGGATAACAGGTAATACCGCTTTAATTGCATTGCTATAGCTTTGCTCTCCGGCGCGCCACAAGTTACCTGCCATAAATACTAAAATAGCGATACTGTAAAAAGTAAAAAACTCTAAGTTAAGGCTATTACTGCCAAACATAAGTGGCCAACCTACACACCCTAAAAACGGGATTAAGCCTAAGTAACCTAGTTGTATGTGGTTAAAAAATTTTTCCATTACGGCGTGCCTTATGTTTAATGACTTATTTGAAGCGCGGCTATTGTAGCAGTATTGCGATTAGCGATCTTAATAATTCGCCAGCGTTTACAATTCAACTAATGCTTACGGTAAAAGAGATTATATAGTTCAATCCAAAAAACCGATTGTTTTAATCTAAACAATCAATTTTATTTAATTTCCCATTGGCCTTATTGTATTAACCAAGCCAACGCAGAAGGTCGTTTTAAACGAAAGCGTTGATTACTTTTTAAATACATTAAATATAGATGAGGAAATACCATGAGCACTTCATTAATCAATACAAAATTACAACCATTCAATGCAACCGCTTACCACAACGGTGACTTTGTAGAATTGTCTGAAAAAGATGTTCTAGGTAAATGGTCAATCTTCTTCTTTTACCCAGCTGATTTTACGTTTGTATGTCCTACTGAACTTGGCGATGTTGCAGATCATTACGCACAACTTCAAGAGATGGGCGTAGAAGTTTACTCAGTATCTACTGACACTCACTTCACTCATAAAGCATGGCACGATACGTCAGACACAATTGGTAAAATTACTTACCCAATGATTGGCGACCCAACAGGACGTATTACTCGTAGCTTTGGCGTAATGATTGAAGAAGAAGGCTTAGCACTTCGCGGAACATTTGTAATGAACCCGGAAGGCGAAATTAAAATTATCGAAACTCACGATTTAGGTATTGGCCGTAGCGCTAAAGAACTAGTTCGTAAAGTACAAGCTGCACAATACATTGCAACTCACGACGGTGAAGTTTGTCCTGCATCTTGGCAGCCAGGTGAAGACACACTTGCACCTTCACTAGACCTAGTTGGTAAAATCTAAGTATAGATTTATTCCTACTATGAGGGCAGGTAACTGCCCTTAAATCAACGAACATCCGTTTGTTGGTGCCTCCTATATCAATATACTTGTTTAAGCACATGCATTATTTGGCATGGGAGGCTTGCTGTTTAAATTTTCCTAAAAGGGTTAAGCCATGTTAGATAACAACATAAAAAATCAATTAAAAAGCCATTTTGAATCGCTTACTCAACCTGTTGAGCTGCTTATTGCCTTGGATGACAGCAAAAAATCAGCAGAAGTAGAAAGCTTAGCGAACGATTTAGCTTCACTGAGCGATAAATTTACGGTAATAAACAACCCAGATACAAGCGCGCGTCGCCCGTCGATGGTTGTACATTCACCTATTAAAAACACTCATATTACGTTTGCAGGCGTACCTATGGGCCACGAATTTACAAGCTTAGTGTTAGCACTTTTACATACTGGCGGACACGCAAGTAAAGCTAAAAGCGAAGACATTGAGCAAATACAATCGCTCACTCAAGAACTCAACTTTGAAGTATACATAAGTTTAAGTTGCCAAACGTGCCCGCAAGTAGTCCAAGCACTTAATACTATGGCAGCGACAAACAGCAATATTAAAGCGACCATGATTGATGGCGCATTATTTCAAAGTGAGGTAGAAGAGCGAAATATTTTAGCTGTACCGGCTGTATATTTAAATGGCGAACCATTTAGCCAAGGTGCACTAAGCCTTACCGACATACTCAATAAAGTAGATAGCAAAGGGGCACAGCGCCAAGCTGAATCGCTAAGTGAAAAAGATAAATTTGATGTACTTGTAATTGGTGGTGGGCCTGCGGGCGCATCGGCTGCGATTTACTCAGCACGAAAAGGGTTAAATACAGGCATTGTTGCCGACAGGTTTGGTGGACAAGTTGCAGATACATTAGCAATAGAAAACTTTATTTCGATTAAGGCGACAGAGGGGCCAAAGTTGGTTGCCCAGCTTGAAGAGCACGTTAAAGAATACGATGTAGATGTAATGCATAATCAGCGTGCAGCGGCACTTGGCTATAACAATGGCTACGAAATTACACTAGAAAATGGCGCAGTACTTAAAGCTAAGTCGCTTGTACTTGCCACCGGTGCACGTTGGCGCGAAATGAACGTACCAGGGGAGCAAGAATATCGCGGCCATGGTGTGGCATATTGCCCACATTGCGATGGTCCTTTATTTAAAGGTAAACCTGTTGCCGTAATTGGCGGTGGTAATTCAGGTATAGAAGCTGCAATCGATTTAGCTAATATTGTGCAAAGCGTTACGGTACTTGAATTTGCAGACACACTACGTGCTGATGAAGTGCTTATTCGTAAAGCTAAAAGCATGGCTAATATTACTATTATCAAAAGTGCACAAACAACCGAAGTACTTGGTGATGGTAAAAAAGTAACTGGCTTAATGTACACAGATAGAGTGTCGGGAGAGAGCAAAGAGCTTGAACTTGCCGGTATATTTGTACAAATAGGCTTAATACCTAATACAGAATGGTTAAAAGATAGCGACCTTGAATTGAGCAAATTTGGTGAAATACTGATTGATGCTAAAGGCGCAACTTCATTACCAGGCATTTATGGCGCGGGGGATGCAACCAATACTCCGTTTAAACAAATTATTATTGCAATGGGCAGCGGTGCAACAGCAAGTTTAGGTGCATTTGATTATTTAATTCGCCACTCTGAAGAAGCTGATCAAAGCGCTGCTTAATGTAATTAGTAAAAACTCTCTTGATATAACAGCAAGGCTACACCCATAGCTGTTTGTTAACCCAAGCCGCCCTTCTCCAAAGGCGGCTTTTTTAATGCTTAAGAATTAGCACACGATCTAATCGCACCCACCGCCAGAATCACCGCCGCTACAATGTGTGTGAGAGTGCGATGAGTTACTGCTAGAGGAAACTGATGAGTCACTGCCAGTATAAGCTGATGATCCACGTGATGACTTAGCACTGATGAATGTAACTAACAGCAATATGCCTGATACGATAATTACCGTTATTGATGACCCCCATTGCTCAGTGGAAACGCCTTTAAATATTGCTAAACAAAGCACCGTAAATAGTATTGTTCTTATTATACTTTTCATTTTATATCCCTATTTAACCAATAAGTTAACTATAAACGTTAACTAACGTTAGCTGTATGCTCAAGCGCATTAATAACTGCTTTTTCGAGTATTGGTAACTTAAAAGGTTTTGATATAAACATATCCATGCCAGCTTGTTTACAGGCCAGTTTGTCTTGTGATGAGGTATTTGCTGTTAAAGCCACTATGTAAGTTTCTTCATCTGGACAGATGTTTTCTGCTCTAAGTTGTTTTGTTGCCTCAAATCCATCGAGTATGGGCATTACGCAGTCCATAAAAATAAGGTCATAATGTTTTTGGCGACATTTTAATACTGCATCTTGGCCATCAACGGCTGAGTCTGCTTTAATATTCAACTTATCTAGCGAGGCATGTAAAACTAATCTGTTAATGTCGTTATCATCAACAACAAGTACAGATAAGTCACTGCCGTTAGTGTCTAAGTTTGATTTAAGGCTTTCTTGTTTTTGCTCTTTACCTGGCTCTATAGGAATATTTACTAAAAACGTAGTGCCTTTATTAGGTGTACTTTTTACCTTTATTTTGCCGCCCATATATTCAACAAGCTCTTTTACTATTGCAAGCCCAAGGCCTGTGCCACCTTTTGAATTTTTAGCATCTACTTCTTGAGAAAAAGGAGAAAACAGTGACTCTAAAAAGCCTTTACTCATTCCGCGGCCTGTATCAGACACTTCAATGTTTAAACTTAACTTAGCTTTTACTTTAGAAAGGCTGGTATTTAGTGTAACTGAACCATTTTCAGTAAATTTAAGTGCATTACTCAATAAATTAGAAACAATCTGGCTTAGTCGAGTATTGTCACTAAAAGCCCAGCAGTCATCATCAATTGTATTATTTACTTGTAGCGTTACATGCGTATTTTTAAATAGTGGTGTGTATAAAGAAGTTAAATCGGTAAAAATTGTTTTTAACAAAAAGTCAGTAGGCTCTAGCTTTAGCTCTCCATGATTAATTTTAGAAAAATCGAGCACCTCATTAATAATACTAAGCAAAATATCAGCACTTCTAAGTGCTATTTTTATTTTTTCAGCACGTACTTCTTCACTATGTTCATCTATTAATGTGGTTAGCATACCTGTGATGCCGTTAAGAGGGGTTCTTAATTCGTGGCTGATTTTAGCAAATAGCATGCTTCTATCTTCAAGTAAGCGCTCTGCTTGAGCTTGCTTTTGTTTAAGCTCTTCTCGAAGCTTGACTGACTCGGTTACATCTTGGCAGGTGCCAAATAACCTTATGCAGCGCTCGCCTTCAAACTCAGCCTCACCAAAGGTAGCCACCCATAAGTGTTTATTTTTAGCGGTTATTACTTCTAGCTCTAAATTCCATTTTTTGCCTTTTTCTATGGCTAATTCTACAGCGCGAGTAATGCCTTCACGACTTGGGCCTTCTTTATAAAACTCGATTGCAGAATTCATTTGTGGTTGAAATTGTTCATCTACTTCATGTATGAGGTATGTTTGTTCGCTCCAGGTGATTTTGTCAGAGATTAAATCAACTTCCCAGGTGCCTATATTTGCAACGTGCTCTAGCTTTAATAAGGTATTACTATTTTTTATGAGTTGTTCTTTAGTTTGTGCGCGAGCAAATTCCGAGCCTAGCCATTGCGCAAATAATTCGATGTAGTCGTAAGCATCATCGTTAAAAGCGAGAGAGTCTTTTGCGGATGAAAAGTTGACTGTACCAAATATTTTATCACCAATTTTTATTGGCGCGCCAATGTAAGACTCTAACTGAAAGTTTATATAACAGGGGTGGTTTGCAATTGCGCTTTGAGAGGCTTTATGAAAAGCAAGTGCGGAGCCAGCAGATAGCGTATGTACGCAATAGGTGCCTTGTAAGTCAAACACAGTACCGGGTAAAAGTGAGTTGTCGGGGGTTATGGCATATAAAACGGTATAACTGTTTTCATCTACTTTACTAATAATGCCTAGCTCTAGCTCGAATACTTCTAATCCAAAGATTAAAAGTTTATTGATTTTGGTTTGAAAATCAAACGACTGATTCGAAACGATATCGTGAAAACGTCTTAAAAAATTCAAAAGAAAACACCCCGTAAGCTTTTGTTCAATTTATACAATATAAAAGCCAATTAAAGGCATATTTATTAATTACCAAGTAAGTTTAGCAGTTTTTATCGATGATAACTAAAACTGATGTGTACACTTTAAATTTATAACCTTATGTTTTGTAGAATAATAGAGCATTAATATAACGCTGAGTGTAATGATGATTATATAATGCTCAGTGTTTTATATTTAGTAGGTTGAGTTTGGTGTGTACTCAGGATTTATATCGCCGCCAACTTCTTCCGGGTCTACATCGTTAAGAAGTAGCGTTTCACGTACAGCTTCAATGTGATCAAGTACGCTTTGGTAGCGCTCGCCATATTCATACTTTGTCACTTCAATCGCTTTAGGCATGTAAGTAAAGGCTATTTTAAGTGCATGGAGTGCTTCTTCGTTTATTTTTTCGGTCATAATGTTCTCTTATGTGTAGGCTATAGTTAATAAAATAACACCAAATACGATTCGGTAAAGACCAAAACTAACAAAAGTGAAATTTTCTAGAAAGCGTATGAATAGTTTAATAGTAAAATAAGCGACTATAAAAGACGTTAAAAAGCCAACTGCAAGGGCAGTTAGGTCATCTAAGCTAAACAGTTGGTAATGTTTAAGTAAGTCGTACCCTGAGGCTGCTGCAAGTACAGGTAAACCAAGTAAAAATGAAAATTCAGCGCTGGCTTTTCGGTTTAAACCACATAACATGGCACCAACAATAGAACTTCCAGCACGACTAGTCCCTGGAATTAACGCAAATACTTGTGCTACGCCAATCCAAAGAGCTTGTTTATAAGTAACTTGGGTTACATCGGTAGTTGTGCATTGAGCCTCTTTATAATTGCGCTCTAATAGTAAAAAAATCACACCGCCTACAATAAACATAACACCTACTACTGGTACGCTAAAAAGTGTTTTTATTGCATCACTAAATATAAAACCAATAATACCCAAAGGAATAAATGCAATGGCAACTTTCACCCATAAATTGAAATGTTTAGGGCTAAACTTATCTTTATAGTTGGCTAGTACCGCTAAAATGGCGGCAAGTTGGATAATGACTTCGAAGGCGAGGTTAGCGTCTGTTGATTCAATGCCTAACCACTTTGACGCTACAATTAAGTGCCCAGTTGATGATATGGGTAAAAATTCTGTTATACCTTCAATAATACCTAAAATAATCGCGTTAATTATATCCACGGTTTACTGCTTCCTGAAAAATTAAAAAGCCCGAACTCGGCTTAACTGAAATGACGCATTACTGCGTACCTAAATTGCGAGGCGTAGCATAAAAGCTCTTAAGGCAAACCAACAGTGTTTTTAGACTTAATTTGTTTAATAAATTGCATTAAACATTAAATGCACAATATAATAGTAATTGTTATCATTTGCATGTACTGTTTTGTATATGTTTGGGCAAATTTACTGAGCGAATAATGAATAATAAAAAAACGTTTACAGCTACACGGCGAAGGCACTTAATTGCGTGTGTATTAGCGCTAGTTACAGCGGTAATAATGATTCCGGGTATGACAACCTATTTACCGTTTCAAATGAATGAACAAATATTACTACCTATTTTACTCTTTCCTGTTATTTGGACTGCGCTGTTTATTTATGCGTATTTGGCGCAAAAAGTATGGCAACCTTTTGTAGTCATGATTGCATTGTGTGTATTACATGGTTTATTGAGTTTTTGGGCGTTAACGCAGGGGCAGGGATGAAGTCGATTACTTTAAAAAAGCTATTTTTATTACATAGCTGGGTAGGAATTATTACTGCGGTACTGCTATTTATTGTTGCATTTAGTGGGGCGTTAGCAGTTCTGTCGCGACCTGAGTTAAAAATATGGGCTAATCCAGAACTACAATCTAGCCAACACGTTGCCAGCGCGCAAATTAATAGACTAGTAAACGAATATCATAAACAAGTACCTAGTGAATTTGGCGAAAACATTCATGTGTTTTTACCAAGTGGGCATAACTTTCATTTATTAACGTTGGTATTTGAATCTCACCATGGCGATGAAAATTACGACCAAGAGGTGGCTAGAGTATTTCAATTTCATCCCAATACACTGGTGCTGGAAAATACTTACTATGGGCCTAGTAAAGAGTTTTACGCCAATAAAAAAACCGATGCGCCAACTTATATAGGTGAATTTCATGCAGATTTGCATTTAGGGCGTCCAATTGGGTTAATACTCACTGGGTTTTTAGGTTTAACGCTTTTAGTAAGTGCAGTGACAGGCTTGTTTATTCATCGCAAATTGATAAAAGAGCTCTTTACGTTTAGGCGAGATAAAGGGTTAGATATTGCAATAAGCGATGCTCATAAGGTTATAGGTATTTGGGGCAGCGTATTTAATATTGTGATTGGTTTTACAGGATCATTTTTAGGACTCGCGACTATTATTTTACTACCAGCAGCTGCGTTTGTGAGCTTTGGTGGCGATCAAGATAAGTTAATAGAAACGTTTACCGCCATTCCTGAGCCTGTAGTTAGCCACATTAAGCAACCTACAAAAATAGACACTATTTTAGAGCATGCTCATAGTTGTTACCCTGAAGCAATAATTAGAGATGTCACAATAATGGCGCATAACGATGCGAATGCGCAGGTATATTTGCGTTTGTTAGGTGGCGAGGCTGTTGCTTCTCAGTTACTACATTATCAAGGCAATGGTGAGTTTGTACAGTCGATGAGTAGTTTTGGTGATATTTCAGGTGTTTCAATAAAAATAATTGAGCTGATGTTTCCGCTGCACTTTGGAAACTTTGCAGGGGTGTTTGTCAAACTGCTTTGGGTATTACTTGGTTTAAGTACTGCGCTTTTACCTATTTCGGGCATGATGATGTGGCTAGCAAAGCGTACACGTGGCAGTAGCCCTTCACTGAGTATGCAGGCATATGCACGCTGGAATCGTTTTATTATTGGCAGTTGTGGTGGCTTGGTATTAGCAAGCTTTGTGCTATTTCCTGTGCAAGTTGTACTTAATTATACCGTTATTGGTGTGGCGCAAAATAGCTTTTTTGGACCCGTGTTTTTTTATACGTGGTTGGCATGGTTACTCTTTAGTGTATTACCCATAGATTATAAAAACTACTTCAAGCTGACTCTTTTACTATGCGGTGCCTCGCTTGCTTTGGTGCTGCCGCTTAACATCGTATTTGGCGTGAGCAATGTTATTAACTTTAATAGCTCGCTTGTTGCGGTAGTAGATATAAGTTTTATGGTGGTGGGTATCGCGTGTATGTTTGGTGCCTTAAAAATAAAAAACACACAAAAATTACAAGTTGAGGTACAACCCGCATGAACGAGCTACTAATTACAATTGCGATGGTGAGTTTACTATTAATGATGCTCAATATACGAAAAAACACACTTACATTATTGGTCAAAACATTTTTAAGTACACTGCTATTTGGTTTAGCGCTGATATGTTTTATGAGTGTTTACGGTATTTTAGGGGGTGCAATATGCACCGTTGTGGGAGCTATGTTAGCTGGTTTACTAACCGCAGTTATTGCAGGTAAAGCACCGCAATTATTAGAGTAAAGAATACAGTTATTTAGCTAAAAAGGCCTTTGCAGTATTAACTCCCATGTTGTAACCACTATTAAGTATTTCAAACTTTTTAGTGGTACGCCCAACTTTAAAATTAGCCGGTGGTGCAATGATATTGATTTTGCAGTCACTAGGGCGTGTTGATAAATTAAAGCCAGGTACACATCGCGAAATCAACTGTTTTCTGGTAAGGTTTGGGATTACAAGGCTTTGTTAAGAATAAGTATTTATGTTTGATCCTAGCGTAACCATTTTTGAAAGCACACAGAATCAGCTTGCAGAAAGTCCTCTTTGGCACCCTATGCTGAATACCTTTTTTTGGGTCGACATAAATAAAAAATTACTTTTAAGCAAAAACATACACAGCGAAAGCCAACTAAAAACAATTAATATGCCCGATACACTCAGTGCAATAGCGTGGATTGATGAGCAGCACTTGTTGCTAGGTACAAGTACTGGTTTATACAAATACCATATTAATTCGAGCACTCGCCATCTTATTTTTAATATTGAAAATACAGAGCTAAATAGGCGTTCAAACGACGGCCGCGCTGATCCATGGGGTGGCTTTTGGTTAAGTACAATGGACGTAAATGCTAAAAAAGCTGATGGTAAAATATACCGTTATTATAAACGCCAGCTTAAAGTCGTTGTAAGTGGTTTGAGTATCCCAAATGGATTGTGCTTTGATAAGCCACGTTTACGCGGTTATTACTGCGACTCTTTAACAAGTTGTATTTATGTATTAGATTTGGATGAGCAAACTGGCGAACCTTGCTCTGAGCCACGTGTTTTTTATCAATTTAATGATACTGATGTTGACCCCGATGGCTGCGTGACCGACCAATTAGGTAATTTGTGGCTAGCTGTGTGGGGAATGGGGTGTGTTATATGTTTATCCCCAGGCGGTGAGCTAATTAAAACAATCAAGCTTTGTGCAATAAAACCGACATGCACTGCATTTGGTGGTGATAATGCTGAGTTTTTACTTGTAACATCGGCATTTGATAAAACGATTAATAATACTGCTAGTGAACAAGGCACTGTATTTCAAATCTCAGGCATAAAAAACGGGCAGTTTGAGCCGCCCGTTTTACTGTAATTTATTATACATAGTGCTTGTATTTAAAGTGATGATTAGCTTTTAGGCGTAACCCACATAACACCCACTTCTTTTTTGGTTACTAGAACCTCAGTACCTGCGATAATTGGTTGCTCACTTTTAAGCTTCCAGCTAATACCTGAATATTGATGGGTAGTTAAACCTTGTTCTGTTACATCGCTAGTAAGTACAAAAGTAAGTTCAGCAAAATCACTATTCACTTGCTTCTTATCTACGCGATTTTGCATTTGTTTTAATGGTTTCCAAAGTGCAACGGCTAAGCCCGCTGTTACAACTGTGTTACTCCAAAGGGCTGTTGTTAATGAGTCAGGTAAAATACCAAAACTCATTAATAATCCTGTGAGGAATAACGATAATCCAAAAAACAACAAAATAAATGTAGAAAGGCCAAGTACTGCTACTTCTATTATTAAAGCAACAATACCAAGTACCATAAGTGTTTGCGGTAAATTTTGCGTAATAAAATCCATACAAACCTCTTTATTTAGTTATTAACCCAAATTCTTTTTATTTAAACTATTAATAATTGCCATACCTTGGGCAACCACTGAGCTTGCATCTGTCGCGTTGTCTGGCAGTAATACAATTGATGACTCACGAGCTATCGCTTCTTTAGCTGCAATTGCTTTGGTTGCTAAGTCTAGCTGAATTGCTTTTTGACCTTGATCGGTATCTGCAGCTTCACCAACTTTAATAAGTGCATTTGCTTGTGCTTCAGCAACAGTTGTAATTGCTGTTGCTTCACCTTCAGCGCGTAAAATTTGCTCGGCTTTGTCGGCTTCAGCAGCAAGTACTTGTGCTTGTTTTTTACCTTCAGCAACGTTGATATTTGCTTGGCGATCACCTTCTGACTCTAAAATCTGAGCACGCTTAACACGCTCAGCTTTCATTTGTGCTTCCATCGCTTCCATAATAGAGTTAGGCGGCACAATATCTTTAATTTCGTAGCGAAGTACTTGAATACCCCAAGGCTCAGATGCCTGGTTTATAGCTGCAACAATGTTGGTATTAAGTAAATCACGCTCTTCAAATGTTTTATCAAGCTCCATTTTACCTAATTCAGAACGCATCGTTGTTTGCGAAAGTTGTACCACTGCAAACGTATAGTCGTCAACGCCATACGTTGCTTTGTAAGGGTCTAGTACCCTAAAGTACAGTACGCCATCAACTATAAGTGAAATGTTATCTTTAGTGATAGCTGACTGCGATGGTACATCTTGAGCTTGTTCTTTTAAGCTACGATCAGCCGAGATTCTATCAATAAATGGAATAATAAAGTTAAGGCCGGCTTCTTTAGTTGATTGGTATTTACCAAAACGTTCGATTAACCAGGCGCGGTTTTGTGGTACAAATTTAACGCTACTTTTTAAAAGCACGATAACAAAAACAAGTAAAAAAGCCTCAACAGTAAAAACCATATCGAGAATTTGTGTGACTGGATCCATTTAAACATTCCTTATAATAATTAAACGCTGAGTGGTTGTATTGTTTATAATTTCAGCGTGTATAGATTATCACTACAGTGAACTTTTAACCACTAAAACTCACTGTAGCGCGCCGACTTAGTCGGTTTTCTAAAAACTGGCTATTTTATTTCTGCCTGTTTCTTTTGCGTTATAAAGGGCTATGTCGGCGTTAGTTATTACTTCTTTAGATGTTGTTTTTTGATTGGGTATAAGGCTATAAAATCCAATACTCAAAGAGAGGTAATTACTAGCACTTGAAAAATTATGTTCAATTGCGAGTTCTGCGATTTTTTCCTGAATAAGAACAGCAAACCTTTGACAATGATCTGTGTCGACTGCAGGTAAAATTATCGCAAATTCTTCACCACCGAAACGAGTGGCTAAATCACCTTCACGTTTACAAAGATCATGCAGCGCTTTGGCAACTTGTTTTAACACTTCATCACCGAGCTGATGCCCGTAGTTATCGTTATAACGCTTAAAAAAATCAATATCACACATTATTAAACTAATGGGTTCTTTATTACGTGCGCCGCGTTTTATTTCGCATTTTAAAGTTTGATCAAAACAGCGTCTGTTAGCAATGTTTGTAAGGCCATCAGTATTAACTTGTTTGTTGAGTTTATGGTTGGCATTAATGAGTTGCTGCTGAGTTTTTTGTAGCTCTTGCTTGTAATTTAAATTTTTGAAAGCATTAGCAAGCATTTCACCTACTAACCTTAGGCGAATAAGGTCTAAATCAGTCCAGTTTCTCTTTTGAACAACGCAATCACAGCCTATAAAGCCAACGAGCTCTTTGTCATAACGTAACCCGATGCAAAGAACTGATTTTATTTTTTGTCGCTGAAAAATTATTTTTTCGCTCGTTGCTTGAATAGGTAACAACGTTACATCGTTAACTCTAAATAAGTGAGTACGGGCCATTAAAGTAAAAAAATAAGGGAGATCGCTTTTTGGAAGGTCCTGTAAGTCGTCTTTAAATGCTTGTATATCGTTATTGACCCATTCGTGAGTGTTATTTATTGTTTTACCGTCCTCGGCAAACTTAAATAAATAACTTCTATCTGCGTGGCATACGGTACCAATAGCTTTTAATGCATAGTTGATATGCTTATCAACGTCGTCGTTTTGAATATCAATTAAGTCAGTTGATATGTTCGAAATAATATTATCAAAATCATATTGTTCTTCGACATTGTTATTTAATATATCAATGATAATAATTGAATGTGAGTTAGGTAATTTTGCAAATTTTACATTGAGTAGTAATTTAGATGTTTGTTTTGATAAAGCAAACTGGCATTGATTATTTGCTGTAAAATAGTCTAAGAATAGATCTTCGATTAACAGTTCTTTTTTACTGTGGTGATTGGTTAAAGTGATATGTGCAAAATCGTTTTTTTTAAAATGTGGTTGCTCTTCTAAGTCAAATAAACTCAGTGCCTGACTGTTAACTTTGAATATATCTTCATTGGCATCATAAAGTAATATACAAAATGGCAGTAACTTCATGTTTTGCCACATTTCATCTGATCGGTTATTACTCACTTAACTCTCCATGTGCTTAAGCCACAATTAAATTGTTATCTATTGTATTTTTATTGTTTTTACCTACTAATTATTAGCACATTTTTTTTGATTTACTAAGTTTTTAGTGCGTTTGAGGGCAGTACGTATTATAATTGATACTGTATATCATTACCCTTTCTACTCTAAGCCATCTTTGGCTTATTTGCACTTTAAGTATAGGTTATTCAAGCATTTCATGACAGAAATCACTACACATCAAGCTTCTCGTCGTCGGTTACTTATTGCGCTAGCAATTACGTGTTCGTTTATGGTAATTCAGGTTATAGGTGCTTATTATTCTAATTCGCTTGCTGTACTTGCCGATGCGGGGCATTTGTTTGTTCACAATAGTTCGTTATTCATCGCACTGATTGCATCAAGTCTCGCTATTCATTTTGCTAAAACCTATAACGATGGTCATCAAAGAGCTGAGCTTCTAGGCGGTCTGGTGAACGGGTTTTTATATCTAGCAATAAGTTTAATTATTTTGTATGAAGGTGGTGAGCGCTATATACACCAGCATGAAGGAAATGAGCTGGCTATTAATAGTTATTTAATGTCGGTTATTGCTGCTATTGGTTTTTTGTTTCATGGTGCTGCTGCATGGGTTTTATATAAAGGCCGCAAAGCGAGTATTAATGTTTACGCGGTATTTTTACATTCATTCTTTGATTTGATTTCGACAGTATCGACATTTGTGGCTGGTATTCTTATATATTTTACGGGCTGGGTTGTTATCGATATTTTATCGAGCATGTTAATCGCCTCTTTCGTGTTGTTTACCGGTGTTAAGGTCATTATTAGTTGTATAAAAGGTTTACGCTTAAATAAGGCCAAACTCCCTAAAGTAGCAGATATTGAAAGTGAGATTACAGATATGGAGCATGTTCACAATGTCCATAACGTCACTGTCACGCGAAAATATAAGGGTGTAGTAGTAGGCGCACACGTTGTCCTTAAAGAACATTGTACTATTGAAAAACACGATGAAGCATGTCGTATGAAAGTAGAACAACTGTTAGCTGAAAAATTTAATGTACACAATAGTGTATTACAAATTGAAAGCCACGAATGCCATCACATTCATTAATACAAATTAATATAAAAGCGTGTAAAACTGATTAGCACGCTTTTAATGTTTTAAATCAAATCAATGATATTGCTAAAACAATCGCTTTTACGTAAGTCTTTAGCATTCATTGGCCTTGCAAAGTAGTAACCTTGCAGTACATTGCATCCAACTCCAGCTAAAAAGTTCATCTGTTCGCGCGTTTCTACTCCTTCTGCAATACAGTAAAGATCTAGGTTTTCGGCCAATGAAAGAATGGTCTTAATAATTGACTCATCACCTTTATCTATACCAATACTGTTTACAAAGCTTTGATCTATTTTAATAACATTAATAGGAAATTGGCTCAAATAGGTGAGTGACGAGTAACCTGTACCAAAATCGTCAAGTAGTAATTTAAAGCCAGCAGCTTTTAAGTTATGTAGCTGCTTGGCTGCTTTGAGTTTATCTTCTAGTAAAATACTCTCTGTTATTTCAAGTCTTAATTGTCTTGGATGAACTTGAGAGTCCGCTAATATAGACATTAACCTTTGGGTTATGTTTGTTTTTAAAATGTGTTTAGGCGATAAGTTTAAAGATATGTAAAACAATGGGTTTTCACTGAGTATAGGTGCAAGTTCAATAAGAGCTCGTTGCAATGCTTGCTCAGTAAGGAGTTCTATTAAACCGGTTTCCTCTGCGACAGGAATAAAAAGTGCAGGCGATACTAACTGTCCTTGATTGTTCCAGCGCATGAGTAACTCCACGCCATTTATCGTTTTTTCTTCTATGTCGATGATAGGCTGATAGTGATTAAAAAATCGGTTGTCTTTCACTGCATCTTTTAAATCATTTTCGAGCAGTAACTTTTGTTTTATCAGCTCATTCATTTCATCGCTAAAAAACTTAAAGTCGTTTCTACCGCCTTGTTTAGCGTGCATCATGGCTACATCGGCATTACGGATAAGTAAATCGGTGGTTACAGCATCGAATGGGTATAAAGCAACGCCAATACTGGCTGAAATATTAATAGAGAAGTCTTCAATAATTACTTTATTAGCTAACTCATTACTAATTTTTCTTACTGTATCGCGAAGAGACTGAAGCGATTTTATATTTTGAACCAGCACTAAAAATTCATCACCACTTTGTCGGCCAAGTTTTGCGTTTGCGCCGAGCATACCGTTCACTCTTTGGGTAATATTACACAAGAGCTTATCGCCAACTGCGTGGCCAAAAGAGTCATTAACAGGTTTAAACTTATCTAAATCAATAAATAATAATGCGCATTGTGTATTACTTTCATCGGCATATTTAATCGCTTTCTCAATGTTTTGATACATTAAACTACGATTTGGGAGATGCGTTAGAGGATCAAAGTTAGCCAAATAGCGCAATTCGTTTTCAGCACGTTTTTGCTCGGTTAAATCTGTAATAACCACCACATAGTAACTTGCAGTATCTTTTGTAACTGCTGTGGCACTTATATGAATTGGATGTTCGTTATTTCTTGCTGTTTTTATATAAGCATCACTTTGCCAATTTTCTGTCGGTTTTAATTTTTTTAAAATACCAGCAAACTCTTTACACTTATCTTTACCAATCGCTTTTATGAACAATTTAGGACTAATTTTAGTGGCTACTTTTTCATTTGAAAATGTTTCAATAAAACTGTTGTTCGCAGAAAATGGCATTAAATGTTTATCGAGTATAAGGAGCCAGTCATTTATTTGGCTGAACGCTTCACCTAAAATTTTTGCTTGTTGCTCGTTAGCACGTTGCGCTGTGATATTAGTATATATGCCAGAAACATATAACGGCTCATTTGTTTGAGGATCATATATAACTTGACCTGTATCTTGATACCATAACCAATGGCCATCTTTGTGCTGTAAGCGATAGGTTGCTTGCCAGTTTTGTTGTTTTTTGTATTTGAAGTAGTTTTCCCATTGGTTTTCAAAACGACGTCGATCATCAGGGTGTATTAGCGCCAAAAATTGTTCTATGTGTACGCGTACAGGCAAGCCTGTATAGCCTAATTCAATTCCTCTGAGCGTGCTTACGGAAGCATCTTTAAAATTATAATCCCACACGCCACTTTTGTTATTTTTAAGCGCGAGCTCTGTTTGCTTTTGCGAATGAATAGTCGCTCTATGAGCTTGTTCTATTGCAACTTGGCGGCTGCGGTATTGCCAAAAAATAAAAAACAATACGGCTAGTATTAAGGCTATATAGGCGGCAATAGCAAAGGGCGACTTCCATGGAGCGTAAGCTACGTTGATGTTAAGCGTGGCTGGTTCGCTTGTAACAATACCATCGCGATTATGTGCTGATATTTTTAGTGAGTAACTACCCGGTTGGAGCTTTGTGAAAAACACTTGATTAGATTGTAAGTCTTCATATGTAAGAGACGTTGGCCCTAAAAGGGTAACTTTATAATACGCTTTGTCTATATTGGGGTAAGAAAAGTTAGAAAAACTAACCGTCAACCCCATATCTTCATAACTGAGCTCAAGTGGTTGGCTAAGATATTGATGAGGGTAATAATTGAGCTCTTTGGTAAAAAGATTTATATCGGTAATCGCTACATTACTTTTTTTAAATAACTCTTCTTCATCAAAGTCTAGAGGGTCAAAGAGTAGAGCTCCGACATTGCTGCCAAAAATTAGCCTGTCATCATTTAACGTTGTTGCAGCTATAGGAGTAAATTGGTTTATATTCAATCCGTCCTTTACTGAATAACTCACCACAATGAGTGTATCTAGGTTTATTTGGTATAAACCATTGTTGCTACTTACCCATAAAAAACCATTTTGATCAGGAAGTAATGAATAGATAGAGTCAGTATTAAATGAATTTTTTAATCCTATGTAGTGTTTTCTCTCATAAGTAACTGGGTCAACACCAATTAAGCCTTCCTGGGTGGTTGCCAACCATAAAGTATTCCGTTTTGAGTCTAAGTAAAAGTTTTCTACAGTGTAAAAAATATCTTCTTTAGGATTAAAAGACTGAAATATAGTCGTTAAAGTTTTCGTTTTTTCGTTGTACCTAAAAAAACTTTTTGATGTACCAAGCACAAACTCTTCAGGATGTGTGTCGAGGTGTTTATAAAAAGCGTAAGAAAATAAAGGGTCGACTTGCTCTTTGAGTCCCTTAATAATTCTTGTTTTTCCGGTTGTTTCATTAAAAAGATAAAAGTTATCATCAGACATAAATGCATATGTGTCTGCAGATAATTGGGCAAAGCCAAATAAGTTTGATCGGTTAATTACATCATTCTCTGTGTTTTGGTTTTCAATAACTTTACCTGTTTGCTTATCAAAAAGTTTGAACCCGTTGAAAGTAACAAGCCAAAGAAACTGATCATCTCCAATCGAAGACGCAAAAATATCAAATACCGCAGATGCTCCATATATAGCTTTTGAGTCGGTCGAGCTTAAATATACTTTACTTTTATTTGTAACTTGGTCGTAGCGCGCAATACCATCTTCGGTCCCTAGCCATATAATATTATTTTTATCTTGATAGGCAGCATGAACAGTATTATTCCCTGGTAAAAAAATATGTTTAAACCGTTGAGTTTTGACTGGCCAAGTAAACACTCCTTGGGTTCTAGAAGCTAGCCAAAGTACACCCGATTTATCAATCATTAGGTCGTTGATTGAGTTTTCACTAATATTAAACTTACTTTTTTCATAATTTAAAATGAACTCTAGTTCTTTGGTTTCGCGGTGATAACTGAACAATCCACTTTCGGTTGCTACAAACTCCCCGTAAACAGTATTGGCATAATCCCATATATTATAATCAGGGATTAACGTTGTAATATTTGCTGCAGATATATTTTTGTTATTATCGAATGCTAATTGATACATGCCTTCAACAGTACCAACAAGTAATCCTAATTCATTATCAACACTTAAGAATTTGACGTTTACATTATCTATCGTATTTTTTTCAGGGGGATGAAGAGGGATTTTTACAAGTTCTGAATTATCTATATTTGCCGTGTATAAGCCATCATTTGTACCAATATATAAAGTATTTTTATATATCGTTAATGACCTAATATAGTCACCTTCATTTGGTAGAGCTAGTTTAAGTGCAAAGCGTTTGCTCGTCTCATCAAATGTATATATTTGACCATCTATGGCGAAGTAAAAAGTATTTTGTTTTTGGGTCATCGCGGAGATTGGAGAAAACATCTTTTGTTCTTTATCTATTTGACCTGAATAGATTTTTTCGGTTTTTAAAGTGAGGGGATCTATTATAAACGCACCAGAAAGATCAGTTGAAACGATAATTTTTCCGTCTTCGGCTTTAAATAACGCATAAATATAGTGTTTATCTAAACCAAAGCCACCATTAAAAGTTTTTACTTTATACCCGTCAAAGCGATTTAAACCTTGTTGGGTAGCTATCCAAATATAGCCAATTTCGTCTTCTTGTGTCTGCAAAACGTAACTTTGCGAGAGACCTTCGTCAGTAGAAATACGTTGTAATTGTTGAGCATAGTTTTGTGATGCAAAAGTACATTGAATGCATAGTAAAAAAATAATGGTGATATGAAAAAAAACTTTGCTCAAACGCACTTATAAACACTCTCAGTGGAGGATAGGATGATACTTAGCTAGATAGTAAATATAGCATAAGTTTTTATTTTTTAATTACAAATAATATACGTAAAGTTAAAATTTCTATTTTCAAATAGTGAGCTAATCTAAATAGATAACAGTTAATGTTCATGAGGAGAGTATAGTGGTTTTATCTAATATTGATGTAAAAAACAGCGTATTATTAATAATAGACTTACAAGAGTTGCTTGCTCCTGCAATTAAAGATTTTCCGAATATTTTAAAAAGTACATTGCAGTTAGCGCAGGCAGGTATTATTCACGACGTTCCGGTCTTAATAACTGAGCAATATGTCAAAGGGTTGGGCGCGACTAATCAGCAAATTAAAAATACATTACCTAATGCTACGTATTTTCATAAAACGTACTTTAGTGCATGTGCAGAGCTTGGCTTTATTGATAAGTTAAAAAGCCATGATAAAAAGCAGGTTGTTGTTGTGGGCACTGAAGCGCATGTGTGTGTTTTACAAACATGCTTAGATTTAATAGAAAATGGTTTTGAGGTTATTGTCGTACACGATGGTATTGGCTCGAGAAATCCGCAACATAAAAACTTGGCAGTTGAGCAATTACGCCAAGCGGGTGCGGTAATTTCATGCGCTGAAATTGTTATTTTTCAATGGACAAAAAAAGCAGCAACGCCTACGTTTAAAAAAATACTGCCTATAATTAAGTAGACCACATGTATATGATGTAAATCAAATGTATTACTTTTTGGTGTGTCGGTAGTTTATTGTTGTATTCAGTGAACTGAAACTCGTTTTTACACGTATATTGCAGACTGCTTTATAAAACAACAATGCAAACAACAATTTTAAGGTTTTTATGTCTAGTATTGGCCGGTTATTTACAATTATTTTCAGTCTTTTGTTTGTCGAGTCTATCGCTATTGGCTTGTATTTCGACACATTAGCGCAGGCCTTTATGATAGGTTTGCCATTGTGTTTATTACCTATATGGCTTTTAAACACACAAGGGGACAGCCCTGTTACCCCGCATGTGATAGCTGCTGCCATAATGATGTTTTCTTTTTTGCACATACAACAAACTTTTGGGTTGATTGAAGTCCATTTTGAAATATTTATTTTAATGCCCATGTTAATTGTTTTTGTACAGTGGCGAGTGTTTATTACTGCAATTGTATTCGTGGCAGTTCATCATTTGTCTTTTTATTATTTACAAACTCAAAATACAGGATTTTATGTATTTGATCCTGACAGGCTTGCTTTTACTACGGTGCTTATTCATGCTGGATACGCAATAGTTGAAGTGTTAGTTGCAGGCTACATTGCCATAATGTTGCAACGCGAACGTCGTGCAGCTCTGTCTTTAAGTTATGCAACAGAGCAAATAATGAAAGACCCTGAAAACATAAAACTATCTCTTCGCGCTGATGATACTAAAAGTGAAGCTGTAGCAGGTTTTAACACGTTACTAGATTACTTATCGGATGTTATTAAGCAGGTACAAACTCAATCTGAATCACTGCAAAAAAACTCACAAGAGCTTATACATGTTCATGATCAGTTGGCGGGTGGTGCAGTGCAGCGTACACAACAAACTGATGATATTGCTAATTCTGGCGCTCAAGTTGCTAATGGTTTTAAACTTGTAGAAGAAGAAAGTGAGGTGCTAAAGCGTCAAGTCGACCACATTACACAAGCTGCGAGCGACGCATTAAAAGAAGTTCTTCAAACAGATGCTAAAAGTAGAGAGCTATTAACACTACTTAACCATACTGAAGAAAAAATAAACCTCTTAGTGGCTGCGGGTGATGTTATTTCAGGTCTTCTAAATGAGATATCAGGTATTGCTGAGCAAACAAACTTACTTGCTTTAAATGCAGCTATTGAAGCTGCCCGTGCAGGCGAACATGGTCGAGGCTTTGCTGTTGTTGCTGATGAGGTAAGATCTTTGGCTAACCATAGTAAAGCAACAACAGATAAAATTAGTCTAACATTAAAAGATCTTGTTAATAATAGTAAAACGTCAACACAATCAATGAGTCAGTGTGTGAATTTTGTAGTTGATTTAACAAGTATTAGTGCTGCAATGAAAGAAAATATTTCAGCAATGAGCGAGCAAATAGCCGCAGTATCTTCAAGTTCTGATTCAGTTGCGCAAGTTGTAGCTGAGCAGGCAGGTAATACTGAATTAATAGCGAGCAGTACTGATACTATGCGACAAAATCAGTACCAAAATACGCAAATAGTGCAGCAGTTAACCGCTAAGGTGCAGTTAATCGATGTCAGTATTGATGTGTTAGAGCAAAGCATTGCCAAGTTTAAATAAATCTAACTCTTTCGTATTTTCGCTAATAGCTACATGGCTTATTTGTGTTGTTGCAGGGTTAGTTTATTTTCAATTAGAGCAGCTTAAACCGTTTGATAGCTCAAAAATTTTAATGCAAAAACATTGGTTTAGTAATTTTAAAAAGCAATTGGATTGGGTTGATAATGGTGAGCCGTCTTTAGTGCTTATAACAGAAAAAAACTGCGGGTGTACTATACAGGCTAAGCCACATATTTCATCGCTAACTTCTTTTGCTACGAATAAAGGCATAAAGATTGTGGAAGTTGAATTAACACCAATTCTTAAACACATTATTCCGGCAACGCCTGCTGCTGTTATTATTAACAAAGCGGGTGAATTTGTTTATGCAGGGCCGCTCTCCGAAGGATTAGCTTGCGCTCAGGGAAGTGGTTTTGTTGAAACTGTGGTCACTAATTTAGCTGCAGGTTTTAACTCAAACCTCTTAATTACACAAACCAAGGGATGTTACTGTGTAAATAATGCATAAATAACGTGCAGAAAAAAATTAAAGCTCGCACTTAAATTAACAGTTGCGAGCTTTAATATTTATTAAATTGTAACTAAACCATAAATACCTAATGATACAAACACACAAGCAGCAATAGCACGTACGGTGTTTAAAGATATTCTTTTTAGTAATGCATTTCCGGCGTATATAACAGGGACATTAGCAATTAGCATACCTAACGTGGTTCCTACCGTTACCCAAAACACAGACTGATATTGTGCGCCTAGCAACACCGTCGCTATTTGTGTTTTATCACCAATTTCTGCAATAAAAAATAATACAAAAGCGACTAAAAAAGCCCCGTAGCTATCGTATTTACTACTTACAGCTTCGTCTTTGTCTGGAACTAATAGCCAAAGGCCAACTACAATAAAGCTTATGTTAACAAGCCAAGGTAAATATTCAGAAGAAAAACTATTACTTAACCACTGCCCAAACCATGCTGATAAACCATGATTGAGTAAGGTTGCGGCTAAAATACCAAGAATAAGCGCGCCTTTATTACGAAAGCGGGCGGCTAACAGGAGCGATAAAAGCTGGGTTTTATCGCCTATTTCGGCAAGTGTGACAGTGACGGTTGAGGTTAAAAAAACTTCCATTATTGATTCTTACAGGCGGGAATACTAAACCAAGGCAAACAACTATCTCCCGCCATGAGGATAGTGTCTACCTAGGTCTCGCCGATAACGCTTGCTACAACATTACAAACTTACCATGCACTTGAGGTGCAATTATGTTGATAAGTTTACTCATTACTGAGCGGGCTACTCCCCTAAGAGGCGGGCATTATTCCACAAAAATTTTGTGCGGTAAATATTAAGAATCGCGCATAGTTATACCAATCTGCTTATATATGGGGTCTATTTAACGTTAAGGAAATTACGCTAGAACTAGGCAAAAATTTTTATATCTAGTTGTTCTAAATAAAAATTTTTAACGACGTTATAGTGCAATTTAATTCGTTAAATTGATCAAAGGTTTATGCAGGTTGGTATTGATATATATTTATTGAGAATCTACCGGAGATTATTTTTTATATAGTAGGTGTGTTAAAGCGTCAGTTTTACAGCCATAGTGGTTGTAATTAGGGAGTAAAGTTTTGTAAATTCTCTGAAAATTTCAAGCTATATTTGTATAGTCACCTCAAATTGGATGTGTTTATATTTAATAAAGGTCTGGAGTTTGCTATGAAAAAGGTCGTCATTGCGTTAATCCTATTAAGTTACCAGTTACTGAATGTCGCAAACGCGCAAGAACAGTTAACAGCAACGATTATAGGCTCAGGCTCGCCTATTTATAATGAAAATAGAGCCAGTGCAAGTGCGTTAATCTCTGCAGGCGATACACAAATACTGGTAGATATGGGAAATGGCACTCAAGCTAATTTAGCTAAGTTAGGTGTTGAACCTCGAAATTTATCAGCACTTATCTTTACTCACCATCACCTTGATCATAATGAAGAATTTGTACCTATATTTATTCGCTCTTTATTAGGGCGAGACAAGTTCACTATTGTAGGCCCACCTAATACAGTGAAGCTAACTGAGTTGAATTTAGAATTGTATCGTGAAGATATTGATTATCGATTAAGTAAAACTCAACGAACATTAGCTGAACGTAAAAAAGCTTTTAAAGTAAGCGACTTAAAAGGAGGGGAGTCATTTAAGGTTGGCGACATTCTTGTAACCACTTTACAAGTACCGCATACAATTTACACGTTAGCTTATCGATTTGATTTTAACGAACAATCAATCGTTATTACAGGAGACCTTACTTATTCAGACAAGCTACCTAGCTTTGCTCAAAATGCCGACTTTATGATCATTGATTCGGGCGGCATGATTATGAAAGATGGGCGTCAAAAAAATAATAGAAAAACGAATAATACAGTAACGAAAAACCAAAAAAGCAATAAAAAAAAGAAGGGTAATGCTCACCTCAACCTAGCTGATTCGAGTAGCATAGCTAAGCAAGCCAACGTTAAAAATTTAGTTTATACACACTTTAATTCTACCATTGTTGATGTTGATGTTGATGCTAGTTTGGCGGAAATTCAAAAAAATTACCGTGGAAATATTATTTTTGGCGAAGATTTAATGGTACTTAAAACAGCCATAACCTCCAGTAAACCTAAAGCTTTAAACAGTTACGCTATTGTTGATACTGGGCAGAGAATTGCTTACAGCGACAAACGTGTTATTTCATTACCTCAAGACAAAGATGACTTTTTTTCTCAAGATGCTAATTATATTATTAACCCACCTTCTTATACCGACAATCAAAATGGCACTGTAACCGATAATGTAACCGGACTTGTTTGGCAACAAGATATGGGCCAAAAAATAACATTTGAGGATGCATTGCAAAAAGTTAAAAACGTAAAATTAGGTGGTTATAGCGATTGGCGCGTACCAACGATTAAAGAGCTTTATTCACTCATTCAATTTTCAGGCAGTGTTAAAGGAGACAAAGCACTTTATCCTTTTATCGACACAAAATACTTTAATCAGCCGATTGGTAATACTCGCGCTAATGAGCGAGAAATTGATGCTCAAACTTGGTCAGTTACCGAGTATGTGGGCAAAACAATGAAAAACGATGATACCGTTTTTGGCGTTAACTTTGTTGATGGCCGTATTAAAGGTTATCCAAAATATAATCCGCGTACCTCTGAGCCAAATAAAATGTATTTTAGATTTGTTAGAGGAAACACTGATTATGGGAAAAACAACTTTGTTAATAATGCGGATGGAACTGTCTCAGATAAAGCAACAGGCTTAATGTGGCAACAAGCCGACAGCAATAAAGGCTTAAATTGGCAACAAGCATTGCAATATGCACAGCATTCAACCTTTGGTGGTTATAGCGATTGGCGTTTACCTAACGCAAAAGAATTACAAAGTATTGTTGATTACACGCGTTCTGTAGAAACATCAAATTCAGCTGCTATCGACCCTATTTTTAAAGCAACGTCTATTAAAAATGAAGCTGGTGAAAAAGATTATCCATACTACTGGAGCTCAACTACTCACCTTGATGGCCCAGTTCAAGCACAAGGTGCGGTATATATTGCTTTTGGTAAAGCGCTAGGCAAAATGCGTGGTATAACGATGGATGTTCATGGAGCAGGTTCACAACGCAGCGACCCTAAAACCGGAGAGCCCACATCAAGAGGCCCGCAAGGCGACATGATCAGAGTAAAAAATTATGTTCGATTAGTCAGAGGCGGGGATGTTTTTATCCCAACAAAAGAGTTAAGTGAAAATAGAAGTGAATACAGTAATAAAAGTACATCGTTAATAAGCAGTTCAACACAACGGCTAAGCACACAATCGATTAAAAAGGGTAATAATAAATTTATTAACCGTTTTGATAAAAATGGAAACGGCAAAGTTGAGCTATCTGAGTTTAAAGCGTCAGAGCAACGCTTTAATCACTTTGATAAAAATAAGGATGGCTATATAAGCGCGGAGGAAGCACCCACAGGGCCACCTAAAAACGCTAGTCGTTAACGCGTTTAGTAACAACTCTTTAACTCCGATAGCTGTCTATATATTTGATTTGCTATCGGGAGTTTGGCTTTAAAAATGATTTATTAAACATTTTTTTGCACTCAGCCGATAGCCAGCATCGAGCGAAAACCTGTCATTGAGGTTGGCTAAATATAAGTAAATTGATTGTTCAAACTGTTCTTTGCTCATATGCTAATAATATATGAACAATGCACGCGTATTATTCTATTAAACTTACTTTAAATTTTTAGAAAACTTAGTGATAGTAATACCTTAAGTAATTTGTTAAAAGTAGATAAATGAGCGTTAAGTCGTCGGAAATATGAGCGATGAGCGCACTATTAAATTGGTTAGCCCCAGGAGGTTTCGTGGAAAGAGTTCCCGTTTACTTGGATAGTAATGTCATCATTGATATGGCCGATGGGCGCGAGAACGATCTTCTTGGGCTAGTCATGAGGAGCATTTATGAAGGACCATACTGTTATCCATTTTCCGCAGAGCAAATTTCTGAAATTACAGACAACGAAAGGCAAGCTAGAAACGAATCTAGGCTGATGCTGTTATCTGATTTAAGCCGTAATGTTTATTTTGAACACAGTATCAATAGTCTTCAATTTCGTACTGAATCTACTACTCAGGTTTATGAAACAATAAACGAAGTTTCATTATCTCAAAATTGGGAAGCTGATTTTGCTAATTTTATTTCTTTCGAGCAGCAGTTAGAGGCTAGAACTGCTTATGGCCTGTCAACGGATGACCTAAATAACCTATCAGCTGAAGAAGCGATTACCAAGATAAACTCGGCGCTATCAAATTACGAGTATGAGCTTAAAGAAGGACAAATAGATCCTCCGAGAACGCTTAACGATATGTTGGATTACTCTGAGCAGAATATGCGAGAGCATTTCTCCCAGATATGGGAGTCAATGGGCGCAAATATAGAATCTCACCTACGGAACTGTAAATTAGTTAGTTTGTTTTCATTTATCGATACATTCGGCTTCTGGAGTGACTCAAAGAGGACGTACAAAAAAGGTTCACGCTTAGCTGATAGTCGTCACGCATTTAACGGGTCCTATTTTAAATGTGTAGTATCGAGGGATAAACGGCTTCTAAAAAAATCAGAGGCAGCATATAAGTATTTAGAAATTACGACACAATGCTTTCATACAGATGAATTCAAAGCGCATTTATATGATTTGCTTTCGGGACAAAGCTAACAAGGCTAGGCACAGCGACTGCTTTTTCGTTGCGGCTTCGCCACGACTACAAAACCGTGCGTGCTGGCGGCATTAAGTGTTCATGAGGTCAGTTAAAGAATGAGTTTTAAAATTAATAGAATTAGCAGTAACAGTCTTGGGACACATTATGGCATTTTTCAAAATGGAGAGTTAATCCATCGAGAATTTAGTCGGACGGCTGCAGAAAAAGTACTCGGAAAATTGCAGATTGGAAAAACGATTGAAGAAGCATTAAAACCTGACCCAGCCTCTAAGCCTGAACGAGTGACCGCTCGACTTGTGACACCTCAAGTTTCATTGACTAAGCAACATAAAGCTCTTTTCCCTACAGCGGTAGCAGCTGAAAGAAAATTCAAGTATGACCCGGTGGTCTACCGCCAAATTGTGCTCTTTAAGGTAAATGAAATCGTTCAGGTGACGAATCGAAAGGGGCATAGTTCAACAATACACATTACGAATATAGTAAAATTGAGCTGGCACCAACTCCAACTGTTAGTCTCATGTGGTAACACTAAGTTCGAGAAACAGTATTTACTTTATAAGGAGTACAGTACAAAGTATAGAGCAAATAGTATTTTGAAAGGGATGAGTTTAAGCCAAGGCGAGAATTCAGAAATTCAAGAATATATAGGTATCTTTAAGGCAAATGGGTTCTCAAAACACACACAAGTAAATGATTATATAACTAGCAATAACTTATGGGGAAACTACCCGACGATTCGATCACTTAACGATCATGGCGAATACAAAGAAATCGAAGGTATTGAGCCTCAGTATTTTGAAGTTGTTTGCCGTATTTTAAATATATCCAGTGAAGGTGGAAGAAGCTTAGATAACTTCAAAAAGTACTAATTTAGAACACACCTAACACAATTTAAGAGGGGTTCGGCACGCATGGCATTTTTACTATGCGTCGGTTTTAATGATTAAGGGGTATGTGACGCATCAGTATTGCGTGCCTTACACCTTAATTGAGCGTTGCTATCAATGCCCGCTACTGGCACAAACCGGAAATCACCTATCCATAAGTTCCGTATTTATACATAAGGTTTTTAAAGCCTTAATGTAATTAATTTTCAACCATTCAAATATTTACCTAAACCGAATCTTACCTAAATTTAAGGTAGGCTCTAATTAATAAATCTCAATCTTAGTGCCACACTTTGCTTGAAATTCAAACTATTCTCAAGCTACCGCGAATTCTCAATTTAAGTGGCGCTGGCCAAAAAAAAATTCAAATAATACACATTTTTTCAAATAACAATTGATAACCATTTTCGTTTAGATTAGTATGCACATACTAAATGAAATTGAGAGTGGTTTGTATTCATGTATATTTGTCTATGTCACGGTGTGACTGATAAAAAAATTGAGCAAACAATTGACGATGGTGCAACAACCATGCGTGAATTAACTAAAGAGCTTAAAGTAGGCAGCCAATGCGGTAAGTGTTGTGGTTGTACTAAAAAGATCCTTAATCGCAGACTTATCCAGATTGCAGATGTGACGGATCAAGTTGCTTAATTACATATAAAAATTTAGATATAAAAAAAGCAGCTTTTTAGCTGCTTTTTTTATGCTTGTTACTATTTACAGTTGAGACTGCAAGTAGTTTTTAATACCCGTATTTTTAATAAGTAATTGTTGGGTTTCTAACCAATCAATTTGCTCTTCTTGCTCATTTAAAATGTGGTCAAGGGCTTCACGGGTAATATAATCTTTTTTGCTTTCAGCCAGTTTAACTGCGCTTTGTAACTCACCAATAGTATCAAGTTCAAAACTCATGTTAGCTGCAATCATTTCTTCGCTGTTCTCACCAATACGCAGACGACCTAAGTCTTGAAGATTAGGTAAACCTTCTAAAAACAAAATACGTTCGATTAAACGATCGGCGTTTTTCATTTTTTGAATAGATACTTTGTAATCTGCTTTGTCTAGTTGAGTGAAGCCAAAATCTTTAAACATGCGTGCATGCAAAAAGTATTGGTTAATACCAACAAGCTCATTAGCGAGTACTTTATTAAGCGCTGCAATAACGTCTTTATCGCCTTTCATACTATGCTCCTACTAAGCCATTTGTGCTTGATGATAATTTTCAGAACCAATCTTATCAATTAGCCCAAGTTGTTGCTCTAACCAGTAAACATGATCTTCTTCGGTATCAAATAACAGTTTTTCTAAAATGCTACGAGATTGATAATCTTGTTGTTCTTCACATATTGCGATAACGTCTTTAACACACGCAACTACTTCAAGTTCTAGTGTTAAATCGTTTTGCATCATGCTTTTTACGTCGTTACCGATAAGTAAATCACGGCGTTTAGTCATATTTGGTACACCTTCTAAAAACAAGATGCGCTTAATAAGCCAGTCTGCGTGATCTTTTTCTTCTTCCATTTCGTGGTTAAGGCGCTCGTATAGTTTGTTTAAACCCCAGTCGTCATACATGCGCGAGTGTATAAAATACTGATCGATTGCTGCTAATTCGTTAGCTAACAATGTATTAAACGCATCGATTACTTTTTGATTACCTTTCATGATAAATCGCCTTAACTATTTTAATTGCATGCAGTGTAGTACAAATAGCCTATATTGCAAGTTTTCTCTATAAAAATCATTGCGTTACTATTGGTTTTGATTCTTATTTAAGTTTGCGTTACTGCTTGGTTTATGGACAGTTTTTTATTTGTATTAGCAACTAATACAAGATCAGGATTGATAGATAAAAAGTGAGACGTTTATTTATGTGGGATTTGTTAATTAACCTGAACTCTGGATAATAAATCTATCTCGAGCAGCTATTTTCAGCGCTAACTGCGTTGAATTTACTTGCAATAGGCTAGCTATTGACGCGTAAAGTCGCCTTGTTTTCACTGAGAATCTCTGGCTAGAGTAAATCAATTTAAATATCTCCATGATTCAATACGTCAGTAAATCTCTTAACCAGAGCTCAGGTTAAGCATATAGGCATGCAGGGCATGCCTATAGTGTATGTTTATTTGTTAAAATTGGTATGTAGCACCCAATGTTGCAGTTGTGCCTAATCCTTTAATGTTGTACCCACCGTAAGTATATGCTTGTGCGCGGGCTGGGTAGTAATCACTATTGAAAAGGTTTTCTATTCCAAAATAGCCACTCCACTTGGCGTTAACATTGTATTGGCCACTTAAGTTAAATGTGTTGTAGCTACTAACAGGGCCCTGATCGCCGGAGTATTGGCCTTGTGCGTTTTTATCAAAGCGCTTTCTGTCGCCTACGTATAAAAAGCTCATTGCAAGTGATAGTTCGTCATTTGTTTGCCATGTTACATTAGCTGTTGCTTTAGGTGGGCTAATTTGGCTTGCGCCTAAATAGTCATCTGTCTCGGTGTTTTTACCTTCAACATAGCTGTAAGTAGCACTTAATTTAAGGTCTTGGGTAATAGTGTAGTTAACTAGTCCTTCGTAACCCCATATTTCTTGTGGTGCACGCACGGGTTCGTAAACACCCGTTACTTCATTATATTCACTACTTGTACCAAGCTCTGAGGTACTTCTGTAAAGTGCAAATTCAAAACGCACGTTTTCAAACTGTGAGGTAAAACCAACTTCGTAATTATCGATTATAGAAGCTTGGGTTTGAATAAGCGCAATATCTTCAACGGTCGCAGAGCGAAGTAGGCGACCAATATCAGAAATATCAGAGCCTTGTGAGTAACTAAAAAACGGACTAAACGCCTCTGTTAAATTGTATTTTATACCAGCGTTATAGGTTGTCGCGTCGTAATTAATACTGTCGCCACGCACACTCAATGGCACTGAGCATTGTGATTCGGTTCTGCACAGCTTTAATGTTTGATAATCACTTACGCTCAAATCGATGCTTTCGTTTCTTACGCCTGCTTTTAGGATAATATCATCGTTTATTACCCATTTTGTTTGTAAAAAGCTGGCAATACTTTCCATGTCCATTTCTGGCACCCACACTCGGCCATCTACTAAAGGTTGCGATGTTTTATCGTTTAAGGCATCAATGCCGTAGATTAGGGTGGCTGTTACATTTTCAAAATCAAACTGGCTATTAAACGTGGCTCGTGCACCTTGTTTATCTGACTTAATAACCGATTGACCACCGCTGTAACCTTCATCAAGATTGGCTAAAGCGGTTGAGAAAAAGAACACGTTTTCTATATTTTGTTTATATAGATCGAGGGTCATTTGTGTGTTTTCAAACAGCGCGTAATCAACATATTTTAGGGTTATATTCTCGTTGCCTTCAGGGCCTTGCGGTTTACCTTGTTTTTGAAGCTCTAAAGGGACGTGTATAGCGTATGTTTTTTCCCCTATATTGCCATCGCCAGTCACATCGCCTAAGTCTGTTTTTTGTTGTGAGCTGTAAAAGTTGTAGCTAAACTGAAGTTGTTTTTCGTCGTCAAAATCGTAACTTAACTTTGTAAAGTAGTTTTGAGTTTCAGAATCAGATAAACCATATTGCAAGCCTAAAATATCGCCCTGTGCATCGCGTTGTACGCCGTTTTCTTCATAGCTTGCTGTTAGTAGATAGCTTAGTTTATCAAGTTTACCGTTCACTGCTGCTGATATTCTACCGCCGCCACTTTCTGCTAACTTAACAGCGCTAAAGCGACTTGAAATACTTATTTCGCCTTCCGGTTTACCATCACTACGCGCTTGTTTTGTTATGTAGTTAATAATGCCACCTGAGGCACCATTACCATAAATAGAGGTTGCTCCTTTTATGACTTCAATGCGCGCTATTGCGCTTGCGTCTAACGTTTTTACACCTAATGAACCATTACGAAGAGGGGTTGATTGCGGTACGCCATCAATCATTATTAATGGCGCGCGACCACGCAGTGTTTGTCCTGAATTACTTGAGCTGCCAGTGTTAGGTGCAAGGCCTGGAACCATTTGCGCGAGTAAACTCCCCAGCTCTGAGCTTACTTTTAAATGCTGCTGTATTTGTTGCTGATTAATAACGGTAATTGAGGCTGGTACTTCGTCAATGCTTTCTGATATTCGGCTGCCAGATACAATCACATGCTCTAACTGATCAGAAGTGTATTCATTTTTATTATTTTCATTTGCTAACGTGTTAGCACTTATTGCAACAGCAATAAGGCAAAGCGAAGTTTTTAACATGGGAGGGTCTTAGTTGATAATAAGTTGCGTAATGGTAATTATTATCAACTAATGACGCAAGTGTTAATGAGATTTATTTCCATTTATGGCGTTTTAACCAAAAATACACACCGCTTACAATAAAAAATGCGAGTGCAAGGGCTATTAATAACCATAAAAACTGCACTATATGACCTGCAAAATCACCAATGTGAAATTTATACTTAAAGTTCCATGCTTGTGTTGTGAAGTTGGTTTTACTGGCGTCAAATGAGTTTAATACTTTACCAGTAAATGGGTTAGTCCAAACCCAGCTGTAAGCATGGCTTTCGCCAGGGTTTTGCATTCTCAGTGCAATTGCTTCGTCATCTTTTTTAGGCAAGTAAATTCTATATGTTTTGCCATCAGGGAATACGCTCTCGGCATTTTTTATTGCTTCGTTATAATTTAAAACAGCTTGAGAAAGGGGGATTATTTTTGGCGCTTTAGGTCTTCGCTCTACTTTGTTAAACGTTACAAATTCTAATACAGATTGAGTTTGTGTTTTCCAGTTAAATGCCATGCCAGTAAAGGCAATAAGCATAAGGGGTATAAAAAAGTAAACACCAAGCACGGTATGTAATTGATACATGAGCACTCTAAATTTGGCTTTTGGTTTTATAGCTAAACGTTTAACTCTGTTTTTTGGTTTTACCCATAAGTAAAAACCAAGTAATACATTTACTAGCAGCAGCAATGCACACACGGACATCCAATTTCGAAAGGTTTTTTCACCCTTACTGTTTTCAAACAACAGCCAGCGATGTAAGCCTTGGGCAAACCCATAAATAGTATCGGTTGATTCATAGACGTTTAGTACACTCCCTGAATAGGGATTAACACTAGCGTAATGTTTATTAGCTAACCTAAACTGCCATGCGGCGTCCGGTGCTTGCTCTGGCATAAAAAAAGTAATTTTTTGCTTAGTTTGAGTTTGTACATTTTGTATAAGCTCATCGTAATGCATAAAAGTAGCTTGTGGTGCTACTTGCCATTTTGCGGGTTCTATTAAGTGCTGAATGTCTTTTGCATAAATCATAACAGCACCGGTTAAGCTCACTATTAATAAAAATAGTCCGCTAATAAGGGCAAGGCCTAAATGAATTCTACGTAACCAAATTTTCAAAAACGGTATCTCATTATGAGTTAATGCTAATATTGTAAATGATAATACGAGCTGTTTTCAATTAAATAGTTGTGTATTTGGTTGGATTTCTATTATGCAATTTTCGATATTATAATTATCGTGTAAAAATATTTTTATGGCTTGCAAATTAATCGCTTGCTGAGTGCTAATAATAAGCTCGCAGTAGCTTTCTTTATCGTCTAATTGCCAAAGCTTAATACTGGTTACCGATTCGATATTAAATTTACTACTAATAGCATCCGATATTGCGTGTGTGTCGATATTGTCAGGCGCTGCTTGCATTAAAACTTTGCAGCTTTGTTTTAAAAGTAAAATGCCATGATAAATTACATACATAGAAATAAGTACAGTGGCGATTAAATCAACAATATACCATTGATATAAAATAATTAAGGTGCCAGCAATGATTACCACAATAGATGCCATTGCATCTGATACGTTATGAATGAAGGCTGCTTTTATATTTATACTGTGATTTGCACCAGCTCGATAGGTTAAATACGCTGTTGCTAAATCAATCACTAACGCTATTGCGGCCACCCACACAACTATCCAACCATTAATTGGTTGAGGGTTTAAATAACTCGAAATGGCTTCAAAAATTAAATACACACCAATTATTATTAGTGTACTGCTATTAAAAAGAGTGGCGAGTATTTCAGCGCGTTTATAGCCAAAGTGATGAGTGTCATCAGCTGGTTTATTACCGATTTTTCGTGCAATCAAGGCTATAAATATAGCGGCGGCATCACTTAAATTATGAAGTGCATCTGCTATAAGTGACAAACTGCCCGAAAATAACCCACCAATAACTTGGGCTATGGTTAGTAATACATTAATAAAAACTGCAACGGTGAGCTGCTTATTACTTTGGTTTTCGTCTACATGACTATGTGAATGATCGTGCGCCATTGCCATAATCCCTTCAAATACATTGACTGAATATTGCTTATATCATGGGTGGTTTAAAACAGCTACAGAAGTTGTCGCGTACATGAACGTAATTTTAAGTTAATGATAAAGGCGTATTTTATTAAATGCGTGAATTTAAGTTTGTCGCGCTAAATGTCGAGTTTTTAAGGAGTTTACGGCTCAAAACTTGCGTCTTTATATATTTAGTGCATTAATGTAAGTAATATTAAATGATTAAAAGCTGCTGGGTATTAAGCATGGACAAAGGTTTAAACTTTGGTGAATTAACAGGTAAAGGACAATCTGTTCGAAGTAAGTTAATTATAACCTTTATAATTATAGCTTTAGTGCCACTTTGTATACTTACGTGGTTTAGTCTTGAACACGTAAATCGCACCCTTAAACAAAATGCAGACACCGAACTTAACGAGCTTAATAATATAGGCAAGCAATTTGCTGATATTTGGTTTGCAGACCATGTTAAAGATTTATATTTGCTTAGGTCACAACTTGATATTAGCTCTGCTAAAAAACAAAAATTAATAAATCAATTTGTTGAGCAGTATGACTTCGTTAATCGTGTAGAGCTTATAGATATAAACCTTGTTAACTCACGACCTTTATCACCTTTTTTTGATGTTATTAAAGAGCCGCGCTTTGACGACATACGCACAGGTATTAAAAATACAGGCAAGATTCAGTTTCGGTCAATGACTGCCTCAGGGCGCGACTATCATATTATTGGCTTGCCGGTATTAAATGATGAAAATAAGTTACAAACAATATTGATCGCAGATATAAATTTAAAAGGCTTATTAAATAATTTAAGTAAAATACACGCTGCTAATAAAGACATAACATTTTATGTTATGTACAAAAATAAAATTCAAAAAAGTAATAACTCAGACGATACCCAACCACTATTTTTCTCTCAAAATGGATCACCAACACAACGTGTTTTTACTTATAGTGATAAGAATGAAGTCACTTTATATGGGTATATTAATTCATTAGAGTTTTTAAATGAATCTGGCTGGCAGCTACTCGTATCAAAACCAAAAGAAGTCGCACTACAAGGCGCCAATTATTATAAGCAGCTTGCTGTATTGACTAATACGGGGGCGTTATTGCTTATATTAACGCTGTCTTGGTGGTTTGGTCGCCGGCTTTCTCAGCCTTTAATTAACTTAGCTAAAATTGTTGAAAATATTACAAAAGGCGATTTGGTTAAAGTTCCAATAATAAACGACAGTATAGAGTTTAATCAGCTTTCATTAGGTCTTCGTAAGTTAGTGGACGTAAAAGCAGAGCAACAAAGTATATTGCAAAAACAACGTTCGGCACTTCAAATTGCATTAAAACAATTAGCTGAACAAAAAAGCGCATTAGATGAACATGCAATTGTTGCTGTAACCGATTTGCATGGCACTATCACTTTTGTAAATAAGAAATTTTGTGAGATTAGTGGTTTTGATGAGCATGAATTAATAGGCGAAAACCATCGCCTTTTAAATTCGGGAAAACACGAAAAAGAATTTTTTAAAAATATGTATAAAACGCTTAAACATGGCGACATATGGAACGGGCAAATATGTAACAAAGCTAAAAATGGTGATTTTTATTGGGTAGATACGACCATCGTGCCATTTTTAGATGAAAACGGTAAACCACAAAACTATATCGCTATTCGTACCGACATTTCAGCACTTAAATTACAAGAGTTGGAGCTTGAACAGCACAAAACACAGTTACAACTAGTGATTGACTCAACAGCCGTGGGTATTTGGGATTGGTATATCGATTCTAAAAAAGTGACATTTAATAATCGCTGGGCCGAGATTATAGGTTACAAACTCAGCGAGCTTGAACCATGCACTATAGATACTTGGTATACCTTTGCTCACCCTGATGATTTAGCTATATCGGAGAGAAAACTTCAAGCGTATTTTGCCGGCGAGACTGACTATTATGTTAGCGAAGCCCGCATGAAGCATAAAAATGGAGATTGGATTTGGGTTCTCGATACTGCAAAAATAGTTGAGTGGAATACCGATGGCTCTCCAAAACGTATGATAGGTACGCATTTAGATATATCTGATCAAAAATCTACACAGCATGAACTGCAAGGAAGTCGAGATAGGTTTGCATCTTTAGTATCAAATATACCGGGCATTATTTATCGATGTAAATTTGATGACAAATTAAGCATGCTCTATATGAGCGACCAAGCGAGTGAAATAACAGGCTATTCGCCTGATGAGTTGATACATAGCGAAGCCATTAACTTTTTTGATTTAATATGCAAAGACGATTCTACAAAAATAAAAGCTGAAATATTAAGCTGTGTCGGCGCCAAGCAACCATGGTCTGTTGAGTATAGAATTACAGCTCGCGATGGTTCCTTGCATTGGGTAAACGAAAAAGGCCAAGCGATTTACGCAGATGATGGCAACATATTGTATTTAGATGGGTTTATTTTAGATATTACGGATCGTTACAATACTCAATTAGAAATAAATCGTCAGCAAAATTTACTCGAATCAATGAGTAAGCAAGGTCAGATTGGCGCATGGGAAATTGACTTAGAGGCGCATACGCTTTATTGGTCTGATGAAGTTAAAGTTATTCATGAGGTACCAGAGGGTTATGAGCCTAGCATAGATACCGCAATTGATTTTTATAAACCAGGAATACACCGAGACACTATAAGTACCTTGTTTGAATGCGCTGTGACTTTAGGTGAAAGTTGGAGTGTTGAGCTTATTATTTTAACTTATTCGGGGCAGGAGCGTTGGGTTAAATCAATGGGCCAAGCAGAGCTTAGAGATGGAAAATGCGTACGTGTTTTTGGCTCGTTTCAAAGTATTGATGCGCATAAGCGACTTGAACTCGAAAGCGAAAAAACAAACAGGTATAACAAAAATTTAGCCGCACTTACTGTTGCCCCTGAAGTACAAAACAGTAATGTAGAACAAGTTAAAAAGTTAGCAGTTAAATCTATGTGTGAAGTGCTAGATATTGCTCGCGCTTCGGTATGGATTTTTAACGATAAACGAGATGTGATGACATGTCATAGTTTATACATTAAAGGGCAAGGTTTTGTAGATACAAATGCTGTTTTAACTGCTAAAGACTACCCTGAATATTATAACGCCATTTATAAGCAAAACTTAGTAGCTATTGATGATGTTTATACGCACCCAGCAACTGCTGATTTTATAGAAGCGTATGCAAAACCACTAAATATTAAATCGATGCTTGATGCAGTGATAGCAACTGGCGATGGTAATTTAGGTATTTTGTGTGCTGAAACGGTAGGCGAGCACCACAATTGGACGCAAAGCGAAGAAACGTATCTTCGATCATTAGCTACTTTAGTGGGAAGCTCTTTAGTTTCTCAGCAGCGTAAAGTAATTAGTGAGGAGTTAAAAGTAGCGCTTGTTAAAGCTGAAGATGCAGCGCTTGCTAAGAGTCAATTCTTAGCAACTATGAGCCACGAAATAAGAACGCCAATGAATGGTGTGCTCGGTATGCTAGAGCTTGTTCAATTAGAATCATTACCTAAGCCAATAGAGACAAAAGTAGACATTGCCAAAACAAGCGCACATTCTTTATTAGCCGTGATTAACGATATTTTAGATTTTTCTAAAGCCGAGGCTGGTAAAATCGAACTTGAAGAAATTAACTTTAATGGACGAGATTTAATTGGCGAAGTTGCTGCCGCGCAAGCATTTACAGCTCAAGACAAAGGCATTGAAATAATTTTAGATTTGTTAGCCTTGGAGCCTTCGCAATTATGTGGTGACCCCGGGCGAATTCGCCAAGTGCTTACTAATTTACTGAGTAACGCCGTTAAGTTTACGGCTAAAGGCGAGGTTGTGGTAAGTGCGAAAATTAATAAAATGGTTCAAGGTTTAGAATTTGTTGTAAGTGTAAAAGACTCAGGCATAGGAATAAGTGAAGACAAACAACAGCAATTATTTACTCCGTTTTCTCAAGTAGATGCATCAACAACGCGTGAGTACGGGGGCAGTGGCTTAGGGCTTGCCATCTGTAAACAACTTTGCGAGTTAATGGGAGGAGCTATTTCTGTCACTAGCGAAGCAGGTAAAGGAAGCACCTTTACTGCCTCTATAATGCTAACACCGGGAGATCAAAAAGAGCGTTATATTCCTAATATTAATATGGAAGAATTAACAGTTTTAGTTGTTGATGATAACGAGACAAATAGGATAGTAATTTTACAGCAGCTTGAACATTGGGGCGCGAAAGTTGTTCTGGCATGTGACGCACACCAAGCACTTGATATGTGTGCGCAGCAATATAAAAGCGAAAATTGCATGTATGATATTGCAGTGCTTGATATGCAAATGCCAGGACTGGATGGCATAGAGCTTTGTAAAGCATTAAAAGCACATGAACATTATAAATCAATGCCACTTGTAATGATGACTAGTATTGCGGGTATGGAAGGCGCTCAGCGCTATTCTGATGCTGGTTTTCAGGCATATTTCCCTAAACCAGTAACCACCGCTGATTTAATTTCTGCTCTGTCCGTTATTACGAGTAATGGAGCAGGAGAAGCGCTTCCACTCGTTACGTCAGGTTATATTTCGTCACTCAAAAAAGAAAAGGTACAGGAGCCTTCCCAAATATTATTGGTAGAAGATAATCCCATTAACCAACAGGTGGCTAAATTAATGCTCAAAAAGCTTAATTGTGATGTTACGATTGCCGGGAATGGTCAACTGGCAATTGATATATTAAAAGCTCACGATTCAGGGTTCTTTAAGTTAGTACTTATGGATTGCCAAATGCCTGTTATGGATGGTTTTGCTTCAACCGCGGCTATTCGCAAAGGATTAGCGGGTGAACAGCACAAAAATATTAGAATTATTGCTATCACCGCTAATGCAATGGACTCCGATAAAGAGCGTTGTATTACAGCTGGTATGGATGATTACTTGAGTAAACCTATTCAATTAGATATTTTAAAAGATAAATTAGAGCAGTATATTTAAGGTAAAAATACAATGAGCCAACCCGTTATAATACGTGATGCAAAACCAAGTGACGCAAAAACAATTTTGCACTTTATTACCGAACTTGCCATATACGAAAAAGAACCGGATGCGGTAAAAACCGATGAACAAGCAATTTTAGATACTTTGTTTAGCGAAGGGGCAACCGCGCACAGCATAATTTGTTTAGAGGGCGATGAGCCAATTGGTTTTGCAGTATATTTTTATAATTACTCTACTTGGTTAGGTAAAAATGGCCTATACCTTGAGGATTTATATGTAAGCCCAGATAGTCGTGGCAATGGTGCAGGCAAAGCCATTATGAAGCACTTAGCTAATAAGGCTATTAGTAATAACTGTGGTCGTTTTGAATGGGTGGTGCTTGATTGGAATAAACCCGCTATCGATTTTTACAACAGTATTGGCGCAAAGCCTCAAAACGAATGGATTATATATCGCTTAACAGGGCAGGAATTATTAGATTTCGCCAAGTAGTTAATGAAAATCATTTGCATTTGGGTTGTTGGGTGTGTAAGTTAAATACACACTCAATAATTAAATGTGCAGATGATTATATGATCTCAGGTCAAAAACAGCCCCACCCAGATCTACTCTATCTTGAGCAAGCATAAAGCCCTTGGCAGTCGAACATAATGCAAGGTAATTATGCATTTGAGCAGGGTGCTTTACTCGAAGCACGCGATAAATACTTATTAGCCAAAACGCTTGCGGATCATCTCCTTCAGCAGTTTTTATATGCTCAGATTAATAACAATGCCATTTATGCTATTGAGCATTGTATACCCGCACTTGTTGTTGCGTCGCATAATTTAGCTGATACCTATATAGCTATGCAGCAGCCAGAAAATGCATGTAAATGGCTATGCGAAATACACCTAACGCTTTGTTCTTTAACAAAGCATATTCATTACGATATACAAAAAGTGAGTAAGCATCATTACATTAAAACTTCCTCTGAACTTGTGTCATTTGCACGCCGGTACCCTTCTCTTCCAGAACTGATTGAGCAAGTTAATTTTTGTTTAAGCTCAAACACACCTTCAAACAAACAATTGCACTAAAAAGGACTATTTATGACGTTTACTTTACCTAAACTAGATTATGAATACGATGCATTAGAACCTCATATTGACAGTAAAACGATGCATATTCACCACACACTGCATCATCAAACGTATATCAATAAAGCCAATGCTGCTTTAGCAGATACTGAGTATGAAAACGTAAATGTTGAAAAATTACTTAAGGGAATAAACAGCCTGCCTAGTAATTTGCAAAAAGCAGTACAAGAGCATGTAGGAGGGCATTTTAATCATAGCTTATTTTGGCAAGTAATGAGCCCACAAGGAGGCGGTAAACCTGAAGGTATTGTGGCTCAGGCTATAAATGAGCAACTAGGCGGTTTTGATAAGTTTAAAGAGGAATTTACAGCCGCGGCAATTAGCCAATTTGGTAGTGGTTGGGCGTGGTTATCTGTAACGCCGGATGAAAAGTTGATTGTAGAAAATAGCGCTAATCAAGATAGTCCTTTAATGCAAGGTAATACACCTATTTTGGGACTTGATGTATGGGAACATGCTTATTACTTGAAGTATCAAAACAAACGCCCTGAATATATTGCTGCATTTTATAATGTAATTAATTGGCAAGAAGTACAAAGGCGTTATTTATTGGCTATTGGTTGAGTGCCGAATATGGCTAGTAATGTGAGTTTTTTTGTATAAGCTAGGCTCTATAAGGTTATTTTACAGAGTCGCTTATGGACATTTTACATTGGCAAAAAGCACGTCAGAGCCGCGATCCTCGTTTTGACGGGCTTTTTTACGTAGCGGTAAAAAGTACCGGTATTTATTGCAGACCTATTTGCCCTGCGCCAACGGCTCACGAAAAAAACGTTGCTTATTATCAGTTTGCCCATAATGCGGCGCAAGATGGTTTTAGACCCTGTATTCGTTGCAGGCCCGATAGTGCCCCTGGCAGCGCAGCATGGCAGGGTACAAAAACGACTGCACTTAGAGCAAAACAGTTAATAGATCAAAATGACGAGCACGACTGCGAAAAATTAGCAGCTCGTTTAGGTGTAAGTAGTCGTTATTTAAGACAGTTGTTTAAGCAGTATTTTGGCGTGTCGATTACGCAATATCGATTATTTAACCAATGTCACTTTGCTAAAAAGCTGATTCAAGAAACACATTTACCCCTTACCGAAATAGCGTTTTCCGCAGGTTTTAAAAGCATTAGGCGCTTTAATGATGCATTTTTACAGCAGTTAAATATAGCTCCCTCGAAGCTGCGTAGTAGCGATAAAAAACCAACGTCAACACTCACTTTAACCCTGCCATTTAGGCCGCCTTATAATTGGCCTGCTTTGCAGGGCTTTTTACAAAGGCGCTTGATAAAACCAATGGAGTGGATAACACAAACGAGCTACGGACGTACTTTTGCAAGTGAGGAATACAAAGGAAGCTTTACCGCTGAATTTATAGCGAGTAAAAACCACTTTAGTGTATCTATCAATATAGACAATACGGTGTACTTACAACCTGTTATAAATAATATACGCCGTGTGCTTGATTTAGATGCCGATATTAATTTAATTCAAACGCATTTAAGCGCCAATATAAACAATGCGTTTACAGTGTGTGAAGGGCTCAGGCTTCCGGGGATTTGGTCAAGTTTTGAAGCCGGTATAAGGGCGGTACTCGGACAACAAGTGAGTGTTACTGCGGCGCATAATTTAGTAACAAAGTTAGTTGACGAATTAGGCGAAAAAGAGGGTGATGCTGTTTACTTCCCCACAGCTAAAATTGTTGCTGATAGTGATTTTGCTTTTTTTAAAATGCCACAAGCACGCAAAAATGCACTGCACAATTTAGCCCATTTTTGTGCACTAAATCCTGAAAATGACGATTTAGATGAATGGCTTAGCTTAAAAGGAATTGGCCCTTGGACAGTAAATTATGCAAAGCTGCGAGGACAAAGCCAACCCGATATATTACTTGATGGTGATTTAGGTGTTAAAAAAGCACAAGCAGCGGCAAACCCGTTTGAGCCTGCTAATTGCGCTCCTTTTCGCTCTTACTTAACGTTTCAACTTTGGCAGCAATTATAATGATAATTCAAACATCAATTTCGAGCCCAATAGACGACATAGTTATTCAAGCGACCGAAAAAGGCGTGAGTTATGTTGGGTTTTATCCACCAGTTGAACACCCTTATACGCCATTTGAGCAAGTCACTAACAAGGCGGTGCTTATTTGCGCTGCGCAGTTAAATGAGTACTTTGCAAAAAGTCGCACTACTTTTGATGTACCACTTGATACAAGCGGTACGGTATTTCAGCACAGTGTATGGCAAGCATTATTAACGGTACCTTTTGGACAGTCGCAAACATACGGTTATATTGCAAACCAACTCAATAACCCAAAAGCAGTGAGGGCGGTAGGTGCTGCTAATGGTAAAAACCCGATTAGTATTATAGTGCCTTGTCACCGAATTATTGGCGCAAATGCAAAGTTAACGGGTTATGCAGGTGGGCTTGATAGAAAACTATGGTTGCTGAAACACGAAGGATTAATGTAAATTAATTTAACGAATATTTTGTATGTTTAGTACTACATACTACACTGTAGATTTAGTTTATAAATAAAAATCACTATGAAAATTAGAACGTTACTTTATATTTTTGTTTTGAAGTGTATTGTGTTTTGCAATGGCGTTACGGCCAAAGAATTACTTTTTTGTTATGAAGATAAAAACGCAGCACCACTATTTTTAGGTGTTGATAAGGCTATACCTATTGATCAACCTGAGGCCTCAGTGGAGGTTTTAAGCTTATTAGATAAAGCGATTGATGGTGTTGAGATTAAATTTGTTAGAAAGCCATGGCGTAGATGCTTAAACGATTTAGAATTTAATCGAGTGAATGCTGTTATTGCAAGTTACCGCACAGGACGAGAAAATGTTGCTGTTTACCCTGTTGATGAACAAGGTAAGTTACAAGAAGAGTATGCAGTAAGTGAATTTGGTAGCTGCCTTATAGGGCGTTATAAATTTCATAAAGAATGGGAGACTCGCGAAGTATTTCAAAATAAAGCATTTACGATAGCTATTCCTAATGGCTATGGGCTAAATAGCGCGTTAAAAGAAGAACCATTTTTTATTCATAATACGTTCTCTAAAAGCAAAGCTTTTGAGTTGCTAGATAAGGGCGTGGTGCAGGCGAGTGTCGATCTATGCCAAGTAGATGGCTTAAAAGTGTCGAGTTACCCTTATAAAAGTAAAAATGTTAAACCTATTTACCCACCGTACGAAACCAGCCATGGTTACCTTATTTTTTCAAAAAAATTCTACGAAGAAAATAGCACTCTAAGCTTGGAAATGTGGCAATGGTTATCAAAATTTGAAAGTGCACCTGTGTATATTAAATACTTACAAACACTTAAATAAAAGGGCCTGTTTATCTTTCGAGGTTAAATTTGCAGCAGCGTGTTTGGTTTTTAGGCTAGGCGGAGCCTATGTAGTGTGGTTAGTCCCCATAAATAAACGATAACGCATTATAAATGCCAAACACGCGCTGCCCCTGGGTTCGTCCTAGGAGGGATTTACTCTTTGTTGCTCGGTTTTTACTTAGCTCACTAGGTTACAAATCTCGCGCCGCGATTAAATCCCCCCTAGATAGAACAAATTACAATCCTAAAAGGTCACAGGCCCTGACAAAATAAAATTCGCGTTTGTAAATTGGTATTAATTTAATATTAAGGTAGCATAAGCGCACTTTTTATAAAATGGCACAGCAATGGCTCAATTATACTTTTACTACTCTGCAATGAACGCAGGTAAATCAACCACGTTATTACAATCTGCATTTAACTATAAAGAACGTGGCATGGAACCTGTCATCCTTACTGCGGCCATTGATGATAGACAAGGCGTGGGTAAAGTATCGTCTCGTATTGGCTTGCAAGCTGATGCGCATGTATTTGATGCTAGCAAAGATGTTTTTGATCTTATTCAATCACTCAACAATGATAAAAAACGCCATTGTGTATTAGTTGACGAGTGTCAATTTTTATCAAAAGAACAAGTAATGCAATTAACCGATGTGGTTGATGAACTTGGTATACCGGTATTGTGTTATGGCCTGCGTAATGACTTTAGAGGCGAGCTATTTATAGGGTCGCAATACTTACTTGCGTGGGCTGATAAGTTAGTTGAGCTTAAAACTGTATGCCACTGCGGGCGTAAAGCTAACCATGTACTTCGTACCGATGAAAATGGTGAAGCAATAGCCGATGGTAATCAAGTAGAAATTGGCGGCAATGACCGATATGTTTCGGTATGCCGCAAACATTATAAAGCCGCGTTAAATATGGGCCGACAAAGCATTTAAAAATGTATCAATATCTTCGCGCGTAATATCTAAATGCGTTACTAGCCTAAGCTGCTTGCTTGGGCTAAATAATATACCTTGTTGTTTAAGTGCCTCAGCAATCTCTTCAATATTTATACTGTTAGTGTATGTTGCGTAGACCATATTAGTGGTGTTACTCATATCGACAGTAAAGCCACTGATTTCACTTAATTGTTGAGCCAAATAACGTGCATTTGCATGATCGTCTTTTAAGCGCTCTACATTGTGCTCAAGTGCAAACTGCCCAGCGGCTGCAAGCATTCCGGCTTGGCGCATACCGCCACCAAGTACTTTTCTCCATCGTCTTGCTTTATTAATAAGTGCTGGTGAGCCTATTAATAAAGAGCCTACGGGCGCTCCCAAGCCTTTAGATAAACAAATAGAAACTGAATCAAAGTGTTTTGTAATTTCAGTGATATCAACATTTAGCTCAACTGCGGCATTAAATGCTCGTGCGCCGTCTAAGTGCAGCGCTAAATTATGTGTGTTAACAAAGTCACGAGCTTGGGCTAAGTACTCAAGAGGCAGCACCTTTCCGCCAATGGTATTTTCTAAACTAAGCAATCGCGTTTTTGCAAAATGGCAATCGTCTGGTTTTATAGCCGCCGATATTTTACTAAAAGGTATACTGCCATCAGCATCGTTTTCGATAGGCTGTGGTTGCACAGACCCTAAAACAGCTGCACCGCCGCCCTCAAACTTATAGTTATGCGCATTTTGGCCACAAATGTATTCGTCACCTCGCTCACAATGCGCCATTATTGCAAGTAAGTTGGCTTGTGTACCTGAGCTACAATAAAGTGCGGCTTCAAAGTTAAAACGCTTACACGCATAAGCTTCTAGTTGGTTAACGCTTTCATCATCACCATATACATCATCACCAACCGGTGCGCTGTACATAATATCGCGCATTTCTTTTGTTGGTTTTGTAACTGTATCAGAGCGAAAATCTATCATGATTGCCTTATCCTTTTTATTGTTTTTAATAAAATTGGTATTAATCAAGCTCGCTACAAATTTGCTCGCGGGTTTCTTTATCAAAGTAGCTCCATGCAATAAAGCGGCTAATTTTTTGACCTTGTGCCATATCAACTATTTTATATTGTGCTATCGGGTGGGCTTTTAATACTTCTTCAAGGGCTGCAATATTATCTTTTTTGGATACTAACGACGTAAACCACAGTACTTGCTCTGCAAAGTCTTCGCTTTCTTTAATCATATTAGAGATAAACTGTACTTCACCGCCTTCGCACCATAATTCATTATTATGGCCACCAAAGTTAAGCGCGTTACTTGGTGTTTTGCCTAAGTTTTTCCATTTACGTGCACTACCTTTAGTCGCTTCTTCTTCACTGGCATGAAACGGAGGATTACAAAGTGTTAAATGGAATAAATCCTTTTGATTTATAACGCCTTTAAAAATATGTGATGCGTTTTTTTGTTGTTTTAGGGTTATTTTTAAACCATTAAACTGAGCAATTTGCTTTGCTATTTTTACTGAGGTTGCATCAATATCAGTCCCTGTAAAATGCCACTTATATTCACTTGTACCAGTAAGCGGGTAAACTAAATTAGCGCCAGTACCAATATCAAGTACTTTAATTTGCTTACCTAAAGGTATTTGTTGTTGATTATCATCACTTAATAAGTCGGCTAAGTAATGAATGTAGTCAACACGCCCAGGTATAGGTGGACATAAGTTGTGCTCGGGAATATCCCAAAAATCAATATTATAATGTGCTTTTAAAAGAGCTTGATTTAGTGTTTTAACGGCTTTGTTATCACTAAAATCAATGCTTTTAGTACCTGCAGGTGTTGTTATAACAAAGGGCAGTAGAGCAGGGTGCTCTGTTGTTAATAAATCGAAGTCGTACCCATTTTTATGTAGGTTACGAGGGTGTAATTTTGAACGTGCTTTATTTTCTTTCATGGCTTCATTTTAACAACAGATATGATGTGATGATTGTAACAAATGCTGATGAGTAAAGTGCAGACATTTCCTTTGGTATATTTAATATTGCTGGTAGGATGAGTTGAAAATAATAAAAAGGAATAACTGTGGCGATTTCTCAGCAATCAATAATTATTAATTTAGCTGATCAACAAACACTTCATTTACGCCGTATTAGCGATGAAAATCAGCAAGGGCCTGTCGTATTTTTTATGCATGGAGCTGTAGAAAACGGTAAAATTTTTTATACCCATTCAAATAAAGGACTTGCCCCTTTTTTGGCTGAGCATGGATATAGATGTTATGTGGCCGATTTACGTGGCCGAGGTGATAGTAAACCGGTTATTTCAAGTGACGCTAAGTACGGGCAAACTGAAGCCATTTTAGAAGATATTCCAGCGTTTATTAAGCAAATAGAGTTGATTGAAGGCAAGAAGCCTGACTACTGGGTTGCTCACTCTTGGGGCGGAGTATTAATGAACAGCGCGTTTGCACGTTTCCCTCAATATATTAATGATGTAAAAGCGTGTGTGTATTTTGGCTCTAAGCGTTCTTTATTTAATAATCATCCTCAAAAACTATTACAAGCCAATTTAATTTGGTATTTTATGGCGCCTTTACTTGCTAAAAAACATGGTTATTTAAATGCTAAGAGCTATAAGTGGGGAAGCGATAACGAAACTCAAAAGTCGCATTATCAAAGTATGCAATGGGCTAAAAAGAAGCCATGGATAGATTCTGATGATAATTTTGATTATGCAAAAGCGCTAAACAGCCTGCATTTACCGCCAACGCTTCATATTGCTGCGGTAAAAGACAAAGCACTAGCTCAACCAATCGATATTCAAAAATTTATGGACGAATCTGGGTCTGGCATTCAACAAATGCGAATTTACGGTCGTAAACACGGGCATAATTTTGATTACGATCATATTAATATGCTTACCCACCCAAGTGCGCGTGATGATCAATTTAAAGATTTACTTAATTGGTTTAAAGCACATCCGATTAATTCTCATCAAGTAACTTTAAAAGCGGTGTTTTGTAACGCTCCCACTTAGCGATTGCGGCGTTATTAATAGGTTGGCGAATAGCATGTTTACTCAACGTGGTTACCGGTGTTTTTTGTTTATAAAAAGCTAAGCAGCGCTCTTCAAAATGACAGTTTAAAAAACCAAGTAACTGCGTTAGCTGCTCTTTTGGGTTACTCACTAAATCTTCGTAACTGACATCATAAATTGGCATATCTTTAAAGGAGTGCCAATGCCTCATCATTTTTTCATACAACTTATGATAAAGCTTAAACTCAGGTAGTGAGCAAAAATAAGGCTCGTTTTCAGCAAAGTAATTAGTGAAGATAGAAAATGCGGTGGCATTAAAATCACGACTTAAGTTTATAAATTTAGCATTAGGAAACAGCCTATATATAAGTCCTAGCGATTGATAATTACTAGGCAGTTTATTTATTATAAAAGGTCTGATGGGCGATGCTGTTTTTAAAGTTGTGATATACAGTTCGCGGGCTTTTTTTATTAGGTCAGGCGTTAAATGCGCTAAACATTGCGGGTAAGCAACTCCCGTTTTTTGTTCAATAAAAGCAACTGCGTTATTACTAATACTTGTACTCTCTCCTAGGCTCGAAAACTGACTATGGCTTGCCAACATTTGCTCCAGGAGGGTAGAGCCACTACGAGGCATGCCAATGATAAAAACAGGCGTAATATTACCTGTAAACTTTTCATCGGCAGAGGCAATAAATTCCTCGGTGTTGTATTTTATTATTTCATCGTAAAAAGGGATTAAATCTTTAGTGTTAAATTCACTTAATTTTTTTTGTAATTTATTCGCCAATATAAAGTAATTAAATGCTTGCTCGGTATCTTCAAGTACATCGTAACTGTTTGCTAATGCGTAGTAACACACCATTTTCAAACGTAAATTGCTCGTTTGAGTTAATAAGTGGTGTAAATTACTTACATAATTATGCTCTTTATTAAAGCGGCCTAACTGTACAAGTTCAAATAAAATATAGGCTGTTACTGGGTAGGTGCCAATACTGAGAGCTTGGGCAAACGTTGTATGGGCTTTATCTAATTCGCCATATATTAAGTAGTGTTGGGCTAGGTAGTAGTGGGGTTCTGGGTTATGACTCGCTAACTTTTTTGCATATTCGAGAACAGTTAACGCATCGTTTGGCGAATTAACACCGTTAAACGCATCTGCTAGTGCATGTAATGGTTCAAGCATATGAGGCATTCGCTCACATGCTTTTTGGAGTAAGTATACAGCAGAGTCATAGCGTTCTAGTCGTAAGGCAATTCTGCCTAAGCCAAATAAAGCTTCACCATTTTCAGGGTTACTATTTAATAACGTTTTAAAATGAAACTCAGCTTCTTTGAGTTTATTTTGTTGCAGTAGTTGGTTAGCTTTATTAAGTAGCATAGTTATACCAATTTTATTAAAAAAACAATCATTCTATCGCATTAAATAGCGTACTCACTGCGTTAAAAATTATTCATATAGAGCAACTATATATCATAATTTTGCCTTGTTATTACGCTATTTTCTGAGCGCTATAATAGAACACTTATTCAATGCAATTGGTATTGTTCATTATTATTTTTATTAACTATAAAATTAAAAAGGCGAAATGTCTTTAACATTTCGCCTTTGGTTCTTCATGAAAATAGTTTAGAAAGTATATGTTGCTTTCGCGTAGTAAAAGCCACCGTTAATACCAAACGGAGATGTTTCATAGTATTGACCACCCCAGTTGTTATTAGGAATTCCCGTTGCATCTGCAAAATCAAGTTTTTCAGCATCTTGGTCAAACAAGTTTTGAGCGCCTACAGAGAAGCTAACTGATTCATTTAAGAAGTAAGTTACTTCAGCATCAATAGTGACGGCAGCATCTGCTGTTTTAGCTGTTGCATCATAATCAACGTGAACACCTTGGTATTCGCCGTAGTAGTTTGCACGAGCAAATGCAGAAACTGATTCCCACTGCTGAGATAATGTGAACGTTGCACGATGATTCGGTAAGTCTTCTTCTAAGCGCTTAACCTTAAACGCACCTGTAATCTCACTAAATTGAGTTACTTCAGTATCATTCCAGTTATAAGCAAGGCTAAATGTAGAGCTACCGCCCATTAGTTCAGCTGTATAGTTGGCAACTAAATCGATACCTTGTGTTGTTGTATCAAAGTCATTTGTAAAAAAGCTTACTTGAGCAAGACCTTGTACATTAGGAACTCCAGCCGCTGTAAGTGTATCTTTATCTGCTTGGCTTAAGTTGATTTTATCTGATTGGCTAATACGGTCATCTACTTGAATATTGTAGTAATCAAGCGTTAAAAATAACTCGCCGATTGTGTATACAGCACCAAGCGTATAGCTTTGCGATTCTTCCGGCTCAAGCTCTGTACCACCTAATTGCACTGCAATTGGGTTTGTTGGTGGAAGAAGCGCTGAATCTTGTAATACGCCGCTGTCTAAGCTTGTTTGTACGTTACTTACGTTAGCTTGACCAACTGTAGGTGCACGGAAACCGCTACTTACAGAGCCACGAATATTTAAATCTTCAGTTAAATGGTATTGAGCCATTACTTTGTAGTTAGTTGTAGTACCAAAGCTGTCGTAGTCTTCAAAGCGAAGCGCCACACCCATTAGGAAATCTTCAGTAAACGGTGCTTCAACATCAACGTATGCTGCATAGTTACGACGAGAAAACTCACCTGCTTGTGATGGTTTAAAACCAGGGAAGCCGTTAGAGCCAATACCAAAACCTTGTTCTGTTAAAGGGCCTGCAGTGTACGATGCTTCATCACCAGAAATGATAGTGAATGTTTCTTCGTGCCATTCAAAACCACCGGCAATATTTACATCATAAGCTAAACCAAAGTCGACACCCTTTGATAAATCAAAGTTAAAGTTTTTCTCTAGTTGCTCATATTTACCTGGGCTGAAATCACGTGGTGTATCTGCACCTAAAGAGGCATTAACCGTATCGTAAATAAAGTAACGTGATTCATTTAAGCCCACAGTACCGCTTAAGTCATAGTAAGTATCTTTTAAGAAGCCACCAGTGAATCGCCCTTTAGTACCGATAGTTAAAGAAGTATCAGTAATGTTGCCGCCAAAGTTAGGTGTAAAACCACCTGGAAGCGATTCGTTAAATGCAAAACAATCTGGGTTGTTCGCTACACCATTTATGTAAGCTGGATCATCTAGTACGTTGCCATCTGTTATTGCAATAGTAGGACAGTTAGCGCTCATATCAGGTGTTAAATCTGCAACAAGCAGGGTTTCGCCACCATCATTTGAATAAACACCAGAACGCGTTTGTGGGTTACGGTAGTAAAAGCCACCACGTACATCACGTTCAGAGTAGTTACCAAACATGTAAAATTCAGAATCGTTAGTGAGCTCTAAACCCACGTTACCAAAAATTGTAATATCGTCATCAACTTCAGGTGCGCCCCATACTTGTGCGAGCGAAGATACATCAGGAACACCGGCAGCTGAAAGAGCTGCAGCATCGGCACGCTGAACTGAGCGGCTTGTTGCATCTGCTGTTTTGTATTGAAAACTTAAATTAGCAAAGCCATTGTCGGTAAACGGTAAACCCACGTTACCCGACACTTGTGTTGTATCCCCATCGCCTTCATAAAATTGACCATGGCGAATTTCTAATTTACCGCCTTCTGAAGCGTCTTTTAACTGGAAGTTCATTACACCGGCAATTGCATCAGAACCATACTGTGCGGCTGCGCCATCACGAAGTACTTCTACTTGTTTAATAGCAATGCTTGGAATTACTGAAATATCTGCACCTTGGGCACCATCGTTAATACCACCGCCTAAAAACGCAATTACAGAAGCACGATGACGACGTTTGCCGTTTAAAAGAACTAATGTGCTGTCTGATGGTAAACCACGTAAGTTAGCTGGGCGAACAAGAGAGGCTGCATCGCTAATAGGGTTTTGATGTACGTTAAAAGATGGCACGGCACCTTTTAAAAGTTCAAGCATGTCAGTGTTGCCCGACTTTTCAAGCTCTTCGCCACCAATAATATCGATTGGCACCGGTGAATCACCGATTGAACGTGGAGCTGAACGCGTACCTACTACGGCAATTTTCTCTACGTTTTTGTTTACTTTAGTTTGTTGTTGCTCGTCTGCTGCAACAGCAGTACCTGAAAAAAACAACCCTGCAGTGGTTGTAGCTAAAGCAAATTTGATTGCTTGGTTTAGCGCATTATTTTTTAATTTCATTCTAATTTTCCCCAGTTAGAATAATTCTTATTTTTGATGCTAATTTCACATCATTTATTTTTTACTTAATTTTTGTTTCACATAAGTTTGAGGTCTTACCTCAAAAGCCTAATCAATTAAGCTTACTTTTTGTGAAGTCCTATCTACAGACTATAGGTAAAAAACGAGGAGAGCAATTGTTAATTAACCGTTTGATAACAAAAAGGTTCAATTTAATAAAAAATGCAACAGTGGTGCAAAGTGAAGTGGAAATGAACTAAATAAGTGCAAATAGGGTTGTTAAGAGGAATTTTAATGCGTTGGAAATATTAAAATGTTATTTATTTGTTTCTTCCTTGTGTTTTTTAATGTTTTGTATGCAGCGCCAAGCCACTAATTTTTCTTTATATTCATCCCACACACAGGGGCAGCAACTACCGCCGCCACAGCATTCATCAGACTTCGGTTTTTCAGGCTTTTGCGGTATTTGACTTGATAAATTTTGCATTATTGTATGTATTTAATACTAATTTGGTGCAATAAGAGTAAGTGAAAGGCCGTAGCAAGTAAATTATTCTTTGTGAACCTGCGCCGCTGTGTGAAAATAAAAGCTATGCGATTATATAAAGTTATTCACCGTGCGCCTTGGCGGGTAGTTAAAATTAGTAAGAAACGCCAACAGCTGCGTTTTCGTCGTGCTATGGTGGCGCTTAAAATCGCACTTGCTCAAGAAAAACAAGAAACCAAAGAAATGCTCTCTATTTATAGGCGCTATACCCAAGGCCAAACAAGTAAAGAGGAGTTAAAACGCGCTAATGAACAGTTTGTTGATATTTTAAAAGGGCTAGGGCTCGGTGTGTTTGCTGTATTACCTTTTGCCCCGCTTACAATTCCTTTAGTTGTTAAATTAGGGAGTTTAGTGGGAGTTGATGTACTGCCAAGCTCGTTTAATATAAACAAATCTATTAAAGAACTTGATGCTAAAATAGATCAAGAAAATCAAAAGCAAGAATCCAAAAACAGCTTAAAAAAGTAACTAAAATCCCTTCAAATTAGCGATACCTTTTAGGTGCGCTTATTGATATGCTCTTAAGTACCATTTTTATATTATATGAGCTTTTTAATGAGTGCATTACTACGTCATACATCTTCTGGTATTCCTTTATCTTTTATTCTTAAAAACGAATTATCTGACTGGCAAGCACAGCAGCCTGCATTTATACAAAATTGGTTAACTAATACAGGTTTTGAAAAGCAAGGTGTTGCTTTAATCCCTGATGCTAAAACTGGCGAGTTAAGCCAGGTATTTTGTTTAATGCAAAGTAGCGATGACTTTTGGGCTGCGGGTAATTTAGCAAATACACTTCCTACTGGTACTTATCAAATTCAAGGCGAGAGCGCTTTTGTAGAGCAAGTTGCTTTAGGGTTTGTGCTTGGTGGTTACGAATTTAGTGAATATAAAGAAAAACCAACGGCAAAAGCGCAATTAGCCATTAGCGATAAAGCGTTGTTTGACCGTATTAGCCAACAAGCTGATGCCATTACACTTGCACGTGATTTAGTTAATACTCCAGCGGTAGATATGATGCCGCAACATTTATCGCAAGTAATGGAAGATTTAGCTGCAACTTACAATGGCGAATTTTCACAGTGGATTGGCGATGAGTTACTAGAGCAAAACTACCCGACTATTCATATGGTGGGTCGTGCAAGCGAAAATAAACCGCGTTTACTCGATTTAAAATGGGGGGCAACTGACGCTCCATTAATTACGCTAGTAGGTAAGGGCGTATGTTTTGACTCTGGTGGACTTGATTTAAAACCAAGCTCTGGCATGCGTAACATGAAAAAAGACATGGGCGGTGCCGCGCATGTAATTGCACTAGCGCAGCTTATTATGGCAGCTAACTTACCAATTAGATTACGAGTGCTTGTACCAGCTGTTGAAAATGCAGTATCGCGAAATGCATTTCGCCCAGGCGATGTAATTAAAACGCGCAAAGGCATTATGGTCGAAATTGATAATACCGACGCAGAAGGGCGATTAGTATTGTGTGATGCATTAAGCGAAGCACAAAACGACAACCCTGAGCTAATTATTGATTTTGCTACTCTCACGGGCGCATGTCGTGTTGCACTGGGCACGGAGCTTCCGGGCTTTTTCTCAACAGAGCGCGATGTAGCAAATGGTATTATTGATGCAGGTTTAATCGTCCATGATCCTGTTTGGCAGCTTCCGTTGTTTGAACAATACAAAAACTTACTAAAAAGTGATGTAGCCGATATGGCAAACTGTGCAAGCACACCGTTTGGTGGTGCTATTACCGCAGCGCTTTACTTAAAAGAATTTGTTGAACCAACAACACCATGGGTGCACTTTGATGTAATGGCATGGAACTTACGTGCATTACCAGGTCGTCCAACAGGTGGTGAAGCGTTAGGTATTCGCGCGGTGTTTACTTACTTACAAAACCGTTTTAACTAATCTTATATGACTATACGGGGTTAAACCTCGTATAGCTCAAGTGGTAAATTATCTGGATCGGCAAAAAAGGTAAACTTTTTGCCGGTTATTTCATCCACTCTAATATCCTCAGCTTCTACATTACACGATTGTAAATACGCTTTTGCACTGTGTATATCAGTCACCTTAAAAGCTAAATGTCTTAAGCCTTGTGCTTCGGGATAGCTTGGTCTCGTAGGTGCGCCATCAAACGAAAATAACTCTATTTGACTACCATCGGGCATGGCTAAATCTAATTTATATGAATTACGATCTGCTCTAAAGTGCTCGTTAATAATTTCAAGTTTAAGTACGTTGCTATAAAAGTGTTTAGAACGTGCATAGTCACTGCAAATAATGGCAGCGTGATGAATACCTAAAAGTTTCAAATTTAATTCCTTAAAAAGCAAAAACGCACTTAAATAAGTGCGTTTTAAATGTGGGTTATTACATCTTTTGTTAGCTTTGCTGCGCTTCTTTACATGCTTTAACAGCTGGTGCTACAAGCTCTAAACCAGTTTTATCACATGGTGGTAAAGCAGCATCGCTTACACTAATAGGCGTTACGCGCTCGCCCCATTTTATGTAACTTGCAGCCCATGTTAGGCCTGCACCAAATGCAGCAGACATAATATTTGAATGCGGTTTAATTAACCCTTGCTCAACGGCTTCACATAACGCAATAGCAATAGTTGCAGCAGAGGTATTACCATACTCACCAATGTTAACCATTACTTTTTCGTCAGGTACTTTTAAACGATGTTGAATAGCCTGAATAATACGTAAGTTAGCTTGGTGTGGAACGAGTACATTAATGTCATCAAGGCTCAAATCGGCTTGTTTGAGTACGTCGTCGCACGCTTCGCTCATGCCTTTGACAGCACGTTTGAAAATTTCACGACCTTCAAATAATAAATCAGATGGACCAATTGGCTCATATTTATTTAAATCACTACCAAAGTTAGTGATGTGTAAAATATCGCGGTCTTCACTGTCACAACCGGTTTTAGTACCAAGTAGACCCGCTGGTGTTTCTGCCGCTTCAAGTACGACTGCACCTGCACCATCGCCAAATAATACAGCGCTGTCACGGCGTGCCCAGTTTACGTACCAGGTCATACGCTCAGCGGCAATGACCACTGCTTTTTTGATCATACCCGCTTGAATTTGTGCTGTAGCAGCTTGCAATGCATATAAAAAGCCCGAACATGCCGCGTTTGTATCCATTGCGGCAGCGCCAGTTGCACCAATATTTTTTTGCACTTGTGAGGCGGTATTTGCCACAACAGTAGAAGGTGTACAAGTGGCTAATATCACTAAATCAATATCTTTAGGATCAACGCCCGCGCACGCAATAGCATGCTTAGCAGCAACGGTTGCCAGCTCGGCGGTACTTACATGGCTCACTCGGCGAGATTTAATGCCTGTACGCGTGGTTATCCACTCGTCGGTGGTATCAACTATTTCACTAATTTCATCGTTGCTAATGCTTGCTGGTGGAATGCATTTACCCCAACCAGTGATATGTGCGTAAGGCATAGTATGTTCTCTTAAGGTGGTCTGACATGTATTTCTAATGGGTGAGTTATACCAAAAAACGGCTTTCAAGACTAGTTTATAGAATGCTTTGTATCGTAAATATTCGCAATTACGGGTTATTTAAGGTAATGCTAGTATAAAAAAGGAGCAAGTATGAAAACAACACTAATAACAACATTCACTTCAATAGCGCTGGCATTAATTGCAAATGGGGCTTTTTCTCAACAGCATAAAATTATTTATGCGGGCAGCTTACTTGCATCCGAGGATCAAAAAGTAAAAACAGAGCAAACGTTAGTCATAACAGATAATACAATAACAGCCATTAAAGACGGCTACCTCACAAAAGCAGAACTTAACCTATCTGATGCCGATATTATCAATCTTAAAAATCAATTTGTAATGCCTGGTCTTATTGATATGCATGTTCACGTTACGTTTGAGCGAGATGCTAAAGCAAACCCTCACCGCTGGGCAACAGAATATGATGCCGATTATGCTTTGCGCTCAATTAAATATTTGCAACGTACGCTCGATGCGGGTTTTACATCAGTGCGAGATTTAGGTAGCGATCATAAAGTTATATTTCCGCTAAAACGCGCTATCGAGAGAAATGATATTAACGGCCCTCGTATTTTTGCAGCGGGTAATACAATATCGCCTACCGGTGGACACGCAGATATGCACGGTTATCGAAAAGACATTACAGATGCGGTTACAGGTGGGATAGGTATTTGTAATGGCGCGGATGATTGTAGCCGTGCGGTACGCGAGGTAATAAAAAGTGGCGCTGATGTAATTAAAATTACTGCCACAGGTGGAGTATTGAGTAATACCGCCGCAGGGGTTAACCAACAACTTACAGATGCAGAGCTGATTGCAATTGTTGATACTGCTCACCACTTAGGGCGTAAAGTTACAGCGCATGCGCACGGTACACAAGGTATAAAAGCGGCCTTAAAAGCCGGTGTAGATTCTATTGAGCATGGCTCTTATTTAGATAAAGAGGCAATAAAGTTATTTAAAAAAACGGGAGCTTATTTAGTACCGACGCTTTTAGCGGGTGCAACGGTAAGCGAAGAGGTGCTTACAAATCCAAATATGCCACCGGCAATAGCCGACAAAGTGCGTGAAGTGACTCCAAAAATGCAGGCTTCGTTTAAACTTGCACTGCAAAACAAGGTTAATATAGCCTTTGGAACAGACTCAGGTGTGTCGCGTCATGGGCTTAATGCTAACGAATTTAGTTTAATGGTAAACAATGGTATGAGCGAAGCCCAAGCTATTAAGTCAGCAACCATATATGCAGCTAAACTACTGGGGCAAAGCGCACTCATTGGCGACTTGAGTGTTGGTAAGCAAGCAGATATTATCAGTGTGAATGGCTCACCGCTTAAAAATATCGACGTACTTAAAAACGTGCAATTTGTTATGAAAGCCGGGCAAGTTTATAAACAATAGGGAAGGTTATGAGCAGCAAAATAAAAGTGTCGTTGTTTAATCATTTGATTGACGCTGAGCGCCAGTTACTAGACCCAGAGATTCGCCAATCTGAGCGCGCACTAGATGCTTTACTCGATGATGAATTTATCGAAATTGCAGCCAACGGCACTACATTTAATAAATACCAAGTACTTACCCGCTTACCTACCGAGGTTGTGCCACAGTTTTATAATCAGCATTTTAAGGGCCGAATGCTGAGCGATGATGTAGTGCAACTTAGTTATCAAGCTGCTTACAGGCGCTCTGCTCGCAGTGAATTTAATTATTCATTGCGTATGTCGCTTTGGCGTCAAACTAACGAACAATGGAAAATGGTGTTTCATCAAGGAACGCCTTGTGCACCGTTTTCAATTTCGATGGATGATGATTAAAAATCATATAACCGTTAAAATAACCTTATTAAACATTTGATTGGGCAATTACCTCTTGTTAATGCGTACGGACCCCACCATTAGTCGACTATTAATGCTGCGTAGCGGCGCAATTGCCGTGCAATTAATTGCTGTGCTTAGCGTTTATTTTTTACTAGAACATCAGATTGCATTACTGCCTTTGCTGATTGTCATTGCCGTTGAGGCTGTGTTTCAGCTTATTAGCCTGTTTGCTTATCGTAACGTAAGCCAAGCTAAGCCCTTGGGTATGTTAATGCAGTTAACTGCTGATGTGTTATTTTTAACGGTATTGCTCTCACTAAGTGGCGGTGCAACTAATGCATTTGTATCGTTGTTATTACTCCCAATAATGATAGCTGCTGTTACGCTGCGAGAAAAAGGATTAGCTTATATTGCAGTGTTAGCCATTGCCGCATACAGTTTTTTATTGATAAAGATGCCCGATCACAGTATGCATCAAATGAATATGAGTGGTCACTTTATTGGCATGTGGGTTAATTTTGTTTTAAGTGCCAGTGTAATTGCACTTGTTATTGGCGCAATGAGCAGAGCACTTAAAGAGCGAGAGCGAATTATTGCAAATGTGCGAGAAAAGCAATTACGTAATGAACAGCTTGTTACCCTTGATGGGGCCGCAGCACAAATAACTCATCAACTAGCGACCCCAATTGCAAATTTACAGTTACTGTTTGAAGAGTTATTAGAAGAGCAACCAAACAACCCCATTGTTAAGCACATGCAAGCGCCGCTTACTCAGTGTAGTACGCAACTTAACGACTTTAGAAAACTCTCAGAGCAATTACGTCTTAAAAATTCGCAAGAGCATACCACCGTAAAGCAACTGCAAACGCAAATTACAGATACACTTTTACTGCAATACCCAGATCAGCAAATTAAATGGATTACGCCACCTATTGCTGCAACGCTATTGAGTGATGCCATGTTATTGCCTGCTATTTTAAATTTATTGCAAAACGCCGCGCTCGCTAATCAAAAACAAGATAAAACCCAGTTAGAGCTGAGTTGGCAGCAAGATAACTTACATAGTGAATGCGTTTACTTGCTAATTCGTGATTTTGGCTGTGGCTTTTCGTCATCGCAATTAGCTGATCTGGGCGGGCAACTTATGCCAAGCGATCAAGGAATGGGGCTTGCTGTGCTTTTATCAAATGTTACTTTTGAGCGTTTAAATGGCTCACTTACCTTGTTTAACCATGCAGATGGCGGCGCTGTTGCCAAAGTTAAACTCGCTATTGTAAACACTGAGAATAACGCCTCATGAAGTTACTTATAATTGAAGACGATATAAATTTAGCCAGCACACTAGCAAGGCGCTTAACTAAACAGGGCTTTACCTGCGAGGTGGGGCATAATCAAAGTGATGCATTACTTATAGCCCGCCAGCACTTACCTGACTTTGTATTGCTAGATATGAAACTAGGCGATGACAATGGCTTGGCATTAATAAAGCCATTACGTAGTTTGCTCCCCCAAGCACATATTGTTTTACTAACTGGGTTTGCAAGTATAGCAACCGCAGTAGAGGCAATGCGTTTGGGCGCAAACGACTACCTTACTAAGCCGGTTGATATGGCAACATTATTAAAAGCGCTTAACACCGAGCCTGTGGCATCTGCATCGAGTGCTATTGATGATGCAGTTATGTCGCCAGAGCGCTTAGAGTGGGAGCATATTCAACAAGTCCTGCACAGCAATAATGGCAATGTGTCGGTAACCGCAAGGCAACTTAATATGCATAGGCGTACTTTGCAGCGTAAGTTACAAAAAAAGCCGGTGCAGCAGTAAAGTACTTAATTAAGGAGGTGTTATGAGCGATGATGCAGCGACATTAATGCAAAACCAAAAAATTATTTTATTTGATGCGCAATGTAAGCTTTGCAGCGCGTGGTGTAACTTTATTATTGCTCACGATAAAACTACTATTTTTAAATTATGCAGCGTGCAATCTCCAAAAGGAGAACTGTTGTTAACACACTTTGGTTTTTCAACCAGTGAATACGCTTCAATGGTGCTTGTTGAAAATGGTAAAGCATTTACACAAAGCCATGCTTTTTTTAATGTTGTTAAGCAGCTAGGTTACCCATACAAACTAGCAAACGTATTTAGTATTTTGCCAAATAGGTTTAATAATTGGTTATACGATAGGGTTGCTTTAAATAGGTATTCGTTATTTGGCAAATATCAGTATTGCAGAATACCCAGCCCAGAGGATGCAAAACATTATTTATAAATTAGGCGTTAATACACTGCAGTATAAGTAGATGATAGGTTTATGAGGTTGTGCTAAAATCGCCGCGTTTAATTTTAGCTAACGGTATAAAAGGCTTTTTTCATGGCAAACACAGCACATGCACTTCACATTTTGGTTAAGCACAAAGAAATTGCAGAAGATATTATTAAGCAATTAGGTAAAGGTGCAAAGTTTCAGACCTTAGCTAAAAAGTATTCGTCATGCCCATCGGGTAAAAAAGGCGGTGACTTAGGTGAATTTAGACGCGGACAAATGGTTCCACAGTTTGACAAAATTGCATTTAAAGGCGCAATTTTAGAGCCACATTTAGTTAAAACCAAATTTGGCTGGCATGTAATTAAAGTGCTTTATCGTACTTAATAAGCTCGCTGACAATTATTTAATAGGCTGCACACTGCAGCCTTTTAAGTGTTAAGTCTTTTTATTTAATCAACATCCAAATACCTGCAGCAATCATAAACAGGTTTTCGGTCAGAGAGACGAACCCCAGCGGTACATTACTATCACCGCCAACGCAGGCACACTTAAGCTCTCGTTTGTCTATGTAAACAGCCTTAATCACCGACACGGCGCCAACACCCCCAATAAATAAAGAAATTGGTGCAACAATATAAGCTGAAAGCCCTGCAATCATGCCAATACTTACAAATGCTTCTAAAAATGGATACATATAAGCATATCTCACTACTTTCATCGCAAATAAATCATAGGTTATAAAAGAATTACTAAAGCTGTATAAGTCGCGTAATTTTTGAATAGCCAGTACGCCCATTGTTAACGCGACAAACAGCATAACTGTATGCATAGAAAAAAGTGCAAAGCCAGTCGAGTAGCTAAATGCAAAGGCAAGCAATAAGGTAACAGCAAAAATGGCCGTTACGGGAGTATAAGTAGTACCTTGTTGGCCAGGCTCCGATTTATTAAAGTAAGTGCGCAGGTCGTCATACCCGCCAATGCGTTCGTTATCGATAAATGTTTGTGGTGTGGTATCAACATTGTGCTTTTGTTGAAATGCATCGGTTTCTTCGCGCGAAGTCAGCGGCTTATCATCTACCTTATAGCCCTTTCGCTTAAGTAAATCTTTTGATTTGAGTCCAAACGGACATATATGTTCATCGGTTGCCATTCTATATAATGTTGCTGACTTAGCCATGTGTACTCCTTACTTTAAATAGTTAATTTATTTGTGCAGACAGTACAAATGTAGGTTTCAACATTGTTGGTCGCTTTGAAAAAAGGGTCTAAATAAATGTAATTTTTACCTATCATTCGCACAAAATTATCTCACAGAGCATGTAATAATTTTCTTTGCTAATAATGCACTTATAATGCCAGTGTAAAAATCTATTCGTGTAATGTTAATTGTGGCAAAGGAACAAATAGTAGATATGTTCCTATATTAGAAATTAACCATAAGCAATATCAACTACCTATTATTATGAAAAATACAGTCACGTTAATAAAATCTAAAGGTGTAGGGATAGGAGCTATCGCTATATTAGCAGGGCTCGTTTTAGCGTTAGGGGAGATAATACTGCCAATTAGCTGCTTAGCCAGTTTGTATATAGTTTATAAATATTTTCGATTGGCTAGGGTTATTAAAATAAACTTAATAACAGAGCAGGTAACAATAAATAATAAATCCCTCATAGGCTTTTTAGAAATATCGATTAAGACTTTCGAAAATACGCATCGCTGCGCGTTAATAATTAAAAATACTGAGGAGGAAATACTCAAGTCAGGGGCGCTCTATTACTGCGCTAGTAAGGATTGCTTAATCAACTACAGCGGCGAATATGTGCATATTACAGTTGAGAACCAATAGGGCTAAAATGTGCAGTCTTATTTAGTTTTAAACTTGTCTTGTCCTGAAATGTGTAAACAGATTTCAGGACAAGACACTTTGAAAGAGATTGGTGACTATTTTCAATTGCACTATTCTCGTGTAAGTAAAATAGTGTCAAAAAGAAAGACCTGACCACCCTATTTACACAAGCCTTGGGCAACACTTTGCAAGCATTTGATAGTTATTCTGGTAACATTGAATTTCGTAAAGTACAACAGAAGTTTCAAACTGGCAGTAGCTTAAAGCCAACGTTTGACGTGACAAATTACACCATTGGAAATATCAGGTTATGAGCCATTTAAAGTACCACAATGACCACTATAAATTAGTGAATTTGCAAAATGCCTATCAAATTCATTTAGATACTTATAACAATAGGTGGCAGCGTTATCTCGAGCTAGAGCCCGCGATTTATGAGGAGCCGCAGGCACGGTTAAACTCTGACGCAATGGATTGTATAAGTCTAAGCTTTCATGCACAAAATGCAGAGAAAGGGCTTGAGGGCGTGCCTATTATGCGCTTTGGCCTAGATTTATTACATGCGCACTATAATTTAGTGTCAAACCCCGGGCAGCGCCATATTTTTACCTTAAAAGAGCACGTGTTTCGATTAGAGGGTCGTGCTGAGCATCGCTCTATAATGGTTGATAATTGGTTATTGCAATTGAGTTTAGCGCTTTGCTTAAGAGATGCTGATGCGGTTGAGTTAATCTGCCGGTGCGAAGAAGATTGGCTTGAGTACCCTGATGCCTTTGACTTCGCACTCCTCAAGTTTGTGCGAAATATATTTGTACAAGACGCAGACCAAACAGTGTTATTACGCGAGGTAATGGAAAAATCAGGCCCTGAGCATGTTGATGAATTTAGAGCGCCTTACGTGAACCAGCTATTCTTACCTTATTTGGATGTGTGGGTAGCGGTGTTATCAAACGATGCCGCTCATTACCAACAGGCAATCCATAAAGCTATTGAATTACATTACACATTCTATAACGACCCACCGGAGGGGGCGGTTACGTGGAAAGGTGATGTAGCCTTGCTGATAAGCGCAGTGGCTAGCCTTGCCTATGATAAACATGGTTGGCAAGTGCCCGACACCCCTTACCTGCCAAAGTGGCTAATTTATAAAGAGTTTGAAAATGCTTAAATTAGCATTGTTTGGCTACGAGGCTGCATATTGCAGCCTTTAATTTTGCTAGCTAACTAAGCGTCTTGCTTAGCCTCTTCTTCACTAATTTGTTTTAGTGCCTGAATAAACGAGTCGCTTGGTTGTCCGCCAGTAAGTGCATATTTATCGTTTATGATAAATGTAGGGACAGAAGTAATACCCATCTGTTTAAAGTTGTCTTGCTCTTGGCGTACGTCTTGAACGTATTTGTCTGAATGTAGAATGCCGCGCGCAGTTTCTTTATCAAGACCTACTTTTTCAACAACGTCGAGCAGTGCTTCTTCTTGATTTAAGTATTTTAAATCAGTGAAGTGCGCTTCAAAAAAGGCGAGTTTTAGCTTCGTTTGCTTACCTTCTTCACGTGCCCACATTAATAAACGATGCAAATCAAAGCTGTTGATCATGATACGTTTGCCATCAAAATTAAAGGTAAACCCAGCACGTTGTCCCGCTTCGAACATGTTTTTACGATTTTCGTCGCCTTGCTCTTCACTTAGGTTGTACTTTTGCATCAAATGTTCGTTTAAATCCTGACCTTCAATTGGCATATCTGGGTTTAGTTCAAAAGGATGCCACGTAATATCTGCGCTCATTTCGTCTTTGAGTTGCTCTAGTGCAGTTTCTAGGTTTTTATAACCCACTACACACCAAGGGCACATTACGTCTGAAACGATATCAATTTTAAAGTTTTTCATATTTATCCTTTTGAGGATTGCTTATAACTAAGTATAAAAAAGGATATTGGGATTAATTTAGCTTTATCAATACCAAACAAAAAAGAGCAGCTAAACAGCTGCTCTTTTAGAAGGTATTAAGCGTTAAGCCCAAATGGGTCGTCAATACTATGGCTAGGCTCAGTAAACCAATGAGGGCCGTTGTCGGTCATGTAAAAATGATCTTCTAGGCGCACGCCAAATTCATCAGGTATAACTAACATTGGCTCGTTACTAAAGCACATGCCTGGGGCAAGTTGGGTTTTATCACCGCCAACTAAGTATGGCCATTCGTGAATGTCTAGCCCAATACCATGACCCGTTCGATGCGGGCAACCCGGTGTTTGGTACTGCGGGCCTAACCCTTGCGCCGCTAAATAAGTCCGTGCGCCAGCGTCTACGTCTTCGCAGGTAGCACCAATTTTTGCTGCACTAAACGCCGCCATTTGCGCTGCTTTTTCATGATCCCAAAACATGCGTTGGCGCATTGTTGGTTCACCAAATACATAGGTACGGGTTATATCCGATAGGTAATCGTGTACTTTACAGCCGGTATCAATTAATACCATATCGCCTTTTTTAAGTACTTGGGCGTCTTTAACACCGTGCGGAAAAGACGTTGCAACACCAAATAAAACAATGCAAAAATAGTTACCTGGCGCGCCTACTTTTTGATGTGCTTGCTTAATAAAGGCTTCTACTTCGGTGGTGGTTATTCCCTCATAAAGCATGCTTGCTGTGGCTTGATGTACGGCTAAGGTCATGTCCATCGCGCGCTGCATTAAGCTAAGCTCATGAACTGATTTATGCATACGACAATGCGCCGTTACAGGTTGGGCGTTTATGAGGGTTAAACCCGTTTGCGCTTTATTAATGCCGTCGAATATAAAAAATTGCGCGCTTTCATCAATGCCAATAGTAGCGTTTTCATTAATGTTTAGTTTTTTTAGTACTTCAACAAAAAGTGCATAAGGATTTTCGTGCTCTTGCCACCCATGAATAGGCCCCTCTATTACTTTAAACCCGTTTAGTGAACCAATTTCGAAATAAGGTGCAATGTATTGTACTTCACCAAGGGCGGGTAATATCGCGCCAACCATGCGCTCGCTCGCGTACCATTTCATACCTGTAAAGTAGGTTAGGTTGGTGCCAGCGTTTAAATAAATTGCATCTATGTTGTTTGCAAGCATATACGCTTGCGCCTTGGCTATGCGCTCTAAATGTTCGTCAGCTGCAATAGGGGTTAGCGTGTGCGTCATATTGCTTAAGCTTGCCAACGCTTGCCCGCTAGATTGTGTACCTATACCTATGGTAGTCATGTTTTTCTCCTTGGATTTTTAGCTAGTGTGATTAATACCAAGGTAAAATTCAATGTTATGCGATAAGAGGCTAATAGTTTATAGCCTCTTAAAAGGTCATATTATTTTTTAGCGTAAGGTAAACGCGTGAGTTTATTACTTGTGTGGTAGCTGTCAAGCCCAGTTACTGCCACTGTTTCTATTGCTTGTAAATCTAGGAAACCGTCGCTTTGCAGCGCGGCTTTATCAACAAAAACATCCATAATTTCGCCAATAACGAGCTCAGTTCCATTGATGGCTAAATGTTGGTTTTCTACAAATTTAACCGAGTACTTTAAGCGGCTTTCTTTTACAAAAGGGGCTGCAAAGTCGTTTAAGTATTCAGGCGTTAAGCCTGTAGCATCAAACTCAGATTCGTCTTTATCGTAACGGGCTGAGGTTTGATGAGCTTGTTTATAAATCGACTTATTCACTTGATTAATGGTGTAAGTCCCCGTTTGTAAAATATTTTCAAACGTATGACGCGGCACACTATGAGGACGCATTATCATTGCGACCAACGGTGGGTTAGCCCCAAGATGAATAACGGAGCTTACAATCGACAAGTTAGTATTGCCAAGTAAGTCTTGTGTACCAATTAAGTTAGCGCTTTTAAAACCCGAAAGAGAGTTGATTAAGTGAGTACGGGTATGTTTTTCAAGTGCGTCTATTCGCGCTTTAGTAAAATGCATTAAAAATCCTTACCACGGTATGGTTTCGCCTTGCCAATCTAAGTAGGCAGGCTCACCATTGAGTTCTAAATGAGGGTTATTAAAAGTAAGTGTAAAAAGCTGCTTGGCTACAAATTCAGCTGTAAAGAGTTTTCCAGCAGGTACGTTTTTTTGAAATGGCTTTGAAAGCGCAGTATCAGTAGTCCCTGGGTGAAATAAAACGAGCTTGGTATTTTTAGCTCTGCGTGCAAGTTCAATCGCTGCGGTTTTAAATAGCATGTTAAGCGCCGCTTTAGATGCGCGATAAGTATACCAGCCACCTAATTCATTGTCGTTTATGCTACCTACGCGCGCACTTAATGCTGTAATAGTACACTGCGTTTTGTGGGTTAATAGAGGCAATATGCTCTGTAAACAAAGTAACGGCGTGAGTGTATTAGCATTTAGTAACTCGTTAAAATAATCAGCGTTTAAATCTTCTAACTTTTTTTCGGGCATGTGCTGAGTGTTATGAAGTTTACCATTGAATATAATAACTTGATGTAATTCAGCTTGAGTATCTTTTAAGTGCTGGGTAAAAATAGCCAGGCTTTGAGCGCTGTAGTCGGTGCTAAAGTACTCAGTATGTGTAGGGGCGCTGCTGTATTCACTTGAGCTGACACACAGAACTTTAAATTGTGATGCATGGTTATTTAAGTGCTCAACATACGCTTTAGCAATCGCACTACTAGCGCCAAATAAAACAATGGTTTTCATTTACTACCCTTATTTTTTAAACTGCATTGCCCATTAGAACACGTTGTGTTTGGCATTAAAATTTTACTAAGGGAATGTCTGTATTTTGCAAATAACACATATCCACAGTCAGCGAAAAAGCTAATTATTGGCAAGCGAAAAATTTTCAACCAGCCGTGTTTACCCACTATTTTCCATGCCTCGTAAGTTACATCAAGCCCGTAAATCATTTCACCTGATTGCTTTTGAGCTTGTAGGTAAGTCATTGCTTTGTCTCTATCAATATACGAGTACCGCTCACTGAAGTCGGTCGCATTAAGATCTTCAAGCGTAATTAGGTTTTTAGTATCTGCGTGCTTTAGTTGCTGCATTTCAGTGCTACAAAGAGGACAGTTACCATCGTAAAAAATGACCATGTGAATGCTTTGTGATTATTTTATATATACTTTTTTACGACAAGACATTGCAAATGGATCTATTAAATATCTCTTCATAATGATATTAATAGTGTCCTACGAAAAAATGGAGACTGATAAATGAGTGAACAATACGCCGCCTTGCGAGGTAATGTAAATTTACTAGGGCAACTACTAGGACAAACAATTAAAGATGCCCAAGGTCAAGCGATTTTAGATAAAGTAGAAGAAATTCGAGCTTTATCAAAATCATCTCGCAGTGGTAACGAAGACGACAGACAAGCGCTTATAGAAGTTTTACATGCGCTTAGTGACGAAGAGCTTTTACCGGTTGCCCGTTCATTTAATCATTTTTTAAACCTTGCTAATGTAGCAGAGCAATTTCATACCGTTTCGCGTTTTAATGACGTTGGCCTTGGTCAACAAAACCCTCTCACTCAAACATTAAAAACGTTAGCTACAAAAGCAGAACAAGGCCAGCTAGACAGTAATCATTTGGCCGAAACACTCTCAAAACTCCACATAAATTTAGTATTGACCGCTCACCCAACCGAGGTTACGCGCCGTACTATTATTAACAAACACGTTGAACTAAGTGACTGCCTTGCATCATTAGAGCGAAAAGATAACTTAGTGCAAGAGCGTGACAATATTTTAAATCGTATTGAACAGCTGATTAGCCAAGCGTGGCATACCGACGATATTCGTCGCTCTCGTCCAACACCTGTTGATGAAGCTAAATGGGGCTATGCCGTAATAGAAAATAGCCTTTGGCATGCGGTACCGCGTTTTTTACGTGAATTTTCAGCCAATGTTAAAGACCAACTCAGTTTAGAGTTACCGATAGATTACAGCCCAATTGAGTTTACATCGTGGATGGGTGGAGACCGTGATGGTAATCCATTTGTAACATCGCAGGTAACAAAAGAGGTGCTTGATCATGGTCGTTGGATGGCACTTAACTTATACATTCAAGATTTAAAAACGTTGTGCGCTGAATTATCTATGTCAGATGCCAGTGATGAGCTTATTGAGCTTGCAGGGCAAGAGTTTGAACCATACAGAGCGGTAATCAAAAAGCTTAAAAATCAAGTTGCTGAAACAGTGGCGCACTTAGGTGCTAAAATTAAAAATAAGCGCAGCGATTCACAAGACTTAATTACTGATATTAATCAGCTTAAACACCCGGTTGAAGTGTGCTATCGATCGTTATTAAAGTGTAATATGAAAGTAGTTGCGGATGGCTTATTACTTGATTTACTGCATCGTATAAATAGCTTTGGTTTGCGTTTAGCTAAACTTGATGTGCGCCAAGATTCGTCTCGCCACGGCGATGTGTTTTCTGAGCTAACGCGTTACTTAGGTTTAGGCGACTATAACCAATGGCAAGAGCAAGACAAACAAGCATTTTTACTTGCAGAGCTTAACTCGCGCAGACCGCTAATTCCAAAACATTGGCAACCAAGTCCTGATGTACAAGAAGTACTTGATACCTTTGATGTGATTGCCAAGCAAGACGAAGCTACATTTGGTTTGTATATTATTTCGATGGCGCGCACAGCGTCAGATATTTTAGCGGTACAACTATTGCTAAAAGAAAGCGGCTGCAGCTTTGATTTACCAGTAGCACCGCTTTTTGAAACACTTGACGATTTAAACGCAGGCAGTGATGTAATTACCACATTGCTTGATAATGTTTGGTATCGTGGGCACATTAAAAACACCCAAAACGTAATGATTGGTTACTCTGATTCAGCTAAAGATGCCGGCATGATGGCAGCAGGTTGGGCGCAGTACGAAGCAATGGACAAACTAGTACAACTTGCTGATGCACGTGGTATTGAGCTTGTTTTATTCCACGGACGTGGTGGCACAGTAGGTCGTGGTGGTGCACCCGCTGCACAAGCGCTGCATTCACAACCGCCAGGCTCTTTGAAAGGTGGTTTGCGTGTAACCGAGCAAGGCGAGATGATTCGCTTTAAATTTGGTTTACCCGATGTAGCACTGCAAAGCTTAAATATTTACGCAGGCGCAGTTCTGCAAAGTAACTTGTTACCGCCGCCGGAGCCAAAACCAGAGTGGCGCGAAGTAATGAAGCTAATAAGTGAGGAGTCGTGTGAGCACTACCGTAATGTAGTTCGCCATGATGAAAACTTTGTACCTTACTTTAGAATGGCAACACCTGAGCTTGAACTGTCTAAGCTACCGCTTGGCTCTCGCCCTGCAAAACGTAATCCTAATGGCGGTGTTGAAAGCCTGCGTGCTATTCCATGGATTTTTGCTTGGAGCCAAAACCGTTTAATGCTTCCAGCATGGTTAGGTGCGTTAACTGGCTTAAAAGCTGCGCTTAATAAATACGGCGCAGAAACTCTAAACGAAATGAGCTTACAGTGGCCGTTCTTTAGATCTCGCCTAGAAATGCTAGAAATGGTATTTAGTAAAGCCGATTGCTGGTTGAGTGAGCATTATGATAATGCGCTGGTGGAAGATATGTACAAACCACTGGGTGTAACACTTCGTAAAGAGCTTCAAGAAGCCATTAGCTTAGTGCAATCTCTTAGCCCACAAAAAAGCTTATTAGCCGAACAGCCTTGGATTAAAGAGTCGATTAGTTTACGTAACCCGTACACCGATCCACTTAACTTACTACAGGTTGAGCTTTTACGCCGTGCTCGCTCACAGGAAAAACACAGCGAAGGTGACATTGATAATGCATTAATGATCACGATGACAGGTATTGCAGCAGGTATGCGTAATACCGGCTAATATTTTGTTATGTATACCAATCAATTATTTTTTTAGGTATACCAATTAAAATTAAAGGGAGCACGCGATGTGCTCCCTTTTTTTGCGTTGAATAGGCTGGTATTTCGCATCCTAAACTTTTAAACTACTTAGCCATTGAATAATTAAAAAATGTTATGGCTTCAGCAACTTTTACTGTACAGCAAGATACAGCACTTACAAATTCGCACATCACATTAAGCGTAGCGCAAACAGCGTCATTACGTAGTCAATTAAAATCACAGCGCGGCATATTAAATTCTAATAATATTAAACAGTTATGTGCACAGCTAAATGTGTCTGATGATGCATTATTACAAGGTTTAGTACCTTTAGCTTCGGAGTATGCGGTTGCGCCGATATCAGATTTTCATGTAGGTGCAATAGTTAAAGCACTTGATGAAAACAATGAGGTAAACTTTTACTTTGGTGCAAATGTAGAGTTTGATCATCAAGCGTTGAGTTTAGTGGTTCATGCAGAGCAATCGGCTATAAATAACGCCTGGTTAAACGGTGCTAAAAAAATAGTTAAAATAGCGATTAGCGATGCACCGTGTGGGTATTGTCGCCAGTTTATGAACGAACTCGCTGATGCTAAAGAGTTTGATATTTTATTGCCAGAGCAACACTTCAAATTAGCAGAGTTATTGCCTCATTCGTTCGGGCCGACTGATTTAGGCAATGCGTTTAGCTTGTTCAATCCAGAGCCTCACCAGCAAGTATTCGTAAATGCTCAACTAGATGAAAAACTAGCAAGTACAGCATTAAACGCATACGTACCCTATAGTAAAAACTTTAGTGCAGTAAAAATTAGTACATTTGAAAATGGTGATTTTTACGGAAGTTACGCAGAAAACGCAGCGTACAGCCCAAGCTTGTCGCCACTGCAAAGTGCACTTAGTCAATTGTTTATCGCAGGGCTTAGCTTTAACGAAAGTACGGTAAAATCAATTACACTTTTAGAAACCGCAGGCCATGAAAACCAAGCGGGTGTAGCACGTGCTGTACTTGCAAGTTTTAACAACCTGCCGGCAATAGAAGTAATTAGTGCACAGCTAAAATAACCTTTCAAAAACAATAAAGCACAGGCAGAGCTGTGCTTTATTAAAATGTGCCATTCTATCGAATTAAATAACTCACTAACTGCGTTAAAAATTATTCATATAAGACAACTATATTTCATAATTTTTGCCTTGTTACTGAGCCATTTTCTTATCGTTATAATAGCCGATTAATTAATAGAACTTATATTAATCAAGCAACACTTTAGCTGCTTCTAATACTACTGCTACAGATTTACGCTCAATTTCACCATGGTCAACATTTGGTATTTCTTGGCGAGTACGATTAACAAGTACGCCAGCTACACAGGCAGCTTGTAAGCCAAGGGCAGCACACATAGTAAATAACGTTGCTGATTCCATTTCGTAGTTCATTACGCCCAGTTTTTGCCACTCTTCGCAGCTACCTTGTAGTGATTTAGGAACGTAACCAGAATGCGTATCGTAACGCTCTTGCCCTGGGTAAAATGTATCACTTGACGCAGTAATACCAATATGGAAATCGATATTTAAGTTTTTACATGCTTGTACCATAGCTTGTGTTGCATAAAAGTCAGACACAGCAGGGTAGCTAAGAGGAGCAAAATGCTGGCTTGCACCGTCTAAACGTACAGACGCTTGGCTAATTAAAATTTCGCCTTCGTTGATATGTGGCTGAATCGCACCTGTTGTACCAATACGTAAAAATTTACGTACGCCAAGTTGTGCTAATTCTTCTACTGCAATCGACGTAGATGGACCACCAATACCCGTAGAACAAACAACCACAGAATGGCCGTTTAATTGACCTAAGTAAACATGAAACTCGCGAGTTTGAGCAAGGCAGGTTGGGTTGTCTAGGAATTGTGAAATACGTGCAGCACGATCTGGGTCACCCGGTACAATCGCAAGTTTTGCACCTTTAAGATCGTCAATACATAGTCCTAAGTGAAATACCTTTTCCATAACTAAGCCTTTTATAATAATTTGTTGTCAATCTAGCATCATTGCTAGAAACGTTTATCAAGTACAGGACGATTGTCCGTTTTACCTTAACTTCTCCAATTAAGTCTTAATAATTTTAAGGATTAATTTGATTTATTCATCAACTATGAATATTCAATCAAGTGCTTATATACGTAGGCTTATTGTGCTGTTGACATGTTCAAGCAGACATAATAAGTATCACACAAGCGCGTAACTACAATTAAATAGTTCATGGTAAATATTCATTAATATTAAATCAATTCAATGTCTTAGGTTTTTGTTAAGCACGTAAAAGCTAACGTGTTTATTTATATTAGGCACAGAGTTATTTAGCAAAGTGGGATTTATTTGAAGTTTAGGCACTTTTGGTGATTTTGCATAACTAATCAAAAGTAATTAGCTACGTACAGAATAAAAATCGAAGGAGTTTATTATGAGCACACAATTTGAAGCATTTAAAAACAAAGTTGAGCACTGTTTGTGCGCACCGGGTGATGGCGTATATACAGTAAATACTGCAAAAGAGCGTAAAGCTGCGCTGCGTAATAAGCTATACGGGCAAACTGAAAGCGTTGATAACTTATGGCGTGAGTCTTTAGATGAATTACCAAATTCTCCACATAAAGCGGTTATGTTAGGTATTAGCTCAGACTGTGGCGGTGGTATTTTACGCGGTGCAAACTGGGGGCCACTGTTTGTGCGCTCAGCATTAATTGACCAGCAACCGCAGTGTCATTCGTTTGATTTAGGTGATGTACGTGTAATCCCACATTTACTTCATGATAAATACCTAAATGATGCAACCATTTCTAATTGCCAAAAAGCCCTATATGGTAATGAAGATAATGACTATTACGTTAGTCCGTTATCAATCACAGAGGATGTATGCGACAGTTTTTACGCAACGTTTAAAGATAAAGGGATATTTGGTATTGGTGGCGATCACTCAATTAGTTACCCACTCACCAAAGCGTACTTAAAAGCGAAACGTGAGCAAGGTAGGCGTACTGCTATTATTCATTTTGACGCGCATACCGATTTACTTGTTGAGCGCTTAGGTATTGATTTATGTTTTGGCTCGTGGTGTACACATATATTAGAGTTTTTACCGGCGCCGCATCATTTAATACAATTTGGTATTCGCTCAAGTGGCAAGCCTAAAGCGCACTGGGAAAGTACCTTTGGCGTTAAGCAACATTGGGCACATGAAATCATTGAGCGTGGCGCAGCAGCGGTTGCTGCCGACGCTATCGCACAGCTAAAAGCCGATAACGTTGATGAAGTATACGTAAGCTTTGATATTGATGCGCTTGATGCAGAGTTTGCATCTGCCACCGGTACGCCAGAGCATAATGGTTTAACGCCTCAGCATGCGCTTGATATTTTATCAGCCATTGCGGATGAGTTCCCGATTACGGGTGCTGATATGATGGAAATAGCGCCATTTACCGACAGCTCTTTAGTTGGACAATCAAGCTCTGAAACGACACTTAGAGAAGGCGCTAAAATTTCAGCATTCTTAATTAGTGCAATGAACAATTAAGCTGTACTAGTACTATCAGCTTATAAATGTACATTACACTACTAAAAACTAGCAGTTCATAAAGCCTCAGCTATATTTATTAAATACTTATAATGAGTTAGTTGAGGCCTTGCTGAATGAAATTATTGATCTTTTTGTTGTTCATTAGCTGTATAAAAGTTGATGCAACTGAAATCACAATAGTAACGGAAGTATTTCCGGACTTTCAGTATCTCAATGAAGATAATAAACTCGTTGGTCGTTCTGTTGATAAAGTTCATAAAGCGCTAGAAGGTACAGGTATAAATTACACTATGTTTGCCCATAGTTGGGCCATATCCTACAACGCGGCGCTACGCGATAAAAACACCTGTATATTTTCGATTGTTCGATTACCTAATAGAGAAAGTAAGTTTAAGTGGGTAGGGGAACTTGAAAGCTTTGACTCAGCGATTTATGCTCTTAAGTCTAGAAGTATAAAGTTAAATACTCTCAATGATGCTAAAAAATATAAAATAGCGGTACTGCGTGATAATTTTAGTCATCACTATTTGCTTGAGCGAGGATTTAGCGAAAGCAGAAACTTGTTACTCATCGATAGCCTAGATAAAATAGACAAACTTATCAGTACCCGTCACAATATTCTTGATTTTGTTGTCCTTAATAAAAAGCAATTTAACTACCGAGTTAAAACAGAACCTAAGCTAGAACTACTTGAGCCTGTACTTAGTCTAAATACAGCTCAGTCTCCATTATTTTTTGCTTGTAATATAAATATGGATCCTGCCTTAATTACTCAATTAAAAGTCGCCTTCAGCAAAGTTTCAGTACTTTAAATCTCCTTTTTTACCTCTCAACCAATTGAAAATTAATGGTTTAAATATATTTAGTAAATTTAAATTGCTGCGTTTAAAAAACAGATTATAATCCAGCTGCTTTTTGTTTAAAAAAGCCTAACTTTTGGAGCATTAAATGGGTGATTTAATCGGGATTAGCTTATTGATCTTGATCAGTGCGTTGTTTGCTATGTCAGAAATAGCAATTGCAGCGTCGCGTAAAATAAAACTGCGAGTAATGGCAGATGAAGGGAATATAAAGGCAGCAGCGGTACTAAAGCTACAAGAAAATCCAGGGGCTTTTTTTGCCATGATCCAAATAGCGCTCAATGCGATAGCGATATTGGGTGGTATTGTGGGTGAGCAGGCTTTATCGCCTTATGTTGAAAGTGTGTTGGTATTATTTTACGAAGGTGCGCATTTAGAAAAAATTAGCTTTTTATTCTCGTTTTTTACTATTACATCTTTGTTTATATTGTTCGCCGATTTAATGCCAAAGCGTTTAGCGATGATCATGCCTGAAGCCGTGGCTGTTAGAGTGGTTACAATAATGCGCTGGGTTACCTTTGCATTAACTCCACTGGTGATGTTTTTTAATGGCGTCACTAACTTTGTGCTGCGTTTGTTTAAAGTGCCCGCTGAGCGAGAAGACAATGTAACAACAGAAGACATTGTTGCCATGATGGAAGCAGGTGCTGCTTATGGTAGTTTGCAAAAGCAAGAGTATGAACTCATTGGCAATGTGTTTGACCTAGAAGCGCGATTTTTATCAAGCGTTATGACTCCACGCGACCAAATTGTCTATTTTGATTTAAATGAATCTAGCCATGATATTGCGACTAAAATTATTGACCATCCTCATAATCATTTTTTAGTGGTGTCAGGAAATTTAGATAAGTTGCATGGCTCTGTTGAATCTAAAGATATTTTACGACAAGTACTAAAAGGCGAAGCCGCCAATATAAACGATGATCTGATTGATAAAGATGTTTTTTACTTACCCGAAACATTAAGTTTATCTGAAGCTTTAAACGCGTTTAAAAGTGCAGCGAAGCCGTTTGCTGTTGTAGTAAACGAATATGCACTTTCGGTGGGTATTGTTACCGTTAAAGACTTAATGAAAGGGTTTATGGGTGATTTAATCACTCACCAAGGCGACGAACTAATCATAGAACGCGATAAAAATTCATGGCTTGTAGATGGTTTAACCCCAATTACCGATTTAGCAAAAGTACTTGATATAGAAGAATTTCCTGACCAGATGCTTTACGAGACGGTAGCTGGATTTTTAATTTATAACATGAAGCGTATACCTAAACGTGCGGAACATTTTACTTTTTCAGGCTTTAAGTTTGAAGTGGTTGATGTAGAGGGTATTAGGGTAGAGCAGTTGTTAGTTTCAAGGGTTATTAACCCACAGAGCGCTAATACCCTTTAAAAACTAGATATGACACTAGTCCTTTATATAAATAGCCAAGCTGTATTTGCTTGGCTTTTTTGTGCCTATTAAAAACTTAGTTTCTAAAATGAGATATTATTTCAAGATGTTAAGTTGTTTTATTTTCATACAGTCTTGATTCTATTTTCATCTAATTAACATTAAATGCAACCTAAGACGTATATTGTACTGGGGAGTGTAAGTTTGTGTAAATTTCTTCTAATTAAGATTCATTATCAGCGCGTTTTAATTTAGAATGATCGTTCACTCTAAACTAAAAGGTATTTAATATGCAGCGTTCCCGCATCGCTTTATTTGTATTGTCAGCCCTCGTCGGTTCTGTTGCTTTAACTGGTTGTGATCAAGCAACTGAGCAATCACAAGCATCAGCTCCTAAAGCTGTACCAGTGGGTGTACTTACATTAAAAAGCCAAGCGCTTACTCTCAAAAAAGAACTTCCTGGTCGTATCAGCGCATTTCAAATTGCTGAAATTCGCCCACAAGTAAGTGGTATTGTTCAATCTCGTTTATTTGTAGAAGGTAAAGAGGTTAAACAAGGCCAGGCTCTGTATCAAATAGATCCTGCGACATTTGAAGCCGACTTAGCAGCAAGTGAAGCAAGCGTAGCACGTGCAGAGGCAAGCATTGCTAGCTCTAAATCAAAAGCATCGCGTTATAGTGAATTATTAAAAATCAAAGCCGTGAGCCAACAAGATTTTGACGAAGCAGATGCTGCTTACAAGCAAGCAAATGCTGAATTATTAACAGCTAAGGCACAATTAAAGTCAGCGCAAATTAACCTTAATTACAGCCATGTGTCGTCACCAATTAGTGGTCAAATTAGTAAATCAAGCGTAACAGTAGGTGCACTAGTCAGTGCCAATCAAAGTACTGCACTTGCTACAGTGACTCAGCTTGATCCAATTTATATCGATTTAACACAATCAAGTAATGAGCTTACCCAACTTAAAAAAGCAATATCATCAGGTGCGCTAACGGTTGACTCAACTAGCCAAACTGATGTTGAACTTATTATGGAAGATGGCTCTGTTTATCCTCATAAAGGCACATTACAGTTCTCCGAAGTGACGGTTGATCCAAGTACTGGCTCAGTAACGTTACGTGCTAAATTTTCAAATCCAGAAAAACTATTATTACCAGGCATGTATGCCCGTGCCTCTATAGTAGAAGGTGTTAAAGCTGGCGCTATTTTAGCTCCGCAACGTGGTGTTAGCCGCAACTCAAAAGGCGAGCCAACAGCAATGGTTGTGAGCAAAGAAAATACAGTTGAAAGTCGTGTTTTAAAAGTAGACCGCACAATAGGTTCTGACTGGCTTGTTACCGATGGTCTAATGGATGGCGATAAATTAATTGTTGAAGGCTTACAAAAAATCCGCCCTGGTGCACCAGTGGATCCTTCTGAAATTCAATCGTCTACTAAAGCCGATAAAGCACAATAACGGAGAGTTTTAATGTCACGATTTTTTATCGATAGACCGATATTTGCTTGGGTACTCGCTATTGTAGTGATGCTTGCAGGTATTTTGGCGATTAGGAGCTTACCTATTTCGCAGTATCCTTCAATTGCACCGCCTGCAGTAAGTATTACAGCAACGTACCCTGGTGCATCTGCTCGTACACTTGAAGATACAGTAACGCAAGTTATTGAGCAAAAAATGAAAGGTCTTGATGGCTTGCTTTATATGTCATCTACGTCTGAGTCGAGTGGTTCTGCTACGCTTACACTTTCGTTTAGCGCCGAAACAGACCCTGATATTGCTCAGGTTCAAGTGCAAAATAAACTAGCGACAGCGACTCCACTTTTACCAGAAGCCGTACAAAGGCAGGGTGTTGTAGTTGCAAAATCAGCGCGTAACTTTTTAATGGTTTATGCATTTGTGTCTAAAGATGGCAGCATGACCAATATTGATATTGGTGATTACGTTTCATCAAATGTGCAAGATATTGTATCGCGCGTAGAAGGCGTAGGTGAAGTGCAGCTGTTTGGTTCTCAGTACGCGATGCGTATTTGGTTAGACCCTGCAAAGTTACAAAACTATAAGCTTACACCCGCTGATATTAGTGCATCAATTAGTGCGCAAAATGCACAAGTATCTGCAGGCCAACTCGGTGGTATGCCAGCCGTTGATGGTCAGCAACTTAATGCAACAGTAACGGCGCAAAGTCGATTACAAACGCCAGAGCAATTTGAACAAATATTAGTTAAAACCAATCCAGATGGCTCTTTTGTACGTCTAGAGGACGTTGCTAGAGTAGAGCTTGGCGGCGAAAGCTACCGCGTTGTTGCTCGTTACGATGGACAACCGGCATCAGGCTTAGGTATTAAATTAGCCAGTGGCGCTAATGCACTTGATACAGCAGAAGGCGTTAAAAAAGCAATTGAAGAGCTAAAACCGTTTTTTCCTGAAGGGCTAGATGCGGTTGTACCTTACGACACAACACCATTTGTATCGTTATCTATTGAAAAGGTTATTCACACCTTAATTGAAGCGGTTGTACTTGTTTTTGTAGTTATGTATTTGTTCCTACAAAACTTTAGGGCAACGCTTATACCGACAATAGCAGTGCCAGTGGTTTTACTAGGTACGTTTGGTATTTTATATACCTTTGGCTATTCAATAAATACGCTGACAATGTTTGCGATGGTACTTGCGATAGGCTTATTGGTAGATGACGCAATCGTTGTTGTAGAAAACGTAGAGCGCTTAATGACCGAGGAAAAACTCTCCGCGCTCGAAGCTACGCGTAAGTCTATGGATGAAATTAAAGGTGCACTGGTAGGCATTGCCATGGTGCTTTCTGCGGTATTTATCCCAATGGCATTCTTTAGTGGCTCTACCGGTATTATTTATCGTCAGTTCTCTATTACACTGGTATCGGCGATGGGTCTTTCGGTATTGGTTGCACTTATTTTGACACCAGCACTGTGTGCTACGTTATTAAAACCAAGCCATGTTCACGACGATAGCTCGTTTATTGGCAAGTTTTTCTCTGGATTTAACCGAGGCTTTGATAAAACAAATCGCGGCGCACAAGGCTTTGTAAGCCGTATGATCAATCACTCTAAGCGTTACTTACTTATATACGCTGTGATAGTGGGTGGTATGGTTTATGTGTTTTCGCACTTACCAACAGCATTCTTACCAGACGAAGACCAAGGTATTTTGTTTAACCAAGTTTCATTGCCAGCAGGTTCTACAACACAACAAACTTTAGAAGTTGTTAAAAAAATGGAGAACCATTACCTAAATGAGCAATCTGAGGCTGTTAACGGTATTTTTACTGTAACAGGGTTTAGTTTTGCAGGTTCAGGTCAAAATGCTGCAATTGGTTTTGTTAACCTCAAACATTGGGATGAACGTCAGCGTGATGAGTTATCTGTCCAAGGTGTGGCTGGTAAAGCAATGGGGTACTTCTCAACGATAAAAGAGGCGTTTGTGTTTGCGTTTCCGCCGCCTGCAATTGTTGAGCTTGGTACTGCAAATGGTTTTAATATATTTTTACAAGACCGTGTAGGCTTAGGCCACGACGCACTGTTAGCTGCACGAAACCAGTTGTTAGGTTTAGCAAGCCAAAGTCCAATTTTAGCGGGCGTACGTCCAAATGGACAAGAAGATATGCCAGAACTACAACTTGATACAGATTTGGCAAAAGCTGAAGCGCTTGGTGTTTCACAAGGTGATATAAACAGTACGCTTGCCACTGCGTGGGGTAGTAGTTATGTGAATGACTTTATTGACCGTGGTCGAGTTAAAAAAGTGTATATGCAAGGTGATGCACAATCGCGCATGGTGCCAGAGGATCTAAATAAGTGGTATGTGCGCAATGATAGTGGCGATATGGTGCCATTTTCAGCTTTCGCTAGTGCTTATTGGACATACGGCTCGCCACGCTTAGAGCGTTATAATGGTTTTTCTGCAATGGAAATTCAAGGTAGTGCAGCACCAGGATACAGTACCGGCCAAGCAATGGATGAAATGGAACGCTTAGTAAAACAATTACCTAATGGTATTTCGTCTGAATGGACCGGTATTTCATTCCAAGAGCGCTCTAGTAGTGGTCAAGCTCCATTACTATATGGTTTGTCATTATTATTTGTATTTTTGTGTTTAGCCGCACTTTATGAAAGTTGGTCAGTACCGTTTGCGGTAATGATGATTGTGCCATTGGGTATATTTGGTGCAATTATGGCGGCACTTGGCGGTGGCTTATCTAACGATATTTACTTACAGGTGGGCTTGTTGACCACCATAGGTTTAGCGTCTAAAAATGCGATATTAATTGTAGAGTTTGCTATTCATAAAATGGATGAAGGGCTGGGATTAGTTGATGCAGCAGTTGCTGCTGTTCGTTTACGTTTACGACCAATACTCATGACTTCAATGGCATTTATTTGTGGTGTAATTCCACTGGCGATTGCCTCAAGTGCGGGGTCTGGCGCCCAAAATGCGCTAGGTATTTCGATTATTGGTGGCACACTTGCATCATCAATATTAGTTGTTGTGTTTGTACCGTTATTCTTTGTGTTAGTTCGCCGTGTATTCCCAGGCAAAACTAACGAGACAACGAAGGAGAGTGCAGAATGAGCATTAAAACATTCAGCCTAAGTGCCATTGCTTTATTAGTACTAAGTGGTTGCCAACTTGCACCAGAGCAAAAAGACCTTGCTTTACCAGTATCTGATGCTTATGCATCAGGTACTGGGCAAAGCGCTGCGCAGCAATTAAATTGGCAGCATTTTTTTAATGACGAAAAATTACAAACGTTAATTACGCAAAGCCTTGAGCATAATAAAGATATGCAAATTGCAGTGCTTAATGTGCAGCGCGTTCGTGGTTTGTATCAAATCGAAGATTCGGCTTTGTATCCGTCACTTGATTTAAATGCTTCTGGTACGCGCCAGCGTTTACCGGCTGATTTGTCGGGTACTGGCGATGCAGCTATTAGCTCGCAGTACAGTGCAACAGTAGGTATTACCTCTTACGAGTTAGATATTTGGGGCAAAGTGCGCAACCAATCAGCGCAAGCACTCCAAAATTTATACTCTACAGAGCTTAGTCAATACAGTACGCAGGTGTCTTTAATTTCTGAGCTTGCAAATGCGTGGCTTAGCTACGCGACGGACTTACAACTGCTAGAGCTGGCAAAAGAAACGCTAACCTCTCAGCAAGAGTCATTATCGCTTACGCAAAAAAGCTTTGATTTGGGGGCTACGTCTTCAATTACCCTTGAGCAGCTTAAAAGCACAGTAGCTACAGCAAAAGTAGATATAGCAACATATAAGCGTTTGTTAAAGCGTGATAAAAGTGCCCTAGATTTATTAGTAGGGAAATCTGTTTCAGCCGATTTGCTGCCTAACAAAGACCTAACTAATTTGATCAGCATGCCAGAAGTGCCAGTTGGTTTACCGTCTGATTTGCTATCGCAACGCCCTGATATTAAAGCCGCTGAGCATTTAATGCTTGCTGCAAATGCCAATATTGGCATTGCACGTGCGGCGTTTTATCCGAGCATTAGCTTAACGGCCAATGCCGGCACTGCTTCAAGTGACTTAAGTGGTTTGTTTGATTCAGGCTCAGGGACATGGAGTTTTGTGCCGACAATTAGCTTACCTATTTTTAATATGGGACGTAACCAAGCAAATCTTGATGTGGCAAAAGCCGATCAAGCAATTGCGGTGGCAACGTACCAGCAAAAAATTCAAAATGCGTTTCGCGAAGTTGCCGATGCACTTGCTGATAGAGAAGGTTACCAAGAGCAATTAAGTGCGCTTGATATGCTTATAAATAGCCGACAAATCACGTTTGATTTATCAAAAATGCGTTACGAAAAAGGCGCAGATAGCTACTTGCAAGTACTTGATGCTCAGCGTACGTGGTACGGCGCGCAGCAACAGTTAATTTCAGGTCAGCAAGCATATCTTGCAAGCCAAATTAATTTGTACAAAGCGCTTGGTGGCGGATGGAACGTAACCAGTGAAACAGCTCAGGAAGAGAAATAATATTTGCGGCTTTTAAAGCCGCATTACATATTTATATAGCGAGACTATTTATAGCTCTTGCTTTACTGAGTTTATGACTTGGTAGTGGAGTTGAACATGAAGCCTAAAGCAAAAAGGCAAACAGATCCCGCTATAGCGCAAGCTAGGCGCGAACAAATACTAACAGCTGCTGCAGAGTGTTTTCGCCGAAAAGGTTACCACGGTGCAGGCATGGCTGAAATATCTAAAACGGCAGGGATGAGTGCAGGCCATATTTATAATTACTTTGAAAGTAAAGAAGCAATTATAGAAAGCATTATTGAAAAAGACATGGAAGAAATGTTTTCTATCTTCCAACAGTTTGAAGATCACCCTGGTGATGTTTTAGCAGCTCTTTTAGATGGCTTAAACATTGGTGTGCAAAGGCACATGGACACAGGGGCATGTGTAGTTGACTTAGATATGATGGCTGAAGCAGGTCGAAATGTTAAAGTAGCTTCATTGCTACGTGATATGGATACTCAAGCACGCGGGCGCATGAGACAGCTTTTAACAAGCGAGCGAAGTGCGCTCAAAGACATTGATGAGCTTGAACTTGAAAGTCGAATTAATGTTATTTTTTCGATGATGGCAGGGTTATTACTTAGAAAGTTACTCTACCCTGAGCTAACCGAAAAAACAGTGTTAATAGCGCTTCGCCCTGCGATGAAAACATTACTAATGCCATTTGATAAAGCATAGTAAAGCGCAAAATAGATAAACTAAAAAGTAAGCTAGCCAATATTTTGGCTAGCTTTTTTATTTGGGCTATTTAAAAACGCTCGATTGACCACTGAAGTGCAATGATTGCGATGGCAACGGAGCCCATTGGCATTAACCACTTTTTATACCAGGTGTAGTTTCGTACATAAATGAGTATTGGCAGCGCAACCAGTAATATACTGAGCTGACCAATTTCGACCCCTAAATTAAATGCTAAAATGCTCAATAATTGATAGTCACTCGACAAGCCAAGCTCACCAAGTACGCTCGCAAATCCCATGCCGTGCAGTAAACCAAAAGCAAAAGTAAGCCAACCTAAACGAAGTACCAACGGCCACACATTATTTAATGCTGCAAATAAAACCGATATAGCAATTCCAAGCTCTACCCAGCGACTATTTGGTGAGACTAAGTTCATAGCTGTTGCTGTAAGCGTAATAGAGTGCGCAAGCGTAAACGCGGTTACTATCCATGCTGTGTGTTTAATAATGTGTTTTTTAGAGCTAATACCTTGCCATGTTTTGTTACTACGTTTTAAAACACAGGTAAGTAATAGGGCGATTAAAAATAAAATATGATCAATACCTATCCAAATATGTAAAACACCTTGATAAACGTATTGATTGAACGTGCTTAAATAACTGGATTTCTCAAAGCTAAATGTTTGTTGTGCCTCGTTGATATTAAATACACGAGATACACCGTTTATATTTACAACAGATTTATGATTAGCATCGGTTTTAAAAAAAGCAGAATACGAAAGAGAGATTGTTTCACTATCATTGCAGCTAAACAGCAGCGGAATAACCAAATAAGGCTGGTTAAAATGGTTATCTAGCTGATAGATACCTTCACTTTTTAAAGGGCATGCTTGCGCGTTTTGCGTGATATTTAAACTTTCTGTAATGAAGTTATTAATTGAGCTGCGTTTTGCTTTTATTTCAGCCCACGAAATTTGCCCGTTTTTATCTAAATCTAGAGGCACTGCGTGCTCTAAGTCGGCGATATTAACTTGCCAGGTACCCGTGTATTGGCTTTTGTTGGTGTCGTTATCGTTCTTGCTATTTAGGGTTATATAACTTGTACTTAGTTGATGGGAAAAGCTGTAAGTTGAGAAAATACACAGCATTAAAGTGAGTATAAATAGATAAGGCGTTTTCATAGTGTATCTCGTTGCATCGCTTTTGCTTTAATAAGTAATTGCTCATCTGTGCTCATTTTAGCCTGTTGCCAATTAATATGAGCCCAGTAAAGTGCTTTTTCGCGATTTGGTTGTACATCAAGGTAATATTTAGCTAAGTCACTCGCATGAAAAGAATCTTTACGAAGCTCTCTAAGTGTAACTCTTTTCGCCATTGTATTTTGCCATTTTTTATCGCGTTTATTTAGTTTTTTTTCTGCGATTGAAAGCCTTAGCAAAATAGCATCTTCTAAATTACTTTTATCTGGAAGCAGTACGCTTAATGTATTTAATACTTGTTGAGGTTGATTTAGCGCAATTTGAATATCGGCCCATAACACAATGAGGCTCACAGGAGCTTGAACTAAATCTACGCTTTGTAAGTGAGACAAAGCTTGCTTGTAGTTACTTAGACGGTAGCTCATTTCACTTAAAACATGGTTTGTAGCTAAACTAGTTTGGTTATTGTTTATAATTTTAACTAATGTTTGGTAGCTGTCTAAAACACTTTCATGCTGGCTTTGTACGTCTAGCACACAAGTGCTAGCAGTAATGGTACTTACTTGACCAATCAAGGCAACACAGTGTTGTTTTGCTTTTGTAAATTCACCTTGGGTCATCAATATATTAGCCAGTAACAAATGGCTATTACTGTGCTTTGGCTCGGTAATCAAAACGTTGTTGGCAACGTTAATTGCTTCGTCAAAAAGGTGCTCTTTTTGTAAAACACGAGCATATAAGTAACCAATTTGAGACGTGGGTGTTTGGTTATATAACTGAGCTAAGCGGGTTTTAAGTAGCCCTTGTAAGCGCTCTGTTTGGCCTGCATATTGGCTATTAGTCACTAAAGTATTTATTTCGTCAACAGAGAGAGAGGCACTAAATGTTGAATTGCTTGAGGCAATAACTGCGTCATCTTTTGGAGTATAAGGAGCCGCACTCACCGCGAAAGAGGTTAAGCAAATAGCAATAATAGTGAGGGGTTTAAGTACTGATAAATGCATTATAAATATCCTTTGAAAAAAGCCATCCGTGGCCTGTCAGCTTAATGACTTGGTTAGTTACCGCTTGTAGAAATTAATCCATCAACATCGGTATCAGTGTTTGTAAACACCCGACCATTAACAGTTAACGGCTCTGCATTTGGCGCTTGATTAAATGCATCGGTTGCAAATTGAGCAAAGTCAACTTGCAGCGCCTCAATTGTAATACTTACTGTTGCAGTAACTTGCGAATTAACGCCATCACTTACACCAAACATAAAGCTATCTGAACCTGTTGCTTCTTTATTAGGTGTATAAGTAAAGTTACCATCACTGTCAACATTAACAGTACCGAGCATTGGCTCGCTTGTTAACGAGTAAGTAAGTGAGTCGCCATCATTATCGCTTGCGTTAAGCATATCGGTAATGCTTACTTCAGTTTGTGTTGTTAGCATTGCATCGTTTGCTGTAGGTGCGGTGTTTACAACCGGTGTAGGTTGTTTTTTATCGTCATCGCTACTACATGCACCCAATGTTAATGCACTGAGGAGAACACAAATATGGGTAGTTTTTAAATTACGCATCAGTTAACTCCTTATTTAGATCCTGCAATAGGTGTTGCAAGGTATGGGAATGTTGAGTCCATCATTGTTGCATCAATAGGTGCGCCATCAGTAAATGGAACTGTACCCGTATTAGCATCCTCTGGTGTACAAAGACCTAAGTCAGTGTCTTCGCCATTTACAGGAATAGGGTGACATAAGCGACCCATCACAACGCGCAGTGCAATATCAACTACATCATCACCCGGGCGACGACCATTTGGGAAACCAGCTAAGTCATTGCCAGCTACACCAAATGCAGATTGATCAGCTTGTGCTGTTGCTGCAATGGCTGTGTTTAAACGCAGCATTTCTGAAGGTGTGACCGTTGCTTGTTGATTAACGCCTGCAAAACCCGTTAAAAATGCAGTGATTAAATCAGTACGCGGGAAGTTAGTGGGTGCCAGAGTTTCTAAGTTTGCGCCAAGAGTGGTATTAACAGCATCTTTAAACAAAATATTTAATAACTCTGGTAGTGCTGGGTGAGATACATAATCTAAAAATTGTGCATCGTCTTTAGGGTGCGCAGTAGAAAATGTGTCCTTGTCTTTAATGCCAATGACAAGCTCATTTACAAGCGGGCTACCTAGGCGTGAAACCTGAGTTAATGCACCACCGTTTACCGCATTATTAGCAAATTTAGCATTGGGGTTTAATACACGTGCTTGAGGTAAGCTTGCTGTTGTCCACGAACCTATTACGCCGTTACCTTCACCGACAATACAGCTTTTAGGTATTTCGATAGCGATTGATGTTACGTTTTTATCTGCAAGGTCGTCATTATCAGCTGATTGCGTTATACCACCTGGAAAACCACCGCCGTCACCAGCACCAGGGGCGCTATCACCTTCTACAGGTACATAGTTAACTAAATCAAATGTTTTACCTAGGTTAACTACAAACGGGTCTTTACGCTGTCCTACAAAAACTTGTGCCATGCTCTCACAGTTAGGAATTGAAACCTGATAAACAAATTGATCTGCATAAGTTTGATAATCACTCATCGATCCAAATGTTTTATCACCTACATAATCAAGCGGTTTAGAAAATGAGCTTGAGTTTGATGCAGTGTTATTTAATACCGTTGTTTCGCCAGTACGCTGCGCGCCGCTAATCATGGTCATTGTGTATGATTCACTAAAATTTGCTGCGCTGTCATCACCTGCAGCCACGCCGCCAACATTTTTAAGTGGTACCGAAACTGTGCGTTGATTACCTTCAGGTCCAACTGTTAATTGCACGCCTTGATTGTCGTTAGGGAGCATGCTTTTAAAGTTAAACGCAAATGTAATATCTTCAACAGCATCGCCGTCGTTATCTATATGAATGCTGTAGGTAGCATCTGGGTCCATTGCAAAGTAATTAGGACCGCCGTATGCATCTTGCAGCGGGATATAGTTAGCTATTAGTGTTACAAAATCACCACGACCTTGTTCGTAACTATTAAACACATAAAAATCGGTTGAATCTAAAGTCGGGAAACGGCTTATATTTGGCGCTTCTCTGTGGCTAGATGCTTCACTTGGTGCACTTACAAACGTACTACATATTACTACTGCGAGTATTGATGGAGTTAAAGCTTTCATGACTTTGTCCTTTAGTTTTGATTGAAGTCATAGCTAATAACGGGGCAGGATTTAAATTGGATGCAAAAAAGTTAAATTAATTTTATATTTTGTTAAAAACTTAAATTGAGGATTGGCTGCTTTATACAAGCAGCCAATATTAGTCGTAATAGTAAGGTTATAAAAGTACCAGCTCTGTTGTGTATAACACCTCGGTCGGTGATCCATTTGGCGAGCCACCAATAGGTTCTAAACTTACTGCTAGCAATGCAATATCACTTGCGTTGAAGCGGTTATCTTTTAATAATATTTTACTTCCTTGCTTGGGAAGTAAACCTAATGAAATAGGCGCATCTTGCCCTTTTAAAATCATCCAAAGCTCATAATCTTTATTTGTTTGAGCAACCAATTGGCTACTGGCTTTGATAGAAAGCCCTTTATCGTTAACATCAATAAACCATAATGATTGCTTATCTTGATTTTGGACCAAGGCAATTTGTTGCGTTTGAACAACATTATTAGAAGGTTGAATAATTAAAAAGGCTAAAACAATACACGCGGCTGTTGCAACAAAAGACCATGTACGCCAAATAGATGGCTTAGTATGTATAACCGTTTTACTTGTTTGTGGCCTGTTTTCAATGCGCTGTAGAATATTTATCCATACATCGTCATGTGGCGTTTGCGGTGTAATAGCACTCGCTAAGTTATTTAGGTTTTGCTCCCACATACTTGTTGCTTCACGTGCTTGGTTCGAACTAAGCAAAAGACGCTGAAAGCGCTTACGGGCAAGTCCTCTAAGTGTGCCAAGAACATACTGCCCAGCAAGTGCGTCTAATAATTCGGGTTTATTATAATTCATAATGTTAAACACCTTTGTAGCTGCATGAGCCCACGCCTGATCCAGCTTTTAACTGTACCTAATGGCGTTTCGATATGATCCACTAATTCGCTATGGCTCAGCCCTTTGTAATAAGCTAAGTGAATAGCTTGTTTTTGTTGCGGCTCAAGTTGTTCGATACAATTAACCAGTTTTGTTTCTTCATCGTAATTAACATCGATGCATTCATTCTCATATTCATCATCGCCTAACGACTGCTCTTTTCGTACTTTGTGATAGCGCAGCGAGTCGAGACTTCTATACCTAACTATACTTATCATCCAGCTTATAACAGTGCCTTTTGAAGCATTATACTCAGATGCGTTATGCCAAATTTTTATAAAAGCATCTTGTAATGCTTCCTCGGCATGGGCTCTATTTGTGAGCATGTTTAAACTAATAGCAAAAAGTTTGCCGCTAGTTTGCTGGTACAAGCTCGAGAAAGCATTTTTGTCACCTTGTGCTGTTGCGCACAAAAGAGGGAGTAAATCATCGTTATCCATAGGGGTCCTGTTTTTCTTATTATCATTGAGTAAACGGTTGAGGGCGTGATTTGGATGCAAAAAATTTTAATTGATTTTTAGATTAGCTGCTTTATACGTTAGTACAAGCAATAACCGATCAGTATTTGAAATTTAGACGTGTAAGTATAATTTATTCACATGTTTGTAAAAAATGCACAAAGAGCAGATTGCACTTAAATTTATTTTATTATTAATATTATATATCAATAGCTTATGGTTTTAATTTGAATTTAAAATGCCGTTTATATGGCGTGATATTTGCAAAAGAGTACATAAAGCCGTTTAAATTAAAATTAGAAAATCGGAATTATTTACACAAAGGAGAGACTATGTGGGCTGCAATTGGTTATTCACTTTTAGCATTACTACTTATTTTTATTGGTTGGGAAGTAAACTCTGTTTACTTTGCTATTGTTTTTTATTGGACTGCGCTGTCACTTTTATTAGTGAGTACCGCATATATTTTTAATACAGCAAAAATATTTAGAAAACGTGAAAATGGAGTGATCCCATTTTATATACGTTGGGCGTTTGTGCCATTTTTATTTGGTGTGCAAATTTATAATGCCTGGTCGCGTAAGCATGACAAAGTACCGCCCATTCAACAAATAAACGAAAATCTATTTTTAGCTTGCCGATTATTTCCCTCAGACATAGACACATTAAAAGATAACGGAATTACGGCGATTTTGGATGTAACGTGCGAGTTTGACGGTCTAGAGTGGAGTTCAACGCAAGAAAACTTTAATTACTTAAATATTCCGGTGCTTGATCATAGTGTCCCTTCACATTCGCAGCTGAATCAGGCTATTAATTGGATACATCACCATATTAAAGAAAATCGTCGCGTAGTTGTACATTGCGCCTTAGGCCGTGGGCGGTCTGTTTTTGTAATGGCGGCTTATTTATTGAGTCAAAACAAAAATGCAGATGTACATGAAGTACTTGCGCAAATAAAAGAAACCCGCGAAACCGCAAACTTAAATAAGCATCAACTTCGTCATTTAGCTAAGCGCCATAAAAAAGGCGAGTTGCTGATTAAAAACAAAGCTGTTTTAATTGCAAACCCTGTTTCGGGTACGCGATTGTGGAAAGAAAAAGAGCATTTAATTGTTGCGCGGTTATCCGCCTATTACGATTTAACAGTATTGACTACTTCACAATACGTTAACGGTATTGAGCTTGCTAAACAAGCAATTGCGCAAAAGCCAGACATTATAATTGCGTGTGGAGGCGATGGTACAGTGGCCGAAGTTGCAAGCGTACTTGTAAATACACAATGTAAGCTAGGAATCATCCCAATGGGGACTGCAAACGCACTTGCGCATGTATTGATGGGTATAAGCTCTAAGTTTATTCCAGTAGAACAAGCCTGTGACCTAATTATAGATGGTCAAACAAGCACAATAGATACGGCTTATTGCAATAATGAATTGGTACTTTTATTAGCGGGTATTGGTTTTGAGCAATCAATGATTGAAAAAGCAGATAGAGAGTCGAAAAATAAATCGGGGCAACTTGCCTATTTAAATGGTTTTTTTGAAGCTTTTGGCGAACAAAAATCACAGCTACTTAATGTAAAACTCGACGATAATGAGCCCAAAGAAATATGCACAAATAGTTTTATTGTGGCTAACGCTGCGCCTTTTACAACGTTATTGGCTCAAGGTGGTGGGCAGCCAGATCATAGTGACGGGCTTCTTGATGTAAATTGGCTAACACCAAATGACGAAAAATCAGCCACAGTATTGAGTATTGCAGAGCTAATGTTTAGCAGCTTAACGCAAACACATTTAGCTATAAACTCGCACCATACAAATGCTAAAAGAGTCGAGGTTACAGGCGAAGGTGAGCTTAAATACGTACTTGATGGTGAAATTAAAACTGCTCACAAACTCGTTATTACTATTGAGCCGGCCTCATTAAAAGTGATTTGCAAAGAGTAATAAATCGCGCTTGTTACAATCAAAAAAGGAGCTAATTTAGCTCCTTTTTTACATCATTTTTTAATTGATGGCCAAACAAACCCTGTTGTATCCGGCGCTTGAGAAGATGTTTCTCTCGGTGCACTTTTTGGTCTACGAATAGGTTTATTATTTATAGTGTGAATATAAAGTGCTTCCACTTTATCGCGAGCCCAAGGCGTTTTACGCAAAAACTTTAAACTCGATTTAATGCTAGGTTGATCAGTAAAACATTTAATTTTTACTTGTTCGCCAAGTGTTCTCCAGCCAAGTCGCTGTTCTAACTCAACAAGTATTTGTTCTAACGTGACCCCATGTAAAGGGTTTTTAGGTTGATTATTCATAGCCATACTACTTATTTAAACTGCGTGCATTGTAGCTCAAATCAGCTTTTAGCGCTAATTCACAGTGATTGTTTTAGGAGCTGTTGGGTAAATAGCGTTACCTTGTTTATCTATTTTAAGCCAAATGAGTTGGCTGTTACTGTGTTGGGGTGTTTTAGCACCGCACAAAAGTGTAAATGAGTGAATTTGTATTAATGCGCCTTCGCTATAGCGTTTGTTGTCGTACCAACAGTTAGATTCTTCATTTACAAACTGGTTTGCATCAATAATTGAATGGGTTTTAAGAGTTGTTGCTTCACTAAGTATTGAATACGATAAGCTGCTAAAACAAAAGCATAGAATTAAAAAGTTACGCATTAGAGGCCTTTAAATAGGGGGGGTTAAAAATAATACATTAAGCTAAAAAACGTGCTAGTGTAAAGTACACAAAGTGATTTTAATTATAAACTTAGTTACACACAGAACAACTCAGATTCAAATAAAAAGGTGCACACAATGCAATTTAATCAAACAATGATCGAAGAATTCACACTATTAGCAAAATTTCCTCGCGACAGTAAAATGCAGGGTATTAAATTACACTCAGACGCAGACCCAAGCTTACTTAGTGCAGCGCAACGTTTATTTGAAAAAGGGATTATAGATAGCCCAGATGGCGGATATTTAACTGATCTGGGCTTAGATTTAATTGAGCATATTACGATTATTCATAGTGCGCTACAAAGTTAGACTAAATTAGTTTAATTTGCATCGGGTTGATTTTGCGGTGCAGCATCATTAAATGCAGCTAATTTATTACAATGTTCGTAAATGGCTGCAATTTTTGGATAAACGTTCATATTTACGTTAAAACGAAGTGCATTAAATACTTGCGGCACTAAACAAATGTCAGCAAGTGTTGGTTGGTTACCAAAACAGTAGTCATCATTTTTGTTTAGCATCAGTTCTATTTTTTCAAAACCAACTTCTATCCAATGTCGATACCACTTATTTTTAGCCTCGTCATTAACACCTAATTCGCTTGATAAATACTTCAGCACGCGTAAATTATTAACAGGATGAATATCGCAGGCAATGGCAAAGCTTAAATTTCTTATTTGTGCTTTTTGCCACGCAGTCCCTGTAATTAATGGCGATTGCGGATAAGTTTCATCAAGCCATTCCAGTATTGCAAGCGATTGCGCTAAAACACCATCATCGGTTTCAAGTGCAGGTAGTAACCCTTGGGGATTAGTTGCTAAGTATTCCTCCCCAAGCTGCTCCGATTTTAAAAGGTTAACAATAGCAAGTTTATGATCGATTGCTTTTAAGTTAAGCGCTATACGCACTCTATAAGCAGCTGATGAGCGAAAGTAGCTGTATAATTTCATAACTAATCCTCTGCACCTGTAAATTGTTTTTTTATAGTACGCCAGCAATCGGTGTAATTTGGTTGGCGTTCTTTACCTTCTAGTGCATATTTTGTCGGTGAAATTATATAGCGCGACTCAAACATAAAAGCCAATGTGTTTTCGTATTTTTGTGGTGTAAGCTCAGCGTTTGAGGCTTTTTCAAATACGTCGGCTTCAGGTCCATGTGGCGACATACAATTGTGTAAACTTGCGCCACCAGGTACAAAACCATGCTCTTTTGCATCATATACACCCTCAATCAAGCCCATAAATTCGCTCATAATATTGCGGTGGTAGTACGGCGGGCGGAATGTATTTTCGGCTACCATCCAACGAGGTGGAAATATCACAAAATCGACATTTGCCATACCCTCAGTAGCAGAAGGGGAGGTTAGCACAGTGAATATAGATGGGTCGGGGTGATCAAAGCTCACTGTATTCATTACATTAAAACGCGATAAGTCGTATTTATAGGGGGAGCTATTACCCGTCCATGCAACAACATCAAAAGGTGAGTGTTTTATTTCACAGCTGAATAAATTACCGTTAAATTTAGAAACAAGCTCAAAGTCACCTTCTTTATCTTCAAAGGCAGCAACGGGATATTGAAAGTCTCTGTCGTTGGCATAACCATTGGCACCAACAGGTCCTCGCTCTGGAAGCTCTAACGCATGGCCGTAATTTTCACAAATATAACCACGGGCTGTATCGTCAATTAAATCAACAGAGAACTTAATTCCTCTGGGAATTACAGCAATTTCACCTGGTTTAATGCTTAACTTACCGCACTCGGTGTGAATTAATAACTCACCTTGCTGAGGGACGAACAATATTTCGCCATCGGCATTACAAAAGTAACGCCCTTGCATTGACTGATTAGCGACATATATATGAATGCCAATACCCGATTGCCCATTGGCACTGCCATTAGCTGCCATCGTTACCAAGCCATCAATAAAGTCAGTAGGTTGTGAAGGCATATCAATAGGGTTCCAACGTAGCATTGTTGGTGGTGTTATGGCTTCAGTAATTGGGGCTGTTCTTATTAAGCCGTTATCAATTTCTTGGTAATCACCTTGCACTACCGATGGACGAAGGCGGTAAAACCAAGTACGACGATTTGAAGCACGCGGAGCCGTAAATGCAGTCGAACTAAATTGTTCGGTGTATAAATCGTATTTAACCTTTTGTGGGCTAAATTGTCCTATTGGTAATGCACCAGGTAGCGCTTGTGTTTCAAATTCATTCCCAAAACCTGTCATATAACTTAATTGTGTCGCCATTACTGACTCCTGTGAGAGGGGGTTGGTTTAATATTATTATTATTTCAGTTAAGGTACTCTCAAGTGAGACTAATATCAAATGTGCAACTACGCATCTGTGTAAATATTAATGAACACCAAAGTAAACCTTACAAAGCTGGGATAACCAAAAATGAAAATTGATTTAGCAACGTTTTTACCTTATCAATTAACGAATATAGCAACACATGTAAGTAACGATTTTGCCAAGGTTTATCAAACTAAGTACGGTTTAAATATTCCCCAGTGGCGAATACTTGCTAATTTAGCGCAGTATGGGCAAAGCAACGCAAAGGATTTATGCACACAAGCAAATATGGATAAATCGACAGTGTCGCGCGCGGTAAAAGTACTAATAGACAAAGGCTTAGTGAGAAGTCAATTAAATAAGCAAGACAAACGCGCAGCATTACTTGTGCTGAGCCAAGCAGGTCAAAGCCTATATGAGCAAATAACACCCGATGCACTAAATTGGGAAAAACAATTACTGAGCACTTTAACCAACGAAGAATACGAAGTGCTAGTGAATATTTTTGAAAAGTTAAATAACAAATTAAAGGCATAAAAAAGCCCACAAAGTGGGCTTTTAAATAATGTTTAAGGTTACAGTTCTAAATTAGAAAGTGTAACGAACACCTACACGCATTTGCCATACAGATGCGCTATTTTCCGTAGTTGTACCTACGTTATTAGAGTTAAAACCAGAGTACACGTAGCGACCATCATCATCAATAGATGTTGAAATTACACGGTTGCCTACAAAAGAACCTTTCTTAAGTACGCCCCAGTCATCGTTTAACAGGTTTGTAAGGTTATCGATTACGAAAAACGCTTCACCTTTGTGACCTTCCATAAACCCAGGAAGCTCTTGCGTTAACTTAAAGTTAAATTTAACAAACCAATCTGCATTTTGTGAGTTACGTCCAGCAATTTCACCGCGCTCTAGACCTTCTGAAGCGATGAAATCATTGAATTCATTGATTTCAGCAGCACTCATGTCGTAGACAACGTTAGGATCGTTTTCAAGTGGTACGTATAACAGTTGACGAGAGCCAAAACCGTAGTTATTAGTATCACCAAACGTATTATCGCTATTGTTATACACATAGCTGTAAGGTAAACCTTTATATGCTTCACCGAACAAGTTAAAGCGAGTAGCAAAACCATCTACAAACTCATGACTATAACCAAGAGTCATAGTAAAACGATGTGGAATTTCGTAATCAGATGATGCAACACCAGGGTTACCTGGATCTGTTAATGCTAAATTACTGTAATTAGAATCAGCAACCGAACTCGTCATTGGGTTAACATCATCAGAATCTGTATATGCGTAACCAAAGCTAAAGTTAACACCATTATCGTACTGTTTACTAATGCCTAATGAGATAACTGATGCATCACCGCTATCACCGCTCACATTTGTAAGTAAGTAGTCACGTGAGCGAGTATCACCCGGATTTAGAGTATCATCTTTACCTTCGTATAGAGGGCGGCCATCAAATGTCGTTACACCAGAATTAACTAAACCAAGATCTACTAAGGTAGCCGCATCATTCTTTTTAGAATATAAGTAATCAAGTGAAATTACATACTCATTTTCAGTAGTGTAAGTAGCACCTAAAGAGTATTTCCACTCTGATGGTAATTCAAAATCAGAAGCTACAGCATTTACATTAGAATCACCTGATCCAATTTCTGTTCCAGCTATAGTATCAAATTGAGACTGTGGTACTTCGTAACCTGGAGCTCCACCGTTTACATTTGGTGTATTGAATAAATCTACACCACGAATTTGAGAGGTAATTTGCGTAATACCGTCATTCGAGTAAGAGTTAGACAACCAAACATTTGGGTTACCACCTGAGAATAAACCAGCACCTGCACGTACTTCAAGCTCATCCGTTGCATACCACTGAAAACCTACACGAGGTTGGATTAAATCAATACCATCAAATGTACTTTGGTTACTGAAACCATAGCGAGCAGTATAGTTTTCATTAAGATTTGGTTTATCATCACTAGTATATTTATCGTAGCGAAGGCCAAATGTTAAGCTGGCATCAATATCGGTAAAGCTATATTCATCTTGGACGTATAAAGTGTGTTGAGCATATTCGAAACTTGCTGCAACATCATTTGGATCATTTGTAGTCGCAGCATTGTTGTAGTAAACACGTGCAGCTTGTCCGTTTTCAAAATCTTCTACAGAATCAAAACGCCATTCACCTTCAGTATGCTGTACAAATAAATTAAATACTTCAAGATTTTCATACTCATAACCTGCTGTTATTGTATGTTGATCTAGGTAATAAGTACCCGCAAATTTAGCAGTCGTTGTATCGTAGTTTAAATCGTTAGATTGACGTGAGTCATCTGGACCAATATAAATTGTGCCACCGTTTTCAGTGCTGATTTGCATTTCACCAAAGCTACTTGCTGCATCCAAAGATTCAACGCGAGCATCTAGTTCAGATTTACCAATACGCACTTCAGTAGAGAAGTCATCTGACCAATCAGAATAAAGAGAAGCTACTATCGATGTAAACTCAGCACCTTGCTCATAAAAGTGGTTAGAAAGCGAAAGTTCATCATTATCGGCATCTGATTGAGAGATCGTGAATGCATCGTTGTAGTTATAAATGATGTTAGCACGATGACTTTCGTTGATGTTCCAATCTAATTTAACTAGAATTTTTTCATCTTCAATCGGTGAACTTGATGGCATGCCACCAGCGTCATAGTTGTAAAGAGACTGTGAGGCAGTTTGAACTCGAGAAAGATCATCAGCAGTAACACTACCACTTGTTAGGCCGCCGTAGTTAAACTGTTGTACACCTTCAAGTTTTTCATATGAAGTGAATAAAAATAGTTTGTCTTCGATTAATGGTAAGCCAACATTAAAGCCGTAGCGCTTTTCTGTATAATTACCTGCATCGTAATCTTCACCTTCAATTGAATCACCCTGCATAGAGTCATTTGTATAATCGAAGAATACACCGCCATGTAATTCATTACCGCCAGATTTCGTTACAGCATTGATGTTACATGATGTAAAACCACCGTATTGAACGTCAAATGGTGCAAGTTCAGCTGAAACTTGTTCAATTGAATCGAAAGAAAAAGGTGCATTTATTGTCGGGTAACCATTTGAGCTTAAGCCGAAGTTATCGTTCATACGAACGCCGTCTAGCGTTAAGCTGTTGTAGCGAGGGTTACCACCACCACAGTTAATTGAACCACGGCTGTCATCAATTGTGATACGCGGGTCGATGCGAATAATATCTTTTAAATCACGGTTAATAGCAGGTTGGTTCTCAAGATCAGTTAGCGTAAATGTAGACGCCGGACCAGTACCACCAGACATAGAGCTAATTGGTGCCCCAGTAACCACAATTTGTTCCATGCTTGATTGTGACTCAAGAGAAACATTTACAGGGTAATCGTTACCAATGTTTAATATAATGTTATTGAATTCTTGGTCTGCGTATACATCTGAATCTACAACTACTTTATAAGGACCGCCAACACGCAGACCTTTAGCTGTAAAGTAACCAGCGTCATTTACTTCAGTTGTTTTTACTGATCCAGAAGGCACGTGTAAAATTGTTACTTTAGTGCCGGCTGCTGGGTTACCGTTAGGCCCCATTACTTGACCTTTAATTGCAGAGGTCGTTTCGTTAGCCATTGCAGCGCCACTTACACCAACACATGCTGCAATAGCAAGTGAAAGAGCTGTTTTGCGTAATTGAGTTTTCATTTAATTTTCCCGTGTAGTTATTAATTAAATTTTTATATTTTTATTTTAAAATTTTGTAAAATAAACAGTTGAAGTTCATTTATTCAAAATCCGTTACTAGTGTACCTTATTTATTCGTTACAAATAAAATACAACTGCAATATATTTTTAATAAATAGTAATATATTTGTCTATTTGAGTGTTTTTTTGAGCAATAACTCTATATCGGGGTATATATTACGTGGGCTTTATGACAAACATGTGAAATTGTAGGGGTAAAATAAAAAAACCCATTACAAATTTGCAATGGGTTTATTGTAGCTTAACAAGTTATTGATGCAGTTTTAAGAACTAAAACTTGTAGCTAATACCAACTTTAGCCTGCCAAGCTGATGACGATGAACTGATTTGCGAGTAATTACGCACATCTGCACCGCCAAAACTGTTGTCTATTTTATATCTGCCTTGATCATCAAGACCACCAAAGTCATAAATAGTTTGGTTAGAGTAACCTAGGCGTTTTTCTACACCCCAATCGCTGTTTAGAAGGTTTGCGAAATTATCAATCATTAGATAAACCTCACCAGTGTGACCTTCAGCAAAGCCAGGTACTTCTTGCTTAATGCTAACGTCCATTGTAGTAACCCAAGGTTGCGTTGCTGTATTTTTACCTAAAATCCCACCACGTTGAGATATACCAGCACGCTCTAATAACGGTTCTAACTCAGCCCAAGTCATATCTGATTCAGCCCAATTTACATTCGGATCATCAGCACCTGTAGGGATATAAGGTAAGTAAGCACCATTAGTGAATAAAGAACTAGTATCACCTAAGTCTTCATCTTTATACATATTCATTGTGTAACTAAACGGGCGACCTGAACGACGTTCAAAATAAACATTGAACTTGGTTGCGTATCCTTCAAAAAATTCAGTGTTATATGCTAAGTTAATTTTAAAGCTGTGCTCAACTTCGTAAAATCCACGTGCTGCAATATCTTCATTACGATTTACTGTAATATTGTGCTTATAGTTACCTTCTGCCTGAGAAGCTGAACCTGCTGATGATTCTGTAACATCTTGGTGAGCATAGCTTGCCGATACAAACAGGCCATTGTCCCATTGTTTAGCAATACCCGTTGAAATAATAATTGAACGACCATCATCCGATGAATTAGTCATTTCTATGTCAACATTATCGCCACTGTAAATACTCTGATTGATAACACGTTCGCCGTCAGCAGCTAAGCCTACTGGGTTAATAGACGAATTATGCCATACCGCTTCATTCTCTTTTTTATGGTAAGCAATTTCTGCTTGCCATTTAAAGCCATCACCCAATAGTTCAGAGTCAAACTCATATTCAAAACCTATTTGAGTACGAATGCTTGAAGGCAATTTAAAGTCAGGGTCGATATACGCAACACTTCCTGCACCTTGCTCTAATGTATTTTTTATTTCATCAGGAACCTGAGTAATATCAGCTGTGTTATTTGCATAGTAATCATTAATTACATCGTTTTGTGCTGATACTAAAGTAATGCCATCACTTTGGAATGAATTGTTATACCAAACATTTGGAATACCACCTTGGAAACGACCAATACCACCATTAATAGTAAGCGCTTCTGTGACGTAGTACTTAAAGCCAACACGAGGAAGTATAATGTCTAGACCATCAAGATTTTCTTGGTTAGTAAAGCCATACGTATTAGCAAAATTTTCATTTAGAGTTGGTTTATCATCAGATGATAAGCGCTCATAACGAACACCTGCAGTGACTTCTAAATCATCACCTACATAAAAAGTATCTTCTATGTAAAGCGCTAGCTGGTTACGCCTTACATCATATGCTGTATCAGCTGAATCATTAGTGTAAGCATTTTGATAAGAGAAATCATAAGAACCAATCTCACGGTTTTCAAAATTTTCTAAGCTATCAAATTTCCACGTTCCAAGAGAGTTTTGAGCAAACAAGTTATATAAACGAAGTGACTCGTACTGAGCTCCAAAATTTATTTCATGCTCATCCATTAAATACGTAGCGTCTAACGTAAAAGTTAGGTTTTGTGTTTCTGAACGGTTTGCATGGCGGTATTGATCTGTACCAAAGTTGTAAGAAGGACCATTTCGACCGTCTTCCTCAACAGTAATGCTTCCTAAGTTAGAGCGAGTTGCGCTATCAGAAGTAACATCTTTATACGACACACCAATTTCTGTTGAAAAGTTTTCGCTCCAATCAGAGTAAAGTTTAGATGAAAAGTTATTAAACTTAGTTACGTAGGCATAAGTGCTTGAAACTAAAGCTATGTTGTCTCCGCCCGTACTAGAGTTGCGCTCATCTTGATCGTCTTGCCATTGATAAGTGAAATCTAAACGGTGGTCATCACTTGCGTTCCAGCTTAATTTAACAAGCAAGTTTTTGTTTGTATCTTCTGGTGCACCGGCCAATGAATCAGTTAAGCCGTATTCATTATTTAAGATAGAGATGAAACGATTATAGTTAGCTTCAGAAGTATTAAATTCATTTGAAGCACCAGAGCCATCAAAGCCGTAATCTAGATCTAATTCACTTGACCATTCTGCATAGTTAACAAAATAAAACAGCTCATCTTCAATAATCGCCCCACCGACATTAAAACCAAATCTTTCTTCAGTCTTAATTGGCTCTACTTTATTTGTAGAGTAAGTTTTATGACCTAGCTCATCAAGATCGTCTTCTTGTACAATATTATCAACATCACCAGCTATCTCAGGAGTAGATATTTCATAAAAGCCAGAGAACTTAAACTCATTTGTACCAGATTTTGTTACTGCATTAATAGTACCGCCACCAAAGTTACCTTTAGAAGCCGAAAATGGAGATACATCAACAGAAACTTGCTCAATAGCATCAAGTGCAACAGGAGGCTGAGAAGTAGGGTAACCACCAAAGTTCAAGCCAAAGTCGTCATTTTGACCAATACCGTCAACAGTTAAACCGTTTGTACGTGGGTTACTACCTGCAAACGTTAGCTCGCCATTGCCATTAATACTAGCAAGTGGATTTAAGCGCGCAATATCTTTAATGTCGCGATTAAAGCTTGGCATATTTTCTATAGTATCAGAGCCAAATGTACTGCTAGAGCCACCTGATTGTTGAACAATCTTATAACCAGACACTTCAATCTTTTCGATGTTTAGCGGAGCAAGCTGCGAGCTTAAGCGGTAAGTTTCACCAAGGTTCAAGTAGATATTTTCAACAGTCGTATCGTTAAACGTATCAGAGTCGATGATAACCATGTAAGGACCGCCTACACGTAAACCATTAGCGATAAACGTACCACTTTCGTTTGTAGTTAGTTCGCTAATAGTTCCCGTTGGTTGGTGAACTACTTTGATTTTAACGTTTGCAGCATTGCCACCTGATGGCGTTGTAATTTTACCACGCATTGCAGATGAAGTATCAGCAGCCATTGCGCTTGTAGAAACACCTAGAGCTAAAATTACCGCTCCAGTTAATTTCGAAAGGCGAAGCTTAGTCATAATGTTGATTTCCCGTGTGTAGGTTATATAAATTTAATACTGTTTATTTGTCAGTCGTCATTTTTAATGCCGTTTCTAACTCTTTTGCAGAAGGGTCAAATAAGGCGTTTAATAGTCCAGCTAATCGGATACCCGCTTGCTGTAGGCGTGTTTTTACAATTGGAGTGTTGTTATAAATGTAGCTATACCCAACTTCGTCGTTGGTATATTTATAAATTTTTGTGGCTAAATTATGAGATTCTTCAACCCATGTCATAGGTGAGCTTTGTAAATACTCAGCAATTAACTCGCTGTTATTTGTATCAATAAATTGTGCGTACTCAGTAAACGACAAATTCTCGTTCTCAACTAACTTTGTATCCCAAAGGCTGTGAAGATTTGTTTCTTCGTTAAAAAATGAAACCTTAATACGGTTACCACCTCTGTCTTCACCTCTACCAGCATGAAATGGTTGGTGACTGTCGCCCACCAAATGTACTAAAAAACGTAAACTGAACTGTTTAGCATCTAACGTGCTGTTGGTATCAGTAAGTGTTTGCATTGAATAGTGAATGCCTTCTAGGATATTACTTACAGATTCTTTGTTTTTAGTGTGATCGTGATTGAAGCTGAAAGATTTTCCTGGTGCTGCATTAATATAATGCCAACGAGATGATTGCTTTTGCCAAAACTCGCCAGGAGCTGAGCGCATTTCATCAGGCCAGGTTGATATTTGTGCAAGTGATTCACCATCAAGGTAGGGTTGTATTGCTGCTTTAGTTGTTTCGCTTATATGAGATTGTGCAATCTGCCCTACAATACGGTGGCCATTTTGACCCCAAGCATGTGAGTCAGTGCTTGTAAATATTGCACTAATTAAAAGCGCAGAAGATATCGAGTACTTTATATTGCTATGCATTAGAACTTCCTTAATGAATATTTCATGGCGTTGCTATGGGCTAATGCGGTCAATTGTCCTTACTTTTGGTGTTGATAGGAAGGACTCATTAAAATTCATAATTTCTTATTAACATTACTTTTAAATCAATGGTTTATATTTAACAGGTAAAATTACTTATTGTAATAAGTAAGCGAAATTGTTCAAATACACTATATCGTCTATTTTTGAGTGGCATTGCTTTGAATTTTAAAAATATTGTGTTGCACAAAATGTTAATTGTTACATTTTTGTTTCTGTTGTTGGTCGTTACGTGGGTTTGCGGTCAAGTTAGTGTATACAATGATGAATTACACTTTCCAGTTATGATAGAAACCTCAACTGAGTGTCAAACAACTGCAACAAGTAATAAAGGCCAATTAATTGTTTTTACACAATCAAAAAAAATAGCTAAGTTACTAACACAAAAGTTATGCTCTGATAACGTAGTGGCTAAGCAATATGGCTCTGTAAAAGGGTATTGGGGATATAGAACGGCAGACAGCTTTGAGTTCGTGGGTAAAGGAATTGCTGACTTAATTTTGGCTAAAAACAATATTATGGCAGCCTTTAAAGCGGAGTCGACCTATAACTACCAGCCCGTTGTTGGTTTTTCTGACTACACGGCTTTTTTTATATCTTCTAAAGAAAAACCTCGCATTACCAAACAATACTTTTTAGATAAGCGCATAGGTTTACTTGATTATCCGACCAGCCGATCAGGGCATATTTTACCAAAGCAAACGTTTAAAGAGTTGGATATTAATATAGCCAATTTGAAAATCACTTATGCGAGTTCTCATAACGAATTACGTGATTTACTCGCTAATGGAAAAGTAGATATTATTGCTTCGTTTTGGAAAGAGAGCGACGAAAAGCGTTTTTCAAAAAACTATATTACGCCTTTGAGTAATAATATTTCTGGAACAAGGTGGTATTTAAAAATGCAGCAAAACAACACTGATTTATTATGCGCAGTGCAGGAGAACTTGCTTGATATGTCTAAAGATCAAAGTTTGCATTACTATCAAAACGTACAGCCATTTTGGCGTTGCGGTGCCAACTTAGTAAGCTTAAAAGAGGGGGATGGTGATGAGTAAGTATAAGCAACTAATTGTTATTATAAGCTTATTTTTTATTTTATCGTCAGTCTTTTATATTTCTGTAACTCAGAAAGTCCAGCAAGTAGTTAAACAAAAAATAACGCAGATAGAAAGGCAAATAGCACTCGACTTACCATTACTCGATTTATCAAATGAGCTGCTAAAGCATTCAGGTAATAAAGATGCTGTTAACAGCTACATTAAAACTTTAAATAGCTACATTAATTCGAACGAGCTTAAAGTTGTTGCTATTGCACCAAAAAGTGAAGTAGTAACGCCTGTAAACTCAGACCAAATAATACGTAGTTTAAGCACTAATAACGGACTCGTATTAGTTGTATTTAACGTACAACAAACCCACTTTACATTAAGCCATTTTATTTACTATTTTATATTTTTAGTATTAAGTGTGCTGATTAGTTTTTGGGTAAAGTTTGCGTTTATTAAACAAAGCAATAAGCAGTTTAATAATACACAGCATCAACTAATTACTGAGCCTACGCCGCTTGTACTTATTGTTGATCTTAACGATAAGACATTCTCAAGTAGTTGTAATGCAGAACAAAAAATGTGTTTAGCCAATAAGCCATTGTGCTTTTATTTAGCACTTGTAGAGTATTGTACAAATAACGATGATGTCGCGCTTAGCCATAATAAAGATGTACCAGAGGAGCTGCTAGAGCTTGCTAACAAGTATTTTTATAGGTTGGTCGAACTCGGCCATACGGTTAGAAAAAGGCCTAACTTTAATAATAGCCTAGAAAAAACCCTAAGCGAAATACGTGCGGCATTAGATGAAGTACTCAGCGAGTATCCTGAAGAAAAAGAGTTATATTATCCACCTAAAGCATACGGGGAGGGGTCTCGCTCTCGTCTGCATAGTTATGGTCTGGTCAATATTAGAAAGGGCAATATTGAAATAATAGGAAAGTAACAAGGTTACTTTCCTATTATTAGAGGCTATTTAGGAGTAAATTCAGCCGTTTTAAGAGGGCTGTTTTTTGATATGAAATCTTGAAGTGCTTGGGCATCTGTTTCGTCTGTACTAACAAAGCCTTTTTTATTTGTAAGCGCAGGATAGCCATCACCGCCTGACGCGTTATAGCTATTTAAGCTCATTCTATACGTTTTATTTTTGTTCAAAGGTTGGCCGTTAATAACAACATTAACTAACTGATTATTTTTACGCTCAAACGATAGTTTATGGTATTGCAAATAAGCGCCAGCATCTGGTGGGAAGCTCGTTACTGTATTTAAATAATCCCATAAATCGCTGCCTTGCCAATCCATATAAGTAATACGGTTTTTAAAAGGATGTACTTTTAAAATATCTTTATAGCTTACTTCACCAGCTTCTATTGAGCTGCGAATACCACCACCACTTATTAGTCCAAAATCAGCACCTACTACGTCCATTTGGGCTTGAATAATCACGCGAGCAAGATTTGTTTGTTGGTAACGAACTTTGTTTCTGTCACCTTCTAAGCGAGCATCTACTTCACCAATGGTACCTTCAATTTGTTTAGCGCCTTTTGCTTGGTATACCGCTAAATAAGATTCAAGTTTTGAGTCTGGTTTAATGTACTCGTTTGCTAATACTTCTTTAGTTGAGCCATCAGCTTGTACTTTATCTACATACAAATTAACTGGCATCAGTTTGTAGTCTAGTAACGTTAATTTTCCGTTTTCAAGCTTAAACTCAGCTTTACCAACATACTTACCCCATTCATGGGCTTGCATAATGTAAGTACCGTTTTGTTGGTCCGGTTTACAGGCAAGACCTGGTTTAAAGTTGTCGTCATTTACATTTTTATCGCTCATACAAACAGGTTCTTGAGAGTGGCCACCAATGATCATATCAAGCGTGTTCGCAGGAAGTGAGCGAGCAAGTGTTACATCGCCGGGTGCGTTAATACCAAAGCTAGCATCAACATAATGACCCATATGAGTCAGGGCGATTGTAATGTCTGGGTTGTACTTAGCTTTTATTTCTTTAGCTAGTTTTGCTGTAACATCAACAGGGTCTTTAAACTCCAAGTGCCCAATATATTGAGGGTTACCAATTTTAGCTGTGTCGGTTGTTGTTAAACCAATAACAGCAATAGTTAAGCCATTCTTTTTGAATATTTTGTAGCTATCAAACGCGTGTTCGCCTGATTCTTTTTCAAATATATTAGCTGATAGAAAAGGGAAATTTACCCATTCTTGTTGTTGATTCAGTACATCAATAGGATTGTCGAATTCATGATTACCCAATGCCATCGCATCGTAACCAATCAGCGACATACCTTTAAAGTCAGGTTCTGCTTTTTGTAAATCTGATTCAGGGATGCCTGTATTTATATCACCACCAGAGAGAAGTAATACTGCATGACCTTGCTTTTGAGCTTCATTGCGTAATGTGTCAATTAACGTTTTGCGAGCGGCCATACCGTATTCGCCTTTTTCGTTTTGCCAAAAGCGCCCATGGTTATCATTCGTATGAAGTACAGTTAGATATTGAGTTGCAGGAGAGTTGCTTGCACTTGGGTCGGAAGTTGCCGATGTACACCCAAGTACGCTTAAAAAAACTGAAAATAAAATAATTATTCGCATAAAATACCTGTCTATTAAGGCCCACTTAATTTATTGAGCGGCTAGTTTAAACTAGTTTTATGCGAAAAAAACGTACTTATTTACATTTTACCTTAATTACGGCTTGTTGCAGCTGTTTCTCTGCGCTTTAACTCTTCACTCGCATATTTAGATTTTTCATGGTTTGTTGCAATCATCCACGTTAAAAAGCTAGCGGGTAGTTTTGTGTAAGCTTCGCCTCGGTGTAAACCAAAGTCGCAAATTGTGTGTTCAGTATGTTGCATTGTCAGTTCCTATTGTTTTGTGTTTTTTAAAGGTAACAAAAAGTAGGTATGCTTTTAAGATGATTTAATTTTAAATGATTAGATTTATATAGCTAAAAAGAATATAAGTAACACTATATGTAATTAATTTGTTATCAACGCGGTCTAATTTGTATCAACTCACACTTTAGAATCGATTTTAATCGCCTATGGTATTAATGTGTTAACACATTAACAATTAACTAAAAAATATAACAACGGGAATATAACATGAAAAAACTTTTACTTGGCTCAGTACTCGCTGCAGTAAGCTTTACAAGTGCTGCCACTATTGTCGAAATGAACACGAGCCAAGGTGTCATAGAAATTAACTTGTTTGATCAACAAACACCTAAAACAGTCGCCAATTTTTTAAGTTACGTTCAAGACGATTCATATAACGAAACAGTAATTCATCGCTCTGTTAGTAACTTTGTTATTCAAGGTGGTGGATTTACATACTCTGATTCATTAGATGCGATTACTACAAAGCCAGCTGTAGAAAATGAGCCTGTTTTTTCAAACGTTAAAGGCACCATTGCAATGGCTAAATTATCAGGCAATGAAAATAGCGCTACAAGTCAGTGGTTTTTTAATATGGCTAATAACAGCGCAGGAAGTGCAGCGCTAGATACGCAAAATGGCGGTTTTACAGTGTTTGGACAAATTACTGCCGCGAGCCAATCAACTTTAGATAAAATTGCTGCTTTAGTGCACTGTGGTGAAACTCCCGTTGTTGATATAACTGCTGAGCAATGTGCAAGCACTGATGTAACAATTAGTAGTGCTAATTTGGTAACTATTCAAAGTGTAACCGTTATGGATGATGATCCTAATTCTTCTGCTGGTCTTACTGTAACTGAAAACACGTTAATTGACTCAGGTGCAGCAATAGGTTCAGATAGTAGTTCTGGCGGTGGGCTAGGGTGGCTTTTAGGCGCTTTTTTACTTGTGTTTCCTCGTTTAAAACGTGCTAAATAATTAAATCTTATGTAATAGTAATGTGTCAGACGTAAATTACCTTTCACATTACTATTATTAAACTTTGCTATTTAAAGTAATACTCGCCAAACCATAGCTAGCCAAATTGAAAACACACAAATACAACCTAGTAAAAATACTTTAAAACGTGCGCGTACGTTATTTTCACCTAAATGAATAACACTATGCACAATGCGTGTTGCTACAAATAAACAGGCCAGTATAGCCACAAGTGTACTGGCGCTATTTAGTTGTAGTGCAAGTAAACATCCCGCGTAAAAAAGTACAGGTATTTCAAACTGATTTGAAAAGTTTCTATCTGCAACCCTAATAGTGTCGCCAGCCTTATCTAACTGCATTGTTTTAAAATCGCTTAAATCTAGCTGTTTGTTTTTAGCTGCTGCAAAGCGCCTTTTACCCATAATGAGCATTACAACCAGTGAAAGCGTAACTTGTGAAAACATGGCAAGTATGATGATTTTTTCCATTGTTTTTCCTTATTATTATTTAGAGTTTGTGTATCTTTTTATATTGAATGATTTTTAATCTCGAAGATTGGCATACTCGCAACTAATATTCGATTATGAAGGCATTTTTCACAATGTGTTACACAAAATAGCGTTATTTTGTAGAAAGTTATTAATTGAAAATGTTAGTTTAGCTTAACTATATTGCTTTGAATTGGCGCACGCTATTTTGCGCAATACTTTTTAATGGAAAACAAAAATGAAAAAGATTATTGGTTTTAGTGCTATTGCACTTGCAGTTTTAAGTGGTTGTTCAAATACAGCTTCGGTTTCTGTGGCGCCTCAGGCCTCTTTATTATCAGATACGTTAGTTGTAAGCCCTAACGATAACCGCGAATATAAAACACTTAAGCTGGCAAACGACATTGAAGTTATTTTAGTGTCAGATCCAGGTGCTGAAAAATCAGCAGCAGCACTAAGCGTTGGGGTTGGTTTACTACACGACCCGATGTCGCAACAAGGTATGGCGCATTATTTAGAGCACATGCTGTTTTTAGGCACAGATCGTTACCCAGACACAAAAGGGTATTCTGATTTTATGACCAAAAATGGTGGCGCGCACAATGCGTATACGTGGCTCGATATTACTAATTACATGTTTAAAATTAATAACGACGCGTTTGATGAAGGGCTAGACCGTTTTTCTGACTTTTTCAAAGCACCTAAGTTATACCCAGAATACACAGACAAAGAAAAAAATGCAGTAAACGCAGAGTGGTCAATGCGCCGCGAAATGGACTTTTTTGGTCAATTTAAACTCGCGCGAAAAATGATGGGCGATCACCCCGCTAATCGCTTTTTAATTGGTAACCTAGAAACGCTTGGCGATAAAGAAAACAGTTCACTTCATAAAGAAACGGTTGATTTTTATAATAAATATTACTCTTCAAATATTATGAAAGTTGCGCTTATTTCTAATTTATCTATTGCTGAAATGGAGCAAAAAGCGCAAAAATACTTTGCAGATATAAAAAATAAAAATATCGAAAAACCAGCAGTAACTGCAAAACTTGATTTTGATAACGCTGGCGGAAAACGCGTGTTTTATGCACCAAATGAAGATGTAAAACAGCTACAACTTGATTTCACCATTGCTAATAATAATAGCGAATTTGCGCTTAAACCAAACCGATTTGTAGCGTATCTACTAAGTAATGAAATGCCAGGCAGCCCAGCGCAACTACTTCGTGACAAAGGGTGGGTATCTCAGTTGTCAGCTTCAGCTGCACCAAATCAATATGGTAATTACGGTTCGTTAAACGTAAATGTAGAGCTTACAGATGAAGGCATGAAAAATCGTGATGAAATAGTTGCAACTATCATGCAGTACATCGATTTAGTTAAAAACGAAGGCGTTGATAGCAAATACTTCAACGAAATTCGTACATCACTAAACAACCAGTTTAAGTTTTTAGAAAAAGGTGATGAGTTTAATTATGTAAGCTCGCTTACACAAAGCATGCAAGATTATCCGTTAAATCACGCTATTAATGCGCCATATTATTATGCAAAGTTTGACGCTGACGCTGTAAACAAGGTACTTGAGCAGTTAAATGCCGATACCCTTCGTATTTGGTATGTATCGCAGCAAGAAGAGACAGACTCGCAATTACATTTTTACGACGGCAAATACCGCATTAGTGATATTAGCGATGATGAAATTGCCAGCTGGAAAAAACCAAGCGAGTTTAAGCTAGCACTACCAACTGTAAATAATTTATTACCTGAAAATTTTGCAATAAAAACTCAAGCCTTTAAAGAGCAAAAACACCCTGAGCTTGCATACGATAAAAATGGTGTAAAAGTATGGCGCCAAGCAAGTCAAAAATTTGCAGAGCAGCCAAAAGGGCTTGTTGAAGTTTATATAAATACTCAACCAGGTTTAAACGATATTAAAGCAGAAGTACTTTATTCTGTTTGGGCTGATTTATACAATATTCAACAAAGTCAGTTAAGTACCGAAGCAGCAATCGCTGGTATGAGTGTAAGCCTCGCGCCGAGTAATGGCCTTGTTTTATCTATGAGTGGTTTTACAGATAAACAAGATGTATTACTTAAACAAGCTTTAACCGGATTAAAAGCCGATGAAACAGCGCAAGCATTTAGCCAAGCAGTAGATCGCTTTAAACGTAATTTACTAAACCAACAAAAGCAGTTTCCGTATGCACAAGCATTTGGCGAGTACTCAAAACTAACGCGTACAGGTGGATTTGATACAGAGGCGCTTATTAAAGCCGCTGACTCACTGAGTGTTGCCGACTTAGCACAATTAAAAACAGCTACGTTTGCACAAAACGATTTACGCGTATTTAGTTACGGTAACTATAATCAGCAAGATATAGACGCGATTGCAGAAGAATTAAGCGCAACACTACCAAGTAACCATAAACGCAGTGAATTTGCGCGTAGCAAAGCTTGGTTACCTCAACTTGGCGAAACGCTGGTACTGCAAAAAGATATTGATGTAGCTGATGTAGCTGTAGTTGATATGACCGTTCATCCAGTTGCGGGTTACAGACAAAAAGCAGAAGCGGCTGTATTACAAAGTCACTTTAGAACAGTTGCGTTTGATAAAATGCGTACTGAGGAGCAACTTGCGTATGCAGTAGGTGCATTAGCGCGCCCAATCGAGGGTTACTCTGCAATTGGTTTGTATATTCAAACACCGGTTAAAGGTCCTAAAGAAATACAAGCTCGTTTTGATAAGTTTAAAAAAGAATACGCAGTTGAACTTGATAACATGAGCGAAGAGACTTTTGAGCAGCTTAAAAACTCAACCCTAGTATCACTTAAAGAGCAACCTAAAAACTTAAGTGACGAAATGAGACCACTTATAAACGATTGGTACCGTGAAAACTTTACCTTTGATTCTAAGCAAAAGCTGATTGATGAAGTTGAAAAAGTAACGCTTGCAGATATAAAAGACTACTACAAGCAAACAATGCTTAATCCTAATGCCGCACGTTTAAATGTGCAATTACGCGGTACTAAGTTTATAGAAAGTGACTTTGCCGATTTACCAAATCAAACTAAAATCACAACGCTTGATGCCTATTACAATGGTATTAAACTACAAAAATAAGCTTTATTTATACAGCTAAAAATAAACCCCAATGTATTGCTACATTGGGGTTTATTATTTATCTCACTATATTTACTAATAATACCAATTCGCTTAATTAAGTGATCTATTTTGAGGATGGAAAAACGTGTTGATAGCTAGGCAAAAATTTGCTATTTAGTTGTTCTAAATGAAAATTTTTTAACTCAGGTAGCGACACGTTTAGCCCCGTAAAATGATTAAGTATTATTGCGGATTGGTATAATATTTAAGCCATTATTAAAAAGCCTATAACAGCTAATGCCGCAGCAATTAGCGTGTAAGGCAATTGTGTAACGGCATGGCTCATTAAATTACAACCAGAGCCTTGCGCTGCGAGCACCGTTGAATCTGAGTAAAAACACGCTTGGCTACCAAAAGAAGAAGCCGATAATAGCGCACCAATGACCAGCGGTATGTTTGCATCAACTGCATTTGCCAGTGGCATAACAATCGGAATTGATACAGCAAAAATACCCCAGCTAGACCCCGTTGCAAACGCTAAAATAGCCATTGAAATAAATACCACGGCTGGTAAATATGCTGCGGTCATATAAGGACTTAAGCTGCCAATAACAAACTGAGGCAAACCAATTAAGTCGCATACATCTTTAAATATAAACGCCGCTATAACAGTACCAATAGCGGGGATCATACTTTTAAAGCCATCAAGCATGCGCTCAATCATTTCACTTACGCTCATTAATTTTTGTAGCGCATAAAATGGGAGAGTGACCGCCATTGTTGCTAATAAGCCTTTGTATACGTCTATTTCAAAGTAAACAGTAAATGCGACTAGTAAAATAATAGGTACTAAAAAGTTACGTAATTTACCTTTAGGGTCGGCATCTTCAAAGTTTTCTTCAGCTGCTTTTACTGCGTACTCATCTGCTGTTTGAACGTTATTATATTGAGCTGGATCGACTTGAGCTTGCTCAATTTGCGCCATTTTTTCTGCTTTTTTCATTGGACCAATCGCAGGAATAACACCCAACACAACAAGTAAAACAACAAGCACTGCAAACCACGCGTAAAACATGTACGGAATAGCTTGAATATAAACAGCAATCCCTTTGCCTTCTTCAGCAATACCGTTATCTACGAGTAAACCACCAAAAAATACCGCCCAGGTAGATAAAGGGACAAGCACACAAATTGGTGCAGCTGTTGAGTCAACAACGTAAGCTAGCATTTCACGGCTAACTTTAAATTTATCGGTAATGCGTTTCATTGTTTCACCCACAGTAAGGGCATTTAAGTAGTCATCAATAAAAATAACCACACCTAAGCAAAAGGTCATAAACAAAGATGAACGCTTACCTTTGGTGTACTTAAGAGCTAACTTACCAAAAGCTGATGCGCCACCTGTACGCACTAATAGCGCGATAAGAGCGCCAAAACCACCACACACAAGTATTAGCCAGCCGATGGTTTCGTCTGTCATCACTTTTAGCGATGTACTCGCAAAGTTAGTAAGTACTTGTGCAGGATCGGCTAAGACTAAACCAACTAAAGCACCAATAAGTAAAGATAAAATAGGGCGGCGTAATACAACAGCCAATACAACCACCACTAACGGTGGTAGTAAACTCAACGCAGAAGGTTCAAGCATTTAAGTATTCACAAAATTAAAAGCATGCATAAAAATTAAATTAATTTTCAAGCTGCTTATACAAAAACAAAGAAGATGATAAGTTTGTTGTTAAATCATTTTCCAAGTCACTGCTTTTGTACGCGTGGGAGGGACACATAAACAGTTATGTTAAATAGCAGCTTAAGTGAAACGCGTTGGCTTTGGCGCCAGACGGTGCAAGGAGTGCAAACCGCTATTGTTGTGCCTGTAAAAACATCGGCGCAAAAATAATCTGCTTTTTAATTCCAGTCAACAAAAAGTTACGTGCTAAACAAAGTTTTTTAGAGGAACTTATATTGAACGCAGTATTTAAAACAAATCGACTGTTGTTGCGCCATGCAAATGCAAGTGATGCAGCTGTGCTGCTAAAATTAGTTAATCAGGCTAGTTTTATAAAGCACATTGGCGATAAAGCAATTTATACTCTTGATGATGCTAAGTCATACATCAATCAGTCATTTATTGCTTCTCATAAATACCAAGGCTTTGGGCCTTACGTTATTACTTTGCATAATGGTGTAGTGGTTGGCGTGGTTGGGTTTTATAAACGAGCAGCGTTACAACAACCTGATTTAGGTTTTGCACTTGTAAGCGATTTTGAAAAAAAGGGCTATATTTTTGAGGCGGCTACCGCACTTTTGCAACATAGCATAAATTTGGAATTACAAAACTGTGTGCAATAACATCACCAGAGAATAGGGCTTCGCAGACTGTGTTGCTAAAATTGGGCTTTAAAATTGAGGGCAAGGCGGTTATCAATAATGATAAAACCGCCGTTATTATATTTTCACTTAATGATTAAAGTCTTGCTTGTTCTATTTGTTTTGCAACATTTAGGTTTATATTTAGCCATGTTGCTTCAAGTGTCGAAACCAAACCGTCATAACCGTCATCATCAATAGGGACCAATTGCGAAAAATTATGAATACTTATAAGACGTCGGCCTGTTTCAGGGTGTGTGTAATATAAACGCCAAAGTCCTGAAATATCAGCGTTACCTTCCATATCGCCATTAAAGTGGTGAATTTCGTACTCAAGTTCATAAAATGTTTGTTGATCGAGTTCAGTAATGACCGGTAAGCCCTTTATTACCATCCAATTTGGCATAGCATTAAAAAGCGCTTGCTGGGCTGTTGCAGTGAGCATTACATCCGGCGATTCGCCCCACAAGTTGTAATTAGCAGCATGTATTTGGTTACTGTCTATTTTCATAGCAATACCTAAATTATTTAAAGCACCTCTGAGTACAACGGTTTGTATTCTTAGTTGTGCGTCTGTATCTGTTACATTTCGAGACGATGCACCAATAGGCTGCTCAAACTGATAATACTGTGTGGCAGTTTGTATTGATGAACTACAACCTGCCAATAGTAATAATAAACTTGCAGTTAAAAATAACGATTTCATTATTGCTTCCTTGGTTTTGGATCTGCTGGTAGTGATTTATCAAAAATTAGCATATTAGGTTGCTCGTTTAATCCGCGAGTTAAAGGCTGTAGGCCCTCACTTAAACGTTTAAACTCTTTTAATGTTTGCTGTATTTGATGATGAAGTTCAGAACCTGCTTGGTAACTGGCCATGGTTTTATCAAATTGGCGCATAGTTACTTCAAATTGTTCCATACTTTTTGTCATCTTTTCGAAGTTACGGTTAAAGTCGCCTGGTAAGTTTTGCGTATCTTTTTGACTTAGCAGCTCTCGCATTTCATTAGCAAGCGCTCGGTAATCGGTAAATGTGGCTTGCATTTGTTCTAAGCTATCTTCAACTTTTAGGTTATTTACTTTATTAAGTACGTCAGAGACTTGGTCTGCTAATACGGTTATGCCGCTAGAAACACTCGGAAAAACATCATATTGCACAAGTTTACCTAGGTGGGCTTCTGGTGCATCTGGGTATATATCAAAATCAACGTACACTGCACCCGTTAATAAATTGCCCGGTTTTAATGAAGCGCGCATACCACTCTCAATCCAGCCTTTTAAACTACCTTGCCAATATTCTTTAGCTGAAGCACTGTCGTGATACAAGCGTCCGTACTCTACTTTTATAAGCACCGGAACCGCCGTATTATGGTTTCTAAAGTGGGCAGGTTTACCGTCAATAATTACATTGGCAGGAGTTTCAACAACAGTACCTACACGCATTCCTCTATATTCTACAGGCGCACCAGTGCGTAGTCCTCGAACTGATTGTTCAAATTCAATTAGGTAGTAATCAAAGTCGTAAAAACGCTCTTCTAGCGCTTCTTTATAGCTTTGGCTTAATGAGAAGCTATGGCCATCTTGTGCTATTTCACCTGGTGCCTGCTGCTCAGGTAAGCCAACCGAAATGCCGCCCTTTAAAAGCTTACTCAAAGAGCCCGTATTAATATTGATGCCATCGGCAGATAGGTCAATTTCAATCCCTGCGTTCACCCAAAAAATAGAGTTCATGGTGATCAGGTTTTGATATGGTTCTTTAATAAATACGCCGTACTTCATTGCCTGGTTTTCCCAATCAAAAGTGGCGGTTTCTATTTGACCTATTTTGTAATTTTTGAAAAATATACCGGTACTCACATCAAGCACTTCAGCGTTGTAACTCATTAATTTGAAACGGCCACCTTTCACATCTTTACCAATGAGGGCGGGTTCGTCTTGTAATTTAAAACGCTCTTTTAGCTCTTTACTTTCACCTGGTGAAAACTCTAAATATACACCAGACAATAGCGTGCTCATTCCGCTAATACCTGTCTCATCAATGCGTGGTTTAACGACCCAAATTTTGGCATCGTCAGTCAGTAGCTCGTTATAATTTTTATCTATTTGCGCGCGGGCAATAACGCTGTCTTGGGTGTCTGATAGTCGAACATGGTCAATTTGACCTATTTTTACACTGCGCACTTTTATTTCAGTTTTACCTGCAATAATGCCTTCGGCTTGTGGCATCTCGATAAAAATTGTAGGGCCTTTATTAGCTTGGTATTGGTATAACATCCACATGCCCACTAAAAGCGCAATTGCCGGAATGATCCAGATAGCGGAAATTTTCGGTTCTTTTGTTATTTCGGCAGTTTCGGTCATGCTTTGTTCTCTGATTTTTTGTTTTTAGGGGAATCCCACAATAAGCGTGGGTCAAAGGCATGGGCAGCCATCATTTGGCATATTACCATAACTGTAAAAAATACAATGCCTAATCCTGGAGTTACTGACATTAAATTACCCAGCTGAACTAAGGCAACTAAAATAGCAACCACAAATACATCTATCATCGACCACTTTCCAATAAATTCAGTAAGTTGATAAATCCGGGTGTAACTTTTAGTATGCCTATTGGCAGGCCTTGTTACCATAAAGCATAAAAAGCTGAGTACAAAAGCTTTAGCAAGTGGCACCACAACGCTTGCTAAAAATATAATAGCGGCAATAGGGTAGGAGCCACTTTTCCAAAGTGTAATTACGCCACCAATTAAAGTCGAAGGCGATTCATCTCCCAAGCTCGTGGTATGCATAATCGGTAAAATATTAGCTGGAATATAACAAACGACAGAAGTAATTAGCCAAGCTGCTGCTTTTTGTACGCTATAAGGATTTCTGACGTGTGTTTTAGTATGGCAACGCTGACAAATGTTACCCGTACAGAGTTGATGGCACACATGGCAAGCTTTAATGTTCTCATCTATAGCACGCTTAGCATGCTCTGCGCCTTCGAGTATTCTTACTGGCTTTATTTGAGCCCATAAGCGCGGGCGATTTAAGTGAACGAGCGCAGCTATGTATAAAATAACAAACCCCACATAAGCCCAAAAACTCGTGCCAAAGCTAATATCAGCCAGCGACATGATTTTAACCATACTAACAAGTACGCCAATTAAAAATATTTCCGACATAATCCAGGGCTCTAACGCAAGGGTGAACTTTAGTAGTCGCCTTGCTATGCCCTCTGGTAATGTTTTTAAAAGCCCAAGATGCAAAGGAATTAAAATAAGAAGCAAACCCATAGGCAGAGCAATAATGCTCAAATCAATAAATAAGCCAAGAAGCTCACTGTCGTAATTAAATAAAATTCGAGCAGCGTCGGGCAGTGTAATAGTTTGAGTAATACCACTACTGCTAAAAGAAATAAAAGGATAAAACATACTACTCAGCAGCATTAATAGAGCGCTAAAGCTCAGCGCGACAATTCGGCTGTCGTGATTAACATCGGCTTCGCAAAGTTTGTGGTGACAATGCGGGCATATCGCCATTTGTTTTGCGATTATGCGAGGTATATCTATGATCAGATCGCAGCAGGGGCATACAGTTTGCAATTTAATACCAAGCAAGAAGAATATTTCTTCAATTTTGCTATATTTAATACATTAATACAACGCGTTCTGCCATCAAGCTGTTCGTTATATAAAGGAAGCGTGTGAAATATTATTTTTACTACATATTAATGTGGCTCTTTGTTTGCTCGCAAAATGCTGTGGCTATTAATAAAGAGCGAGAGATAATCATCGCTGCGAGCGCATCAATTCCACCCTATGTTTTTGTAAAAACGGACTCGGGTATACACCTAAATTTAATAAAAGCCGCGTTAAAGGCCAATGGATTTGCCAATATTAATGTGCAATATATGTCGAATAAACGCGCTGAGCATCAATTACATAATAAAGGAGTAGATATACTTTTAAATTATGCTGGAGGAATTAGTGCTGGTATTTATCCAAGTAAGACGGTACTTAGTTATGAAAATGTAGCTATTACACTCAAGCGAAATAAATATAACATTGATAAAATAGAAGGCATGTTTAATAAAAACGTTCTTGCTTTTCAAAATGCAACAGCATATCTGCCTCCTATATTTAAAAGGAATGTTAAACACTTTAGCTCATATCAAGAGGTTATTAATCAAAAAGCGCAGGTAGATAAGCTGTTAAAAGGTTGGGTTGATGTAATTGTGCTAGATAAGCGTATTTTTTACTATTACTACAATCAACATAAATCCCCTGACGCTGTTCAAATTTATACTATATTTCCAAAAGCCGATCGACCTGCTTATTTTAATAACCTCGCTTTAGCTACTGAGTTTGACATTGGTTTGGCGCTCATCAAGCAAAATGGTATTTATAAAAGTATTGTTGATGAAGGCCAAACCTATTCATCAATCAAATAAAGCCACGGTTTGGCGTGTAAGCGCAATGAGTTCACCGGACTGCGACCATATACAGCCATCTTCTAAACCGTAGCCATATTTAGAATGATGAGTAATTGCTTCAAAGCCCAGCCATTCTCCAGGTGTTAAGTTTGGCTCTTGCACAAATTCTAAATACCACGACATGCTACTTGCAGGAGCGGGTTGTTTAAACATTTGTAAAAGTGTTGGCGGCCAAGCATCTGTTAATGCAATAACATGAGCCTCAGTTATGTGTTCTGGGATTTGCTTAAAGCGCATCCAGCCACCCAGGTGAGACGTTTCTGCACTACTAAATGGCATCGCGCCTTGCTGCGGGCATAAATCAACATGTTGGAAAAATTCAGGCATCTGACCTTTTATAAAAGGTAGTGTATGGCGCTCGTCTACCGGCTTTAAACCCAAAGATTTTGAAACAGGCACATTAATACCCGATTCTCTACTTTTAGCAAAACACGCTTGTACAATTACGCACACTTGTTCATTTTGAATTGCTTTGGCGAGTACCTGTGTACTGCTTTTACCTTGGCGCAATATTTCAACGGACAAAGAAAAAGGAGTATCGGCAATTAATGGTCCTACAAAATTAGTACTAAGCGAAAGTAAGCGACGATCATTCGTTACCTTACCTCTGATTGCTTGATACAGCAGTGCGGCTGAAAGCCCACCAAAAGCAGTTCTGCCTTGGCACCAGTTTTCTGGAAATTGCATTGTATTATTTAATTGTTCTGTATTTTCGGTTTGACCAATTTTTTCCGCTTGTTGAAGTAGTTGCTCAAAATGCATGAAGATGTCCTTTTATAGTGCGATTTAATAAATTTATAACACAACGCCACTAGTCAGACCAGTAATTAAAAGCATCCCTGGCGGTGTAAAAATCACCATTCCTTACAATTATTAGGGTTATTTTGTAAATAAATCACAAAAAATGAATTTTTTTTCATTTTTACAGTTGAAATAAGTTTGGAGCAACCCTATTTACTAGTCATCGAACGTTTAACGAATATTGAAGTTGGAGAGATTTCATGGGTAAAATTATTGGAATAGATTTAGGTACTACAAACTCTTGTGTTGCAGTACTTGATGGTGGCAAAGCACGTGTTATTGAAAACGCGGAAGGCGATCGCACAACCCCGTCTATTATTGCTTATACGCAAGACGGAGAAACTTTAGTAGGTCAATCTGCTAAACGTCAAGCGGTTACTAACCCGACAAATACATTATTTGCAATTAAGCGTTTAATTGGTCGTCGTTTTGAAGACGAAGAAGTTCAACGTGATATCGGCATCATGCCGTTCAAAATTATTAAAGCTGATAACGGCGATGCATGGGTAGAAGCGGGTGGCGAAAAACGCGCTGCACCACAAATTTCTGCTGAAGTACTGAAAAAAATGAAGAAAACAGCTGAAGACTTCTTAGGTGAAGAAGTAACTGAAGCCGTAATCACAGTACCTGCATACTTTAACGATTCACAACGCCAAGCTACTAAAGATGCTGGTCGTATTGCGGGTCTTGAAGTTAAACGTATTATCAATGAGCCAACTGCTGCGGCACTTGCTTACGGTATGGATAAAAACCGTGGCGAAAACGTAGTTGCAGTATATGACTTAGGTGGCGGTACTTTCGATTTATCAATCATTGAAATTGATGAAGTTGAAGGCGAGCACACTTTTGAAGTACTAGCTACAAACGGCGACACGCACTTAGGTGGTGAAGATTTCGATAACCGCGTAATCAACTACCTAGTAGCTGAATTCAAGAAAGATCAAGGTTTAGACTTAAAAACTGATCCTCTTGCAATGCAACGTGTTAAAGAAGCTGCAGAAAAAGCAAAAATCGAACTTTCATCTGCACAGTCTACAGAAGTAAATCTTCCGTATGTAACTGCTGATGCATCTGGTCCTAAGCACATGAACGTGAAACTAACACGTGCTAAGCTTGAGTCACTAGTTGAAGATTTAGTAATGAAGTCTCTAGAGCCATTAAAACGTGCACTTGCTGACGCTGATTTATCAGTAAGCGACATCAACGACATTATTCTTGTTGGTGGCCAAACACGTATGCCTCTAGTACAAAAAACTGTTGCTGATTTCTTTGGCAAAGAGCCACGTAAAGACGTTAACCCTGATGAAGCAGTTGCAGTAGGCGCAGCGATTCAAGGTGGTGTACTTGCTGGTGACGTTAAAGATGTACTATTACTAGATGTTTCTCCATTATCTCTAGGTATTGAGACAATGGGTTCAGTAATGACTGCATTAATTGAGAAAAACACGACGATTCCTACTAAGAAATCGCAAACATTCTCAACAGCTGAAGATAACCAATCTGCTGTAACAATTCACGTGTTACAAGGTGAGCGTAAACGTTCAAGCGACAATAAATCACTAGGCCAATTTAACCTAGAAGGTATTCGTCCAGCGCAACGTGGTACACCGCAAATCGAAGTAACATTCGATGTTGACGCCGATGGTATCTTACATGTATCTGCGAAAGATAAAGATACAGGTAAAGAGCAAAAAATTACAATTCAAGCATCTTCAGGCTTAAGCGATGAAGAAGTTGAAAAAATGGTTCGTGACGCAGAAGCACATGCTGAAGACGATAAAAAGTTTGAAGAACTTGTAGCTGCTCGTAACCAAGCTGATGCTCTAGTTCACGGTACTCGCAAGCAAATTGAAGAAGCTGGCGATGCATTACCAAGCGAAGACAAAGAAGCGATTGAAGCTGCTGTTGTAGATTTAGAAGCTGCAATTAAGAGCGACAATAAAGAAGAGATTGAAGCTAAAACTCAAGCTCTTGCTGAAAAGTCTCAAAAACTAATGGAAATTGCTCAAGCGAAAGCTCAGCAAGGTTCAGCAGATGCAGGCGAGCAACAACAGTCAACTAAGCAAGACGACGACGTTGTTGATGCAGAGTTCGAAGAAGTGAAAGACGACAAGTAATTGTTGCTAACGCTTCTCGCTGACCAAAAGTACTTAACTCAGTTAGGTGTTTAGGTTAGGATGAACAATTGAGGCGCGCGAGCAATAGCTTGTCGCGCCTTTTGCATGTATTTAAGGTTTAAAAATTCAATGATAAATCGATGCGATTTATCGGTTTATCCAGCAGCTCACGCTGCAAACAGAAAAGAGTAGTGTGATATATATGTCAAAACGCGATTATTACGAAGTCCTCGGCGTAAGCAAAGATGCGAGTGAGCGAGACATAAAAAAAGCGTATAAACGCTTAGCGATGAAATATCATCCAGACCGTACCGCAGGTGATAAAGAGCTTGAAACTAAGTTTAAAGAAGTTAAAGAAGCTTACGAAATTTTAACTGACGGTCAAAAACGTCAAATGTATGACCAACATGGTCACGCAGCGTTTGAACAAGGCGGCGGTGGCGGTCACGGTGGTTTTGGTGGCGGACATGGCGACTTTGGTGATGTATTTGGCGACGTATTTGGCGATATTTTTGGTGGCGGCGGTGGTCGACGTCAATCTCGTCAACAACGTGGATCTGATTTACGTTACAACATGGACTTAAGCTTAGAAGAAGCTGTTCGTGGTAAAGAAGTTGAAATTAAAGTACCTACATGGGTTGGCTGTGAGCCGTGTGATGGCAGTGGTGCTAAAGCGGGTTCTAAACCTAAAACATGTACTACTTGTCATGGTGCTGGCCAAGTACAAATGCGCCAGGGTTTCTTTGCTGTACAGCAAACGTGTCCTACATGTCAGGGACAAGGTCAGATTATTTCAGATCCTTGTAACAGTTGTCATGGACAAGGCCGCGTAGAAAAAACTAAAACGCTTTCAGTTAAAATTCCAGCTGGCGTTGATACAGGCGACCGTATCCGCTTAACGGGTGAAGGCGAAGCCGGAATGCATGGCGCGCCATCGGGCGACTTGTACGTGCAAGTATCGGTTCGCGAGCATGAAATATTTGTACGTGAAGCGAACAATTTATACTGTGAAGTACCAATTAGCTTTACTACAGCAGGCCTTGGTGGCGAAATTCAGGTGCCAACACTTGATGGTCGAGCAAAGCTTAAAATACCTTCTGAAACTCAAACGGGCAAAATGTTCCGTATGCGTGGCAAAGGTGTTAAGTCTGTTCGCAGTGGTGCACAAGGCGATCTAATTTGTAAAGTGGTAATCGAAACGCCAGTTAATCTTAACGAGCGTCAACGAGAACTACTTCAAGAGTTAGATGAAAGCATGGGCACAGATAGCTCGAAAAACCGTCCTAAAGAGCAAGGCTTTTTTGATGGTGTTAAAAAGTTTTTTGATGATTTAACTAAATAAATTTAAATTATTATGAACAAAAAAACGACGCTTTTAGCGTCGTTTTTTTTGCTTTAAACTTAATTTTTGTTACTGTGAACAAAAAAGATGAAACAGCATGACTCCAGCAATAGATCTACTTAAAAAGCAAAAAATCCCCTTTGAAGTACTCAGTTATGAGCATGATAAGAATAATAGCCATTATGGGTCTGAGGCTGTTGAAAAACTTAACCTCAATAGTGACAAAGTCTTTAAAACCTTAGTACTTGAAACACATGAAGGGCAACTGATTGTTGCCGTAACGCCTGTATCCCAACAAGTTAACTTAAAGCAGTTAGCCAAATTATGTGGTGCTAAAAAAGTAGTTATGGCTGCCCCACAAAAAGTACAAGTTAGTACCGGTTATATTTTAGGAGGGGTGAGTCCGCTTGGACAAAAAAAGCGTCTAGCTACGTTTATTCATAGCAGTGCTTTACTCTTTGATACTATTTTTGTAAGCGCCGGAAAACGAGGCATAGAAATAGCACTCTCACCAACTGATTTAGCCTTATTAACCAATGCAAAATTTGGCGATTTATAAACTATATTTTAATAATTATCTTCTATACAAACAATTAATTCAAGTTAAGCAATTTGCTCAATACCTTATTTATAACTACATTGGGAGTATCTTTATACCGTTAATATTTTATCCAAACGGTATCACACATTTTGTATACGGCTGTTTGTATGAATCTTTTAGATGTTAATTATTTTGCGATACTAGTGGCTGCGCTGTCTTCTTTTATGCTTGGCGGCATATGGTACTCAAAAGCTTTCTTTAAAAATGCTTGGCTAGAAAGTAGTGGCTTAACTGATCTGGACTTACAATCGGCTAACCCTAAGTTGATATTTGGTGGCAGCTTTTTTTTAGTTTTTATAGCGGCTTTAATGCTGTCTCTTTTTTTAGGTAAGGACGCAAGCGTAGGTGAAAGTATAGGGGCAGGCTTTGTGATCGGCTTTTTTTGGATCAGTAGTTCATTAGGATTAAGTTATATATTTGAGCAACGTCCTTTAAAGCTTTTTTTAATTAACGGGGGTTATCATGTTTTACAGTTTTCGTTAATGGGGCTCATTTTAGGAATATGGCCGTAAGTTCAAATAATTAGTAAAACCAAATTTGCTCCTTATCTTCGAGTAGAGTAGTTTTATATAATCCCCTTTACATGACTTGGTAAACGTACTAATGAAAATATTAGTTGTTGATGATATGCCGCTTATGCGACATGTATTAATTAATATGTTGAGAAAACTAGAGTATAGCAATATCGTTGAAGCAACTGATGGATTGCAAGCTTTGGCTTTATTACGTCACCAGCATTTCGATTTGGTTATTACAGATCTTCATATGCCAAAAATGGATGGCGTTGATTTACTCACTAATATTCGACAGGATAAAGCACTCACTGATATTCCCGTTTTAATGGTTACTTGTGAAGACAGTACGGATAAAGTTAAGCAAGTTATCGCAGCTAAAGTATCGGGGTTTATAATTAAACCTTTTAATATGAATGTATTATCATCTCAATTAAACCGCTTCTTTTTTAGGGATTAGGTTATATTTCTCATAATCAATAATTTATTATGAGCTAGCTTGAACGAACATACTGCACAAAAATTCTAAAACCCAGTTGTCACCTTTACCTATCGAAACTGATATCATAGTTAATAACTCTTCATATAATACAGCAGAACCTAATGGCAAAACCTAATGGCAAAACCTAATAAAAAAGGCCCAACTAAAACGGTCGATATTTTTTGCTCAGCCTGTAAAGCTTCCTTATTTAAATATCGAAAAGGAGGGAAGGGAGCATTAGTTAAGTGTTTTAAAGAGCGTATTAGTCAAGACTTTACAAGTGAGCCATGTATTTGCCCTAACTGTAGCCGTCCATTTGCCCGAGAGGCTATTATTCGTGGTGCACCAGCCTATAAAATCATCGGCGGAAAAGTAACGTTTAAATAAAGCTTTCTCCATACGGACATATGGCCTTGTTAGAATTTACCACATTGATAGAATCGCCCGGTTTGCTGTTTCAATGAATGAAAAAATACCCTCCCCATGGATCGGGCCAGTTTATTGGGTTATTTAAAAATGGATAAAGGATAGTTTCGTGATAGCACTCTTATTTGACATCATAGGTATGACAGGTACTTTTTTAGTAGTTGGTTCATTTTTTTTACTGCAGCTAGGTAAAACATCTCCAGCTAGCTTAACGTATAATATGATGAATTTAACAGGGGCGATTTTACTATTAATTAGTCTTTGTTATAATTTTAATTTAGCGAGCTTTGTAATCGAAATATTTTGGATTGCGGCGTCGTTAATTGGCTTATATAAATATGTTAAAAATAGATCAGCATTAGCTACAAATTAATTGTTTTTTAATTTAATGCTAAACAGATCGCTGTAAACATAGTTGTTTACGGCGATTTTTGTTTTTAAGCACTTTAAAACTGTTGTTAACAAAAAGTTTATATCTCTGCTAGAGATTAGCCGTTACACTAGCGCCCTAAAATTTTCTTGGCTATTTTTTTGCGAGCTATCCATGTTTTCCTTTTCTAAAAAAATTATTACTATTTTTGTGTTACTCGTACTTATATTAGTTGTTACGTTTTGGCTTGGTAGAGCTCATGATGTTGAGCAAGCAACTTACCAGGCTGAACGCCAAGTTACGCAATTAAATAACTATATTGATACTGAACTTGCTCGTTTTTCTGCTATTCCACAGTTACTTACCTATAACTCGTTAATGATAGACTTTGTTGATGCGCAGCCACAGCACTATAACGCTATTAATAACTACCTTGCTGATATTCAACAAGCCAGCGGTGCATCAGATATTTTTGTACTAAATACTCAAGGCGAAGTTATTGCCAGTAGTAATTGGCAAGCAGATTACACTTTTTTAGGTAGTAACTTTGCATTTAGACCTTATTTCAAACGTGCGTTTGCAGGCGAAAAAGTAGCGTATTTTGCACTAGGTATGCGCTCTAAAGAGCGTGGTATCTACTTTTCACAGGCTGTATATCGCGATAATAAAGCCATTGGTGTTGTTGTGCTAAAAGTCAATGTAAGCAAATTTGAGGACGACAGAGAGCTTTTAAATACGTCAAAGGGCAGCCACTTTTTCTTACAGCTTGCAGATGACGTAATTGCAATGTCAGATATGCAAACGTGGCGATTAAACAGCTTCACTGATCTTGATATAACTATGCGCAGAGATATTAAATCTCGTCGGGCTTATTTAGATCATCAACCTTTGTATATAAAGCAGTTTCAATTTTCTAATGAAGGTATTAAACATTTTAAAATAGATAAAAAACTTTACGTAATATCGCAAAGACCTTTACGATATTTTAATGCCACAATGAACGTACTCGTTGATATAACAAAAGTTAATTCTGCCCAACTGCCTCGCTTATTTTGGGTATCTATTATCTGTAGCTTGATAATTATTATTAGTTATATTTTATTAACTCGGTTTGCGGGCTATAAAAAGCTGGTGTACTCCAGACATAGCCTTGAACTTGAAGTACTTGAGCGCACTCAAGCTTTGGAAAAAGTACAAACAGCCTTAGTGCAATCTGCAAAGCTTGCGACAATAGGACAGTTAAGTGCAGGAATTAACCACGAAATAAACCAGCCGCTCAGTGCTATTAATACTTATTTAGCTTCGGCAAAGCGTTTATTAGCGAAAGGAAATACTTCAGCATTAGCTGAAAGCTTAGTGGTGATTGAGGGATTAGTTGATCGAGTGCATCAAATTGTAGGTCAACTAAAGCATTTCAGTAAACCTTCAAAAATGCAGCTCAGACCTTACCCGCTTGCAGGGCTTGTTAATAACGCCTTAATGATTTCTAGCGCGCAACTAAAGCAAGATAACGTACAAGTAGAGCCACCTCAATTTGATGAAGCAGTCGTTGTATGGGTCGATTCGCTGAAGTTTGAACAAGTACTTGTTAATTTAATTACGAATGCTAGCCAAGCTATGAACGGCGCAATTATTCGTAACTTAAGTTTTCAGTTGGAGTGTTTTGAAGAGCGTGTAAAACTGTCGATTTTAGATACAGGCTCTGGTATTGAGCAACATGCATTTAGTCATTTATTTGAACCTTTTTACAGCACTAAATCAAGTAATGGTCTAGGCCTTGGTTTATCCATATCAAAACAAATAATTGATTCGTTTAATGGATGTTTGAGCGCACACAACCGGCTAGAGGGAGGGGCTGAATTTATAATTAGCCTTTCTAACAGGCAGGAAAATACAGATGATTGACAGCCTACCTTGTAATCACATAATAGTCATTGATGATGAAGCAATGATCAGAGACTCTTTAAAGCAACTGCTCACTCTCGAAGGGTACACCGTTGAGTGCTTTAATGACGCAAGTACCGCTCTTAGCAAACTCAATAGGCGCTTTGCTGGAGTTGTGCTGAGCGATATAAATATGCCGAACATGGATGGCTTAACGCTTTTAGAGCAAATAACGGCTTTTGATAGTGAGCTCCCTGTAATATTTTTAACTGGTTACGCTGATGTATCGATTGCAGTTAAAGCGATGCAATTAGGTGCGTATGATTTATTTGAAAAACCGGTTAACGAACATCTTCTTGATTGCATAGCACGAGCGTGCGACAAACGAAGCCTTGTTATGGAGAACCGCGCATTAAAAGTGGCTGTACAGAAAACCTCAGCCCCAGGTGTACGCATACTAGGTGATACACCTAAAATGCAACACATGATGCACTTGTTAAATACAATTATAGATACCCCAACCGATGTGATGATTGAAGGTGAAACTGGCACAGGTAAAGAGCTGGTAGCGCGTTATCTACACGATCAAAGTAATCGATCTAGCTGTAATTTTGTTGCTATTAACTGTGGCGCAGTACCAGAGCAATTAATAGAAAGCGAATTGTTTGGTGCAGCAAGTGGGGCATACACCGGTGCTACGCAAAGTCGAAAGGGTAAGTTTGAATTTGCTCAGGGCGGTACGGTATTTTTAGATGAAATAGAAAGTACCCCAATGTCGCTGCAGGTTAAGTTACTACGCGTATTAGAAGAGCGAAAAGTAACACCTGTAGGCGATAACAAAGCAATTGATTTAGACATCAGAATTGTTGCAGCGACTAAAGTAGACTTACTTTCTTTAGTTGAAAAAGGTGAATTTAGAGCAGATTTATACTACAGACTCAGCTTAGTTAAAGTAAATATACCGCCTCTACGAGAGCGAAAAGCAGATATACTTTTATTGTTTAAGCATTTTAGCTCAATTGCAGCTACTCGCTATCACAAAGCACCAGCGCCCTTAAACAGTGAATTACAACAGCGTTTATTAGCTTACGACTGGCCTGGGAATGTGAGAGAACTTAGAAACCAAGCTGAGCGTGCTGTGCTATTAGGCGTTGAACTGGCGTTTTCGGTCACAAAAACACAAGGTCAGGGTGAGCTTTCGCCCGATTTAAGTTTGTCAGAGAAAGTATCATTTTACGAACAATCACTAATTGAACATGCACTTGAGATAAACCATGGAAGTATTAAAAATACCATGGAAGCATTACAAATTGCCCGAAAAACGCTTTACGATAAAATGAGTAAATATGGGCTCAACCGCGATATGTTCATCGATTAAAATGTGTGGATAAAGTGACATAGCCTGGTTTTTAATGTGCGGTAATCCGCACAATCTTGTATAGATAAAAACCACAGCTAGTGTCAAGATTATGAAATATATACCATTTACATCATTGGCAATGTGTTTGCTTAGTTAGAGTCGACAATAAGTAGATTCTAATAATTAGGACACACAATGATAAGGTTCAAACACACTACTATTTATCTAGCTTCACTGAGTTGCTTAGCTACATTTTCGCATACTGTTTTAGCGGTTGATTATACCGTTTATGGTAAAGCTGAAGTACAAATTGCAAATACTGATACAGGCACTATGCGATACGCAGATGAGGGTACGCAAATAGACGCGCCGTTCTCGCGTATTGGTATTAAAGGCGACCACAAACTTAACGAATACCTAAGCGTTGTTTTTAAATACGAAGTACAAGTTAAAGGGTTTGAGGAAGACGACACCGATGAGCCTTTTACTGCACGTAATACTTACTTGGGCTTAAAAGGTGCGTTTGGTGAAGTTGTAGTAGGAAGAAACGATACACGCTTTAAATACTCTGAAGGAAAAGTTGATAACTTTAATGAAACTCAAGCCGACATGGCACAAGTTATTGCAGGGCAAGATCGCCTCGGAGACACCATAACCTACACTTCAAGCTATTGGCATAATACACAGTTTTCGTTTACTTACGCGCCTAAAGACGATAATAAAGATAATGAAGCCGGTTTTGCTGCTACGCTTATTTATGGCGATCGTAATTTAAATAACACCCCGTATTATGTGTCACTAAGTCATGTTGATTCACTTAATAATATTACAGCAAGTAGACTTGCAGGCGTTTATAAGTTTAAGCAATTACAGTTAGGCGGCTTATACCAGCATTCGGAATCAGTGGATGGCACTAAATCTGGTAATGGTTATGTATTGAGTGCAAGTTATACGCTTGACAAGTGGGTACCAAAGATTCAATTTGCTAAAGATGACTCTACACTTCGTCAAGTTTCTGAGGCAACGCAATGGAGCACAGGCCTTGACTATGTATTTGATAAGCAGACAACAGCTTACCTTTTATACACCGATCTTAATCTAGAAGAACAAGACGACAACAGTGTTGCGCTTGGTCTTAAATATAAGTTTTAGAGGCTTATCATGACAGACAACATACTGACGCAAGAACCCGATAAGAAAAAACATTTTCAATGGCTTTTTTTAATACTAGGGCCTTTAGTAATGCTATTAACCTGTTTATTCGATCCGCCAACAGGTATGTCGGTTGCGGCATTTAAAACTGCAGGCTTAGCATTTTGGATGGCATCGTGGTGGGTGAGCGAAGTTGTACCAATTCCGGCAACTGCATTGCTACCATTGGTAATATCACCACTAGCTGATATAGCAGCAATAAAGAGTGTGGCTGCACCGTATGCACACCCGCTAATCTTTTTATTTTTAGGTGGGTTTTTAATTTCCATTGCTATGGAGCGCTGGGGTTTACATAAACGTATTGCGCTTAGCACTATGCTATACGCAGGTAAAAAACCAAGCCTACAAATTTTAGCTATGATGTTGGTTACCGCATTTTTGTCGATGTGGATGTCTAATACGGCTACAGCCGTAATGATGCTGCCTATTGCACTTTCGATTACCAGTTTAGTTAAACAATCAGACCCTGAAAATGAAGGTTTTGGTAAGGCTTTACTGTTATCAATCGCTTATGGTGCAAGTATTGGTGGTATTGCTACTTTAATCGGCACTCCGCCTAACGCTTTAATGGCTGCTTACTTATCAGACAGTTATCAAATAGAAATTGGCTTTGCGCAATGGATGATTGTAGGTGTACCTCTGTCTTTAAGCATGCTAGTTATTAGCTGGGTTTGGCTTACTAAGTTTGCGTATAAAGTAGATGCTAATGTTAAAAACGATCAGAAAATTGATACAAAAGCGGTGTTTACAACTCAGCTAAAAAATCTTGGAATAATGCAACGTGCAGAAAAAGGCGTGTTGTTTGTATTTGTACTTGCTGCACTTTGTTGGATATTTAGACCTTTATTAGGCGATATTACAGGTCTTAATATTTCAGATACTACAATTGCAATTGCTGCGGCATTGCTGTTGTTTGTAATGCCAGCGAATAAAGGCAAAAATGAGCGTATTCTTGATTGGCATCACGCATCAGAGGTACCGTGGGGCGTACTACTTTTGTTTGGAGGCGGATTAACATTAGCGTCTCAAATAAAATCATCAGGCCTTGCTGATTTTATTGCCCAAATGATAGAGGGTGTAAGTACTATTCCACTTGTTATGAGCGTACTTGTTGTTGTGGCATTAATTACGTTTTTAACGGAGATCACGAGTAATACAGCAACTGCAGCTGGCTTTCTTCCTTTGTTAGGACCCGTTGCAGAATCTATTACAGGTTCGCCACTTGTATGGGTTATTCCTGCCGCTATTGCATGTAGCTGCGCGTTTATGATGCCAGTAGCGACACCACCAAATGCCATTGTATTTGGCTCAGGGCAAATTCAAATGCGCGACATGATAAGAGCGGGCTTTATACTAAATATTGTTGCTATTGTATTAATTACGCTAGTGACAATGACTATAGCAGCTCAAGTATTTGGCTTTTAAAGCTGTACTAAATCAACCTATACCAGAGTAGCTTTGTTTATATTTACAGTTTTAAACAAAGCTACTCTTTATACTTATTTATATTGCTTAAGAAGCTCTTTTTTAGATAATTAGTGTTATTGCTCGAAAAACAGAACAAGGTTATAGTCTGCGGTAACTTTAAAAATTGAGTAATCTATTTTGAGCACCGACACACTACAGGCAATGCCTTTAATTCCCCAATTTGATGAATTGCAAAAAAGCTTTCTCGAAACGCCTCACTTGCCAATTGATAAACGTCTCGTTTTATTAAAAAAACTTCGTGTACGTATTGTTGAACTTGAGCAAGAGCTAGTGGATGCTGCTTCAAAAGACTTTGGTTATAGAACTGCTTTCGATACTTTACTTGGCGATATATTACCTACGGTGCAAACGCTCGCACACATTATTAAAAAGCTCCCAAAATGGGCAAAGCCAAGTAATCGCTCTGTTGGTTTAAGCTTGTGGCCTTCAAAAGTAAGTGTTAATTACCAGCCCAAAGGTGTGGTTGGTATTATTGCACCGTGGAATTATCCGATTCAGTTAGCGTTAGTACCTGTGTTTACTGCCATAGCTGCCGGTAATAGAGTCATGCTCAAATTAAGCGAGTTTACACCTCACACAAACGCCGTTATCGAAAAAATATTTAAAGACGACATGCAAGCGCATTGTAAGATAATACAAGGCGGCAGCGATGTAGCCGCGCAATTTTCATCGCTCCCATTAGCTCATTTATTATTTACGGGCTCAACGGCCGTAGGTAAATTAGTAATGGCTTCGGCGAGTCGTAATTTAACACCCGTAACGCTCGAACTCGGTGGTAAATCGCCAGTTATTATTACGCAAAATGCCGATATTAAAAAAGCGGCGCAAGCCATACTGTTTGGAAAAATGGCTAATGCAGGGCAAATATGCGTTGCTCCCGACTATGTATTTGTACCCAAAGCGCTTGAGCATCAGCTGGTTCAGCAATTGTGTGAGCTGTATAAAAAGCATTTTAAAGACGGTGTTGAAGGTAAAAACTTAACTTCTATTATTAGCGATGCACACTATAAACGTTTAGCAACTTATTTAGAGCAAGCACAAGAGCTTGGCGCAAACATTATTAAGCCACTTGAGCAAAACCAGCAAGATGAGCAAAAACATCGTATGGGGCTGCACTTAGTGACTCAAGTGACTGACGAGATGAGCCTAATGCAAGATGAGTTATTTGGTCCAATATTACCAATAATGAGTTACGAAAAGCTCGACACTGTAATTGATTACATTAAAGCGCATCACCACCCATTAGCGCTTTATATTTTAGGGCAAGATAAGCACGCTCAAGAATACATTATGAAGCAAACAATCAGTGGCACTGTGGCAATAAACGATACGTTAGTGCAAGTAACTGCTGACGATGCCCCTTTTGGTGGTGTAGGGCATTCAGGAATGGGGCACTATCATGGTATTGAAGGTTTTTTAACGTTCAGCCACGCTAAAAACACCTTAGTATCAGGCTCATTTAATCCTCGTATTAATCTGTTACTTAAACAAAGTAAACTTATTATTAAGCTATTAAAATGGCTTTATATAAAATGATAGGGTGTTGATTTTGTAAAGTTGAATAGATTTTATTTTGCTAATCAAGATATATTAAAAAGGCTGAATTACGTTATGTAATTCAGCCTTTTTAGATTAGCTTCAAACTAAACTCTTAAACTCTAAAATAAGACTTAAAATAAGCGACCTTCACCAGCATAAGTACCCACTTGTATTTTTGCATAAATGGCATCGGCTTTTTCTTTAGCTTCTTCAATTTCTTTAGGTAGCATTTTACGCTCATCAAGTTTGCGGCTATGACTTGCTTGCATGTTGCCATTGTACTCGGCAATAGTATTCCAAATGTATGACTTTTCTAGATCCTTTGGCATGCCTAGACCTTCAAAATACATTAGCGCTAAATTAAATTGAGCCAAAGAGTAATTATTAGCGGCCGCTTTTTCATACCAATTACGCGCAGCTTTATAATCTCGAGTCACACCTACGCCGTTGGAGTACATTACCCCTAAATTAAACTGAGCCGCAGGCAGGTTTTTATTGGCTGCTTGTTCAAATAAGGTAACAGCCATTTGGTGATCAAGTTTAACACCTTTGCCTTCGTCGTATAAAACTGCTAGAGCAAACATTGAATCCGGGTGGTTCTTTTTTACGCCTTGTTGATAAAGCGCAGCTGCTTTGCGGTAATCGCGCGTTACACCGTATCCACCTTCATATAATTTAGCTAGTTCGTAAATTCCTGGTGCAAAGCCTTTATCGGCAAGGTATTGAAATTCTTTTAGGGCGACTGCAAATTCACCTTCGTTTGCTGCTTTTATGCCATCTTCTAATGTTGCATGAGCAAAGGGGCTGGCAAGCAAAACGCCAGCTAGAACGAGTGATTTCAAATTAAACTGTGACATATTAATGTCTCCAATTAGTAATAGTTACAATAGGTATTAACGCCTGTTTATCTTTCTAGTTTAAATTTGTGCTGCTATTTAGGTTCGCTTTTTGTTGCTCGGTTTTTAATGAGCCTACTAGGTTACAAACTTCGTGCGGCGATTAATACCAACCTGCATAAATCTTTGATCAATTTAACGAATTAAATTGCACTATAACGTCGTTAAAAATTTTCATTTAGAACAACTAGATACAAAAACTTTTGCCTAGTTCTAGCGTAATTTCTTTAACGTTAAATAGACCCCATATATAAGCAGATTGGTATAAATAGCGCCTAGATAGAACAAATTTTAATGCTAAAAGGTCAACAGGCCATAGTTGAATGCTAAATTATTAAATTTTTGCACTATTTGCGCATTTTAAACGTTTAATACTCAATGCATTTAAGTAGAGACTAAATCGGTTACTATAAATAGATGCAAAAAAGGGTGTCTACTGTTATGTTTTACGCCAGCTTTAGCGTAAACGCAAGGCGATACCTTATCAGATCGTGCGTATAAAATGTAAATAACAGCACGGTGGACTTTTAAGGTAAGTAAACGAGTTTAGAAGTGTAAGATACAGATTTTATAGAAAATTTAAAGAAATAAAAAAAGCCCGTTAGGGCTTTTTTGAATCATATTAACCGTCACTAATATGAGCAATGTAGCAAGTAAATGTGATATTTGATGTTATTACTTGGGTCGAGTAAGTAATAACACGAAGCGGCACGCTCTTCTTTTAATGTGTCAGCATCCTTGCTGAATATTCTTCCGTAGGCATTGAGGTCGTTACACTGTGTTTGTGCGAACGATTATCAGTTAGATCTAAATGTAAGTCAACACTTAAATGATAACTATTATCAAATGAGTTTTGAGCTTTGCCACAATCTAAATAATAGAGAAGGTTATGCTTAAAAATTTCAAAGCAAAAAAACTAAAACAGATATGCCTTGCTGTAAGTATGTTGTTTTTATGTAGTTGTTCGGCATCTTTTACTTACAATAATTTGAGTTGGCTTTCGTCATTTTGGGTAGATGATTATATTGATTTAAATAAAACACAAAATAAGCAGCTTAAAAAGATCATTAACACGACCCAAGCGTGGCATAGAAGTACGCAGCTACCAGCCTATAAACAAGACATTCAAAATATTAAGGCACTTTTTAACAACACACTAAGCATTGAGAAGTTAAAAGAGCAGGTGGTTTTTGCTAAAAAGCATTGGCAAAACCTACTTGAATACGCGCACATGCCTTTAGCCGAACTGGGTGCAACTTTATCAAGTGAGCAAAGAGAAGAACTTTTAAACAATATTCAAATAAAAATTAACGACGAACGCGAAGAGTTTAACGAACAAACCCCGCTTGAGCGAAAAAGTGAGCGCCTGGAAAAGCAATTTGAATACTACGAGCAGTGGATAGGCAAGCTTAATAAACAACAAAAAGCGCTGATTAAATCAACTAATGAGCAACATCAAGACTCAGGAACGCTGTGGCTAAAGTACAAGCAAAACCGTTTGAATGCAGCCAAGCAGGTATTTACAAATGCTGAAATTACAGAAAAAGATTTTATAAATCAGTTAAGTACGGTTATTAAAGAGCGCGAACTCTATATGAGCGACGCACTATTGAAAACCAATGAAGCAAACTTAAATTTATATATAAATTTACTCTACGAATTAAACTCAACTCTAAATGATAAACAACGCCAAAGCGTTAATGAGCAATTTGATGAGTTAATTGAGACCTTAAACGATATAATAGAGGAGTAAATTGTGCGTGAATTATTAAGTTTTAGATTAGCTGTTTAGGCTGGTTTGTTTTTAAACGCAAAAAATGCTTTTAAAGGGCAATATATGGTTACAGATTTAAAAAGTATCTTAAACACTTGGTATAAAAATAGGGACAACCAAGAATGGGTTTTAGCTACTTTGTACAAAATTGAAGGCTCTAGCTACAGAAAACTAGGGGCTATGATGCTTATATCTAGCCTAGGCGAGCGCTTGGGGATGCTTTCAGGTGGCTGTTTAGAAGCTGACATACAGCGCCATGCTAAACAAGTAATGAGTACTTTAACAAGTAAAACCATCAGTTATGATGCCACCGATGAAGACGATTTAACATTTCAACTTGGTATTGGTTGTGGGGGCATAGTACACATTTTACTGCAGCCCATTCACAAAGCTAATGACTATTTACAGTTAGAGCTTGTATCTAAAGCACTTAATGAGAATAAACCAGGGCGATACCTTCAACAGGTAAGCCCCATTTTGCCAGCCGGTAGTGGTGTATTTACGCAAAATGATGAGTTACATGGTTTATCAATGAACCGCAAAGCGCAGTTAATAGAATTAAAAGGCGCTACGTGCTTACAAACTTCTATTTATCCGCCGCCTCATTTATTAATAGTGGGTGGTGGGGCCGATGCGGTTCCGGTTTATACATTTGCCAAACAACTTGGTTGGAGTGTAACTGTATGGGACACGCGTGCAGCCAATGCAAAAAGGCAATATTTTAAAAATGCAGATGCTATTTTGCGCATCACACCGAGTGAGTTAAGAGAATATTGCATAACTAATAAAGTCGATGCGGCTATTTTAATGGCTCACAGCGTTGAGCTTGACGCGAGTACGTTAGCTCAATTTAAAGATGTTTCTTTTAAATATATAGGGTTATTGGGTCCTAAGCACAGGCGTGAACAAGTTTTAGAGCACGCGAATACGCGTGTTTCACAAATAAAGTCTCCTGTTTTTGGGCCTGTCGGTTTAAATTTAGGCGGCGACTCGCCAGAGAGTATTGCACTATCGCTGATCAGCGAAATACATGCAGTGCTGTGTGACAAAAACGCCCAATCGCTAAGCCATTGGGGGCAAGAGGAGTGCTAATTGCAAAAGTTGTTTTAGCCGCAGGGCAATCATCTCGCTTTAACGGCTGTAAATTAACGGCTGATATCGGGTTTGGCAAAACAATGATTGAACATGCAGTAAATACACTTCAAGCACTTGATGACACGCCCGTGTATGTAGTTACCGGGGCATGGCATAAAGAAGTAGCACAAGTACTGACCGGTTATAAAAACATAGAGCTAATTGAGAACAAGCAATGGAGCCAAGGTTTAGGTAATTCAATCGCGATAGCGTCTCAAACTGTGTTTAAAAATAAGTCCTTCGATGGGATTTTATTTATGCTCGCGGATCAGGTTGAGCTAAAAGTAGCGCACTTAAGTGAGCTAGTTACTGGTTTTACACGTAATCCATCGCGCTGGTGCGCAAACTATGGCGAGCGTTTAGGTGTACCCGCTATATTCCCAGCGGTTGATTTATCTCAGCTTGCAAGCTTAACTTCGGATAGAGGTGCACAGCAATTATTGCGCTCTAGTCGTGAAGTTGTTAACACAATTAGTTTAAGTAGTGCGAGTTTAGATATAGATACGCAAGAGCAATTAAGTGAGTTTTTAAGTAAAACAGAATATAAAAATTTTAATGAAAAAATATAACGAGTAGGGTCGTAGTTATATTTTTAATAGCTATAGTCACTTTTGAAGCTGTTCGTATAGTTTAAAAGTGACTATAGAAATCGTAATTAAGGGGCAAGCTATGGTGACGTTTACAATTAATGGCAAGGTGGTCGAATCACACGCAAGTGAAGATACACCATTGTTATGGGTTATTCGTGATGAAATTGGATTAAAAGGGACGAAGTTTGGTTGCGGTATTGCAATGTGTGGTGCGTGTACAGTGCATTTAGATGGGCAAGCAACTCGCTCATGTGTTTTACCAATTGGCGCAATTGCAGGAAAAAACATCACCACAATTGAAGGGCTTAATAACGAACACCCACTGCAAAAAGCATGGGTTGAAGAGCAAGTGCCACAGTGCGGTTACTGTCAGTCGGGGCAAATAATGCAAGCGGCCACATTACTGGCAGCTAACCCAAGTCCTTCAGATGAAGAAATAGTAAGCCATATGAATGGTAACTACTGTCGCTGTATGGCTTATAAACGTATTAAAACTGCTATTCAACGCGCTGCAGATGAGTCACAAAGTGTAGTAAATATATTTGATCCAAATGCACAAGACGCTTAACTGGAGCCGATAATGAAAAAATTATTTCAAAAAAATAGCGAAACCGTTAATTTAAATCGTCGCTCGTTTATGATTGGCACTGCTAGCGCAGGTTTAGTCATGGCGTTTGCCCCTGCGTTATTTTCGGGTTCGCTCAGTGCAAAAGAGTCAATTGCGCAACAGGCTTTTTCACCAACCATTTGGTGGACTATGAGCACCGACGGCGCCGTAGAAGTAAGTATTGCTAAAGCTGAAATGGGCCAACATATTGGTACTGCTCTTGCGCGTATTGTGGCTGATGAGCTTGAATGTGATTGGGATAAAGTATCAATTACCTACGTAGATACTCATGAAAAATGGGGCTTTATGGTAACGGGTGGTTCGTGGTCTGTATTTCAAAGCTTTAAGCCATTATCTCAAGCCGGTGCTGCAGGTCGAATTGCATTAATAGACGCAGGAGCGAAAATGCTCGGCGTACCTGCAGATAAATGTCGTGCTGAAAAGGGCTATATAATTTCAGGCGAAAAATCGGTTAGTTACGCTGACATAGTCAAAAAAGGCGAGTTTAATCGTACATTTACCAGTGATGAAGTTGCAAACCTGCCACTAAAACCTGCTAATAAGCGTCATTTAACAGGGCTTAAACAAGACTTTAAAGCGCTTGATATACCAGCCAAAACAAATGGCACTGCGGTATATGGTATAGATGTAGAAGTTGAAGGCATGCTGTACGCGCGACCAGTAATACCGCCAACCCGCTATGGCAGTACAGTAACAAACGTTGACGATAGTGCAGCAAAAGCTATTAAAGGTTACAAAGGCTATGAAATTTTAAATGATCCTAGTAACACAGTGCAAGGCTGGGTTGTTGTATTAGCTGACAGTTACCCAAGCGCCATTAAAGCAGTAGATGCTTTAAAGGTGAGTTATAAAAAGGGTGAGTCAGCAAATATATCTGAAGATGATATTCAAAAAGAAGGTAAGCGATTATGCGAGCAGCGCGACTCGGGTACTTTATTTGTTGATGAAGGAGATATAAAGAAAACACAAGCAGACGCCAGTGAGTCGTTAGAATCAATGTATACCACAGCGACAGCGAGTCATTATCAGCTAGAGCCACTTAATGCGGTTGCAGAATTTAAAGACGGTAATTGGATTATTCATACTGGTAACCAATGGCAGTCACTTACGTTACCTGCGCTTGCTAAAGCACTTGAAATAGAACAAAACAAAGTAATTATTCGTCCTTATTATTTAGGTGGTGGTTTTGGCCGTCGATTATTTGGTGACTGGACCGTACCTGCAGCTCTAACCGCAAAAGCAGTAGGTAAACCAGTAAAATTGGTATTTACACGAGCAGACGATAGTTTATTCGATCAGTCTCGTTCTGCATCTGCTGCAAAAATGACAGCGTCGTTTGATAAAAACGGTACTTTTACTGGTTTAGAGCATGCATTTGCTGCAGGTTGGCCTACTAAAGCTATGGCACCAGGGTTTTTATCACCGGGTGTTGATGGCAAAGGTAAATTTGATGCATTTTCGGCATCGGGCGCTGATCATTGGTACAGCATGAGCAGTCATCGTGCACGCGCTATTAATAACGAAGTTGCACAAAGCACCTTTACTCCAGGTTGGTTACGTTCAGTAGGACCAGGTTGGATTGCATGGAGTCTTGAGTCGTTTATTGATGAAATTGCCCATAAGCAAGGCAAAGATCCAGTTCAATTTAGAATTGAAATGTTAGACGGTAAAGGCAAGCAAGCAGGAAAAGCACCTGAGAGTGTAGGTGGAGCACTGCGCTTACGTAATGTGCTTAAAACAGTGTCAGACAAAGTAGCTTCTGTTAAATTAGCTAAAGATGAAGGCATTGGCTTTTCTGTAAGCTCAGGGCAAGAACGTACTATGCCAGCATGGCTTGCAACCGCAGCGCATGTTCATGTTAACCGTGATAGTGGTAAAATAACGCTTAAAAAGCTTTATGTTGTTGTAGATGCGGGCTTAATAGTTCACCCAGATGGCGCACTAGCGCAAATTGAAGGGTCGTTACTATGGGGCAGCAGCCTTGCATTGCATGAATCAAATACGTATAAAGATGGACAGGTATCAGCGACTAACTTTAATACTTATTTACCGCTAAGGATGCAAGACGTACCAGATATTGACATTGAATTTTTACAAAGCGATGAATTTCCAGTTGGTTTAGGCGAACCTGGCGTTATAGGGGTGGCTCCTGCGATTGGTAATGCTGTATTTAATGCAGTAGGCGTGCGTTTACGTGATCTACCAATGAAGCCAAGCGAACTTAAAAAAGGCTTAGAAGCGTAAAACAAAAATAACTAAAGGGGTGTGCTTTATGCAGCCCTTTTTAGTTATTAAATATATTTATGTAATTATTATTTATGTATCAATAAGTAGCGTTGTTTATACCAATTCGCTTAATTAAATGATTAAGTATTATTGCAAATTGGTATTAGGTTATTATTACTTGTTGATATTAGTTAAGGTTTATTTATGCTAATCGACCCAACAGGGCGAGAGTTTAGTTACTTACGTTTGTCTATTACTGATGTATGTAATTTTAAGTGTGTTTATTGTTTACCAGATGGTTATCAGGGGGGGCCAGACCGTGGTTTTCTCACAATTGATGAAATTAGCAATACGCTTAAAGCGTTTGCGCACCATGGTATTGAAAAAGTAAGGATCACTGGCGGAGAGCCAACTCTTAGAAAAGACTTTATAGATGTTGTTCGCGCGGCAAAAGATGTCGCGGGCATAAAAAAAATTGCAATGACTACCAATGGTTTTTCTCTTCATAAGAATATCCACGACTGGGTAGATGCGGGCTTAAACGCCATTAATGTAAGTATTGATAGCTTAGATCCGCGCATGTTTAACACCATTACTGGGCATGACAAATTTACCTCAGTAATGAAAGGTATTGATACTGCGCTTGAAACGGGTATTGATTCGGTAAAAATAAACAGTGTGCTGATGAAGCAATACAACGCGAAAGAGTTTGATACATTTTTAAATTGGGTTAAACACCGTCCCGTTACTATTCGTTTTATTGAGTTGATGCAAACAAACGACAACAAAGCCTTTTTTGATGCTAACCATGTATCTGGGCAAGTTTTAAAAACTCAGCTATTGCAAACGGGTTGGCAGCAAGTTGCGCGTAGTGCATCAGCAGGTCCTGCTCAAGAGTTTGCTCATCCTGATTATCAAGGCAGAATTGGTTTGATCATGCCTTACAGCAACGACTTTTGTAGTACCTGTAACCGATTAAGGGTTACAGCAAAAGGGAACCTGCACTTGTGTTTGTTTTCTGAAGAGGGTATTTCGCTAAGAGAATATATGAACGACAGTTCAAACAGTAAATTAATGGCGTTGCTATCTCGTTATATTAAAACCAAAAAGCCAACTCACCTTTTACACCAAGGCAATACAGGTATTACGACTAATTTATCAATGCTAGGTGGCTAGCTTTTAAAGCTACCTAGAAAAGTAAAAGCACTAAACGTGTTCCTAAAATACACTACATTATCCCTAAAAGGTAAATAACTGGTTGTATCTACATGGTTTTATATCAACAAAGCTTGTTAAATTGTATTTTCACGTTAAACTTACTTTTATTTTTATTAAGTGATTAGAATGGATATCGCCGCCCTTAATAGCACTAAATCATTAAGAAAAGACGTTCTGCGAGGAATGTGTCTTTGTTTTGGTTCTTTATCGGTAGGATTTGCGGGTTTTAATTTAACCGTAAATAACTTTCCATTGCTTGGCTATATCGAAATCTGTTTTTCTATTTATTGTATATTTACTTATATTTCACTTATACGCCGTCCACTACAGTTTTGGCAATCCTTGATAATGTGTGTGCTCATAACGCTAATTGTTATTTTGGGTACATCTTTAGCATCGCCTCGTAATGCTGTGTTTGTATGGTCGTTTGCATTACCTATTTTGTACTACCTGTTATTAGGTAAACAATACGGTGTAATTTTCTCTGCAAATTTATTAGTTATCCAAGTGTTTATTTTAGGGAGTAAGTCTACTCTTGCCCCTTTTGAAAATTTTAACCTATCTCTTAATTTAATCTGTGCTTATTTTAGTATTTGGGCGATTTCTCATGTTTTTGAAGGGAGCCGCTCACATTTTTCAAAGCGCCTTAAAAATTTAGCATTACTTGATCCGCTAACGGGTGCAGGTAATCGCCTTTCAATGAACCACTACTTTGAAGTTGAACTACAAGATAAATCACAGCTATATTTGTTTTTACTCGATTTAGACTTTTTTAAGCAGATAAATGATGAGCATGGTCATGGTGTCGGTGACCAAGTACTTATCGAAGTGGCCACTTTACTAAGAGTTGAGCTTCCTAGAGGGTATGTATTTAGAGTAGGCGGTGAGGAGTTTGCTTTATTTAGCGCTTTTGCAAATGAAGAGGCCGCACTTAATACCGCTGAACAAATAAGGGCACGTTTTGAAAATACAACATTTGACATTGACGGCCTTGCTATTAATGTGACAACAAGTATTGGTGTCGCAAAATTTAAAAGTACTAATTCATTGGAAAGCTTTGTAAACCAAGCGGATAAGCAGTTATACAAAGCAAAACAGTTTGGCCGCAATAAAGTGTATTGTAAGTTTAAACAAGAACACGACCGTGAGGCGGTAGTTGCTTAAGTAGGGTCACTTAGTACATTTGCTCAAAATTGGGGATCCCATTTTCCCAAATCGGTTTGTCTTTTCCTAAATGCTCGCGCACAGCATCAAAAAACAACCGGGTCCTTACTGGTAAATCTCGATGCGGATATACGGCATACATCGCACTAAACTCCATGAGTTTCACATCTGTTAATAAAGGCACTAGCTTACCTTGTATTATTTCATCACCAATAATAAATGCAGGGGCGACAAAGTAAGTTGTGCCCGATAACGTTTTCATTAACAATGATTCTGCATCGTTTGCACGAAACACACTTTTTATTTTTTGCTCGCAGCGTTCACCTTTACTATCGTAGTAATCTATAGCTTCTACTCGAATAGAATTACTGGCATAGCTTGCTGCTGGTAATTGCGCTAACTCTTCCATTGTTTTTGGCATACCATAAGTTTCAATAAACTGTGGCGCAGCTAAAATTAATAACCGGTTACGCGCTATTTTACGTGCAATAAGTGACGAATCTTTAGGCTCACCTACACGAAAAGCCAAATCAAATCCTTCAGAGACTATATCTACTAATCTATCGTCTAAACGCAGTTCAACTTCTACTTGAGGAAAGCGTTTTTGAAAATCATTAAGTACAGGTTGTAAATAACGACGACCAATAAGTGTTGATGAAGTGATTTTTAACACGCCGCGCGGTTCTAAATGGTAGTTTTCGGCCATGCGCACAGTTTCGCCAAGCAGCTCTCTAAGCTCTGCTGCTTTTTTGATCATTTCGGCGCCTGCCGCTGTGAGCGAAAATGAACGTGTGGTTCGGTTGAGTAACCTAACACCTAACTCATCTTCTAAACGACTAATTTGCTTGGATATAACAGAGCGATCTATGTTGCGTATTTCTGCAGCTTTTGCAAAAGAGCCTTGCTCAACCACTTCAAGTAACATTAAAAGTCGACTTGTTGTATCCATTATTACACCTTAATTAATCTATTGATGCCATTTTGGCATTAATGAATTTAAAAATCTATGGTTTTTACACACGGGTTTAATCCGTATTATGCGAGGCTAATCAACAATGGAGCGTCTTCATGAACAAACATCTAATTGCTGCTGCACTTACTGCGGCATCTTTAACACTTGCGGGTTGTGCTGATGAGAGCACAGCTCAATCAGCACCTGCACAGCAACTTCAACCAATTGATGTAGCACAGGTGCTTGTTAAGCCGGTACAAAGCTGGCACACATATACAACGCGTTTAGAGTCTCCACAAGAAGTTGCTTTAATGCCGCGTGTATCGGGAATCATCGATAGCATTGAATTTAAAGAAGGCGATGTGGTTAAAGAAGGCGATGTTTTATTTCAATTAGATGCTCGTCCATTTGCTGCTGTGGTTGCTAGTTTAAAAGCGCAAATCAACAGCGCAGAAGCGGCCTTAGAGCAAGCTCAAAGTGAAGACAAACGTGCGGTACGCTTATTAGACCGTAAGGCAATTTCTACTGAGCAAGCACAAGCGCGTACTTCAACACTACGTCAACGCGAAGCACAGCTTTCTGCACTTCAAGCACAACTAACCTCAGCAGAGCTTGATTTAGAATTTACGTCAGTTGTATCACCAATTGATGGCATTATTTCTCGCGCAAATATTACTAAAGGTAACAATATACTTGCGGGTCAAAGCGTATTAACGTCAATTGTTTCAAACCAAGCTATGTACGCTTATTTTGATGTTGATGAACGCACCTGGAATAGCTCTTTCAATGATGTTACTGCTGCGAGCCATCAAACTGTTGTAATGCAAAAGGTCGGTCAAAACGATTTTGCATACAAAGGCTACATTAACTTTATTGATAACCAAATTAATTCATCGACAGGTACATTACGTGTACGTGCGGTATTTAATGAAAGCAGCAACCAATTACGCGCAGGCTCGTTTGCACGTATAAAGCTGGCTGCAAATTCTATTAGCGACGCGATTATTATCCCAGAACGTGCAATTGGTACCGACTTAAAAAATCGTTTTGTATTAACGGTTGGCGAAAACAACGTACTTGAATACAAGCTTATCACTACAGGTGAGCGTTACGGTGCATTACGTGCGGTTACATCAGGCCTTAATGAAGGTGATGTTATTGCCGTAAATGGTCCTGCTCGCGTAGGCCCTGGTATGCCAATCTCTCCGCAAACCGTAACAATTGATACCAGCGGTGTAGCATTTACATTGTCAAACGACAACGCACAATTTGTGGCTAAGCAATAAGGTTTATTAATGAAATTTTCGCATTTCTTTATACAGCGCCCAATATTTGCGGCCATGCTGTCATTGGTTATTTTAATTGCTGGTGGTATATCACTATTCCAATTACCAGTAAGTGAATATCCAGAAGTAGTTCCTCCAACTGTTGTTGTTACCGCTAACTACCCGGGTGCTAACCCAACCGTTATTGCGCAAACAGTGGCAACACCGCTGGAGCAAGAAATTAACGGTACTGAAAACATGTTGTATATGTTTTCGCAAGGTACAAGCGATGGCCGTATGACATTAACGGTGACCTTTGCGTTAGGTACCGATTTAGATCGTGCTCAAGTACAAGTACAAAACCGTGTAAACAGTGCACTTCCGCGTTTGCCAGAAGAAGTACAACGTTTAGGTGTTGTAGCCGAAAAATCATCGCCAGATTTAACCATGGTAGTGCATTTATATTCACCTGAAAAAACGCACGACACAGCGTACTTATCTAACTATGCCGATTTAAACATTAAAGATGAAATTGCGCGTTTACCGGGTGTAGGTGATATTCGCATGTTTGGTGCTGGCAAATACTCAATGCGAGTATGGCTAAACCCAGATGCACTTGCTGCACGCGAATTAACAGCAACAGATGTAGTAACAGCACTTCGCTCGCAAAATCAGCAAGTTGCTGCCGGTAGCTTAGGTGCGCAACCAATTTCAAACGACAGTCAATTTCAAATATTGTTAAACGTTAAAGGTCGTTTAAACAGTATTGAAGAATTTGAACAAGTTATTATTAAAGTAGGCGACGAAGGTCAGTTAACGCGTTTATCTGATATAGCCCGTGTTGATTTAGGTCAAGATACTTACTCACTACGTGCAGAGCTTGATAACCAACCAGCTCTTGCAATGCCAATATTTCAGCGCCCTGGTTCAAACGCTATTGAGCTTTCCGATCAAGTACGCGAAACAATGGCGCGCTTATCTAAAGATTTCCCTACTGGTGTTGAATACGACATTGTGTACGACCCTACAGTATTTGTTCGCGGCTCAATTGACGCGGTAATTGCCACTTTGCTTGAAGCAATTGTGCTGGTAGTTATTGTTGTTATTGTATTTTTACAAACGTGGCGTGCATCTATCATTCCGCTAATTGCTGTGCCTATTTCACTCATTGGTACGTTTGCAGTAATGCAGTGGTTGGGCGTGTCAATTAACACCTTATCGTTGTTTGGCTTAGTATTGGCCATAGGTATTGTTGTAGATGATGCGATTGTAGTTGTTGAAAACGTAGAGCGTAATATCGAAAAAGGCTTATCGCCACTTGAAGCGACCCGTGTTGCAATGAGCGAAGTAACAGGCCCTATTATTGCAATTGCGCTAGTACTAAGTGCTGTATTTATTCCTACTGCTTTTATTACCGGTTTATCAGGTCAATTTTATAAGCAATTTGCACTTACAATCACAATTTCGACGATTATCTCAGCGTTTAACTCATTAACGTTATCGCCTGCGCTTGCTGCATTGCTATTAAAATCGCATGATGCAAAACCAGATGCGTTCACGCGTTTACTCAATAAACTGTTTGGTCGTTGGTTGTTTAAACCATTTAACCGCGTATTTAATCGTGGTGCTAAAGGTTACGAAAAACTGGTACAAAAACTAATTCGTATGACTGTTGTTGTTATGGTGGCTTACATTGCACTTGTTGGCGGCACAATTAAGTTATTTGATTCTGTACCAGGTGGCTTTATTCCACAGCAAGATAAACAGTATTTAGTGGCTATTGCGCAGTTACCTGACGCTTCAAGCCTTGACCGCACTGAAGATGTGCTTTCTCAAATGCAGCAAATTGCATTAGAAGTACCAGGCGTTGCCCACACAGTTGCATTCCCTGGCTTATCAGTGAACGGTTTTACTAATAGCCCTAACAGCGGCATTGTATTTACACCACTTGAAAGCTTTGACAAACGTACCGATCCAAGCCAATCAGCGATGGCGATTGCGGCAGAGTTAAATAAACGTTTTGCTGCCATTGATGAAGCGTTTGTAGCGGTATTCCCGCCGCCGCCAATTCAAGGTTTAGGTACTACCGGTGGTTTTAAACTGCAAATTGAAGACAGAGCAAACAAAGGGTTTGAAGCCTTATTTAATAGCTTGCAAGCCGTAATCGGTAAGGCGCAACAAGACCCTGCATTAATGGGCTTGTACTCAAGTTTCCGTATCCAAGTTCCACAAATGGATATTGATATTGACCGTGAGCAAGCGCTTATTCAAGGTATTCCACTTGATGAAGTATTTAACGCACTGCAAATTTACTTAGGCTCTGTGTACGTAAATGACTTTAATATGTTTGGCCGTACGTACCAAGTAAATGCACAGGCTGATGCTGACTATCGCTTAGACCCTGATCAAATACTTAATTTAAAAGTACGTAACCGCTCAGGTAATATGGTGCCACTGGGGTCTGTACTAACTGTAACTCCAACGATTGGTCCTGACCGTGTTATGCATTACAACGGTTACCCAAGTGCAGAACTAAATGGCAGCCCAGCGCCAGGTTATAGTTCTGATCAAGCACAAATTGCTATTGAAAAAGTACTCGCAGACACACTACCAACAGGTATTGAATATGAGTGGACTGAAGTAACATACCAACAAGTACTTGCCGGTAACACCATGGTTTATGTATTCCCGTTAGTTGTATTACTTGTATTTATGGTACTTGCAGCGCAGTACGAAAGCTTACGTTTACCACTGGCAATTATATTAATTGTACCAATGACTATTTTCTCAGCCTTGTTAGGTGTGTGGTTTGTTGGCTCTGACAACAACATATTCACCCAAATAGCATTAATAGTACTGGTCGCGTTGGCTTCTAAAAATGCGATATTGATGGTTGAGTTTGCAAAAGATAGACACGACTCAGGCTTATCGTACTTAGAGGCAATACTTGAGGCATGTCGTATGCGCTTGCGCCCAATATTAATGACGTCGATTGCATTTACAGCAGGTGTTGTACCGTTAGTACTTGCCACCGGTGCAGGCGCCGAAATGCGACATGCAATGGGTAACGCCGTATTCTCAGGGATGATAGGTGTAACCGTGTTTGGTCTATTATTCACGCCGGTATTTTATATGTTAGTGACTAACAAAAAAGAGAAAGCGCAGGAGAATACTCATGACTAAATTAATGCAAAAAAGACTTAAAACAAGTCTGACTGCCAGTGCGGTATTAGTCGCTGCGTTTTTAGCCGGGTGTGCGAATAAAATAGACACCATGAGCGAGCAAAAAGCCGTTAACGAATTTGTTGCCAAAGCTAATATTGCTAGTAACGTTAGCGTTGCTGATGAAACAAACTGGTGGAAAAAGCTTAATTCTGATCAGCTAAATGAACTTGTTACTGGCGCACTTGCAAATAACTATAATTTGCAAACAAGCCAGCTAACACTTAAAAGTGCATTAGCGCGTTTAGGAGAGCAAAAAGCCCAATACCTACCGCAAGGTGGCGTAAATGTTGGCGCAGCTCGAAGCGATGCACCAAGCGTGTTTGACCGCCAATCAAGTGCAAACGTTGCACTTGATTGGCAACTAGATTTATTTGGTCGCATAACGGCGTTGGTTGATGCTGCAAATGCATCGGCCATGAGCCAAGCAGAGCAAGTACGTTTACTGCAAATTGAAGTTGTTTCGTCAGTTGTTAAAGGCTTTGTAAGTTATCAAGGAAATGTTGAAAAACAACACATTGTTACGCTTCAAATAGAAGCGCTTGAGCAAAGTATTGACGTTCTTCAAGCTCGCGTTGACGAAGGTGTAGCAAATGAGCTTGATTTAAATCGTACGATGGCGCAGCTTAGGCAGCAACAAGCACTAATGCCTGCTATTGAATATGCAAAATACAGCGATTTATCTGCACTTGCAGTACTAAGCGGTAAGTTAACGCAAAATATTGCTATTGAAAACGAGCAAAGCGTGCTGGAACGTGACTTTAGCGTCGCACTAAAAAACGCTAATAATGCCATTGCCTTACGCCCAGACATTAGCCGTGCATTGTTTGATTTTAGCCAAGCAAATAGTTTAAGTGTTGCAGCAAGTAAAGCACTATTACCCGATATTAGCTTATCTGCATTTGCAGGGGTTGTGAGTATAGATAGCACAGGCTTAAAAAATACCGACCAACAGTGGCAAGTAGCGCCGCAATTGCAATGGTCGTTATTAAGCTACCCAGCATTATTAGCACAGCGCGACGCGCAGCAGTTTTTAAGTGAAGCCGCTTACAGCGATTATCAACAAGTGGTATTAACTGCACTAAGTGAAAGTGAACTTTCATTGCAATTATTGGTCAATCAAGCACAGCAAAAACGCTTTGCCGATGAGCGCTATGACTTTGCTAATAAAGCATTTTTACAAGCACAAGCAATGTACGAAGAAGGTCAAATTCCTTACCTTGAGTTGTTAGATGCGCGCCAGGATGTTTTAATAGCACAAGAAAATGCTGTTGAAACAACAATTTCTTCACTGCTTGCCAAAGTAAATGCTTACCAGTCATTTAATGGCCAATGGAGTTATGCGTTAAACGACACTAATAAGTAGAGTTATATTGATGCCAAATACTGAAAATTTACATGAATACATTATCCCGCAAACAATGCGCGCTATTGTACTGCCAGAACCAAATGAAGCAATTGACTTAGCGGATGCTGAGCTGCCTGTTCCTATTTGTGCAGATAACGAGCTGCTTGTAAAAGTAGAGTACGTTGGTTTAAATCCAGTTGATGGTCAATTTGCTAAAACAGGCTTTTGTAAATGGCAGTATCCACACATTTTAGGCTTAGATGCCGTAGGTGTTGTGGTTAAAGCTAATAAAGGTGTGTTTCCAAATGTTGGCCAGCGCGTTATGTGGCATGCCAACATTGGTGAGCAAGGTGCTTTGAGCGAGTACACCAAAGTACCTAACTTTGCAGTGTCGGTTGTGCCAAGCGGTTTAAATCCGGCCATTGCAGCAACACTTCCATGCGCCGGTATGGCAGCACTTATTAGCTTAGATAAAATAGGCATTAGTGAAGGCGATACTATTTTTATTGAAGGCGGAGCCGGAGCGGTAGGGCAGTTTGCTATTCAATATGCAAAACAGCGTGGTGCAGACGTATTTACCACAGCATCAAAGCGTAACCATAAATTGGTTAAGCAGCTAGGTGCTGATGTGGTTTTTGACTATAGCGATAAAAAGCTATGCGAAAAAATCCGCAGAGAACTTGGCCCGCAAGGCTTTGATGCGGTTATTGATACGATAGGTGGTGAGTGTACTCAGCGTAATATTGAGTTAATGCGTTTTTGCGGACGTATTGCCTGCTTAAATCCGCTACCTTGTTTTGATCAAGACTTAATGTATCACCGAGCGCCCAATATTAGCGTTGTATCGATTGGTGGTGCATGGCTTGCTAATAGTTTATGTGCACAACAACGTTTGAGTTTTATGGGTAACCTGTTACTTGAAGGAGCTGTTAGTGGCGACATTAAACACCCAGAAATAACGCCCGTAGATTTTAGTGCAGAGTCAGTATCGCAAGCGCTAAATAAACAACTTGCTGGTGGTTTTACCGGCAAGCAAGTTGTTAAAGTTGCTAAGTAAAGCGCTTATACAATTTGATTTAAATTTAAGTAGTTTTAGCTAGTTTTAGCTAAATTAATTGCTTATGTAGCCTCTACAAATTGAATAAAAACGCAGCCTATTTGTGCTGCGTTTTTTTATGCCTTTAAAAAATGTAAGCGTATTGGCTAACATTTAATCTTTTTATTACTTGATCATGCAAAATTTATTTATTTCAGCGTACAACTGTAAGCCTTTGTGTTTCAACAGTTTACGTTCAGGTAAAGAAAATAAATTGAAAAAACTGTTAATTAATTGAATAGAGTAATTGATCTAAACGATTTTTTATGACGTAATGTAGGTATTATTTAGCTGGTCGGATGAGTTCAATCATGAGTTTACGTACAAAACTAAAAAAAGTATTACCAAGTATTTCTATCACAGAACAAGAAGCGCTAGACGCGGGTGATGTATGGCTTGAAGGTTCTATCTACCAAGGTAAGCCTGATTTCAGTGCACTTCGCGACGTACCTGCTGCTAAATTAAGCGCAGACGAGCAAGCATTCTTAGACGGTCCAGTAAAAGAACTACTGGGCATGATTGACGATTCAGTGATTCAAAACGGCATTCATTTACCAAATGACATCTTAGAATTTTTGAAAAAAGAGCGTTTTTTCTCGCTTATCATTCCTAAGTCGTTTGGTGGTTTAGAGTTTAGCCCTTATGCAAACTCTACTATTGTTGGCACAATTGCGACTAAAAGCTCAGCAGTTGCGGTAACCGTAATGGTTCCTAACTCGTTAGGCCCAGGTGAGTTATTACTTCACTTTGGTACGCAAGAACAACAAGCACATTACTTACCACGCCTAGCAAATGGTACAGACATTCCATGTTTTGCATTAACAAGCCCAGAAGCGGGTTCTGATGCAGGTGGCATTCCAGACATTGGTACAGTAACTAAAGGCATGTACAACGGCGAAGAAGTGCTTGGCCTTGAAATCACATGGGACAAACGCTACATAACGCTTGCACCTATTGCTACTGTACTTGGCTTAGCCTTTAAAGTAATGGACCCTGATGGTTTATTAGGTGGCAAAGAAAGCTTAGGTATTACCTGTGCGCTTATTCCAAAAGAGCACCCAGGTGTAGAGCTTGGTAATCGTCACGACCCAATGGGTATTCGTTTTTACAACGGTACTACACGTGGTAACAAAGTATTTGTACCAATGGACTTTGTTATTGGCGGGCAAAAAAATATCGGCCGTGGTTGGCAAATGCTGGTTAGCTGTTTAGGTGCTGGCCGTGGTATTTCATTACCTGCGCTAGGTGTTAGTACAGCACAAGTTGCATTTAAATCAGCATCTGAATACGCAGCAGTGCGTGAACAGTTTGGTTTAGCCATTGGCCAGTTTGAAGGTATTCAAGAAAAACTAGCTGACATTGCAGGTAAAACATATCTACAAGAAGCAATGCGCGTACTTACAACTGAAGGTTTAGGCATGGGCTTAAAACCATCAGTAGTAACTGCAATCGCTAAATACCACATGACAGAGCTTGGTCGCGACGTGCTTGATTCAGCAATGGATATTCAAGCGGGTAAAGCGATTCAAAACGGTCCACAAAATACATTAGCAAGTGGTTATGTTGCTCAGCCGATTGCCATTACGGTAGAAGGCGCGAACATTCTTACTCGTAACCTAATGATATTTGGCCAAGGTGTTATGCGTTGTCATCCATATTTACAATCTATGGTTGAGTCAATTCACAGCGAAGACAAAGGTGCAGATAAAGAATTTAACGGTATTTTACGTAAAACAATTGGTTACAGCACAGCAAACAGTTTACGTGCTTTCCGCTTAGGTGTTTTACCATTTACAGCAAGTGCTAATTCTGAATTACCAGAAGTACGTGACTACGAAAAAGCAGTACATAAATTATCTGCAAAACTTGCAGTGTACGCAGATTTTTCGTTACTTGTACTTGGCGGTAAGTTAAAACAAGCAGAAATGCTATCGGCACGTTTAGGCGATGTAATGAGCTTCTTATATGCAGCTATGGCATCAATTAAATACTACGAGCAAAAAGTATCAAGTAGTGACCGTGAGCAAGCAGCTCCGTATTTCCATTACGCGACTCGTTTTGCACTACAAAGTGCTGAAGAAGCATTGCATAAGTTTTTAGATAACTTCCCTGCAAGTGGTACACGTAAGTTTATTCGTTTCATTACAATGAACTACTCAACTAAAATGCCAAAAATTAGCGACGATTTAATCCGCGAACTAGCTAAGCAAGCTCAGCTAGATACCGCATTTAAAGCGCAAATCACGCATTTAGTTAAACCAGTAGTGGGCGATGGCCATCATATTAATGAGCAAGCTTACAAAGCTAAAATGGCATCACTTAGCGAGCTGGCTAAAGTTAAAAAAGCACTACGTGCTAAAGTAATTAAACCAGGTATACGCTTTAACATCACGCTTGATAACGCACTAGCGGCAAACGTAATCACGCAAGCTGAACACGTTCAGTTAATTGATTACAACATCAAACGTGAAAAAGCGATTCGTGTAGATGAGTTCGACTTTGATATGAACATACTAGACGATAACGCACAGCCGATTAATCCGCTTAAAAGCGTAGTTAATCAATAAAATTAAATTCAATGATGCAAAGCGCCCGCAGTACCGGCGCTTTTATTCTTGAAAAGTATTAGTGTGGAGCCCCGCTTGTGTAAAAACAAGCGGGGCTTTTTTATGTGTTTTTTAAAGTAGAGATAGATAGCGGTGTTGGTCTTAAAGCGAATATGTATGTGTAGAGGATTAAAAAGAGACGCTTATAATCTTGAAAAAGGGCTAATAACCCCGTTAGCGCTTTGCTGCAATACATGAGTATAAATTTGTGTGGTTTTAACATCAGAATGGCCAAGCTGAGCTTGAACAGTTCTTATATCGGCGCCATTTTGCAGTAGATGAGTAGCAAAAGAGTGTCTTAATGTATGAGGTGTTATTATTTTTGTTAACCCTGATTTTTGGACGGCTTTTTTAACCTCTTTTCTAATACAAGAGTGATGAAAATGATGTCGTCTTATTTCACCACTTTGAGGATCTGAACTTAATATATGAGAAGGAAATAAATACTGCCACGCAAGCGATTTTGCGGCACTTGGATATTTTTTTGTTAAAGCATATGGCATCCATACGCCAGAATATTCCGTATTATTTAAATCCAGTTTTAAATAGTCATCAACGTTCAAAATTTGATTTCTCAGCATAGGAATTAGCTCTGTGGCCAGCGTAACAATGCGGTGTTTATTACCTTTTCCATTCCATACTTGAATGCATTTATAATCAAAATCAATATCTTTCACCCTTAATTGCACCGCTTCCATTACTCTTAAACCACTTCCAAACATAAGGGCTGCAATTAAATAATAGCGCTTATTTAAATGAGCCATCAACATTTTAACTTCCTCTGGGGTCATCACGACAGGGAGCTTTGCTTGTTTTTTACTACGGGCAAAATTTAAATTTAATGAAAGTTCGTTTTTTATTATATGTTTGTATAAAAATGACAATGAATTGAGTGCAGTGGCTTGCGTACGTGGTGCAACGTTTTGCTTTAACACTAAATGTTCTAAGTAGCACTCGACTTCATTGTCTCCCATTGAGGCGGGATGGCGTTTATTATGAAAATGGATATAAGATGCAATCCATCTTAGGTAGGTATCGATGGTGCGTAATGAATACTGACGTACCAACATATAATCGGCTATATAATTTAAAAATGGAGAGCGTGTTTTCATATTACCACCAATAATATAGCTGTATTTATATACAGTATAGTTGCACTGCTCCCATATTCAAGAAAATGAGCGACGAGCGCATTTTGTCTTTTATTGAGAGTTTGTGTGCTAGTAAAAAATTATATATAGCAATGTGTTAAGTTATTTGGTAAAAATGATTTATTGAATACATGAGCGTGACATTGGCAGATATATGCGCGATGAGCGCACTATAAAATTGTTAGGTAACTACGGATGGTTAATCTGTTGAATTCCGATTTGAGAGTCAGGGATTTAAGAAAATTAGTTGAACCTCACTTACATGAAGTTAGCTGGGATCGTGGCGTTGACGAAACAAGCGAGTGGGTTATTGCATCTCTCGAAGACTGCGAACATAAAAATAAATTAGTTAATTGGCTTAACTGCAAAAATGTATCGGACTCTTTTGAAATAATTATCACTGATAAAACTTGGTCAAATTTAAGGTATTTAAGTTGGTCTCAATTATTATCGGATTTACCAACTTACTTCGACCAAGAAAATATTCTGATTGTTGCATCAGATCGTACATGGGTAATGGAATACGCTCCACAGCAAATAATAAGATTTGGTCAGTGGTAAAAGTTACCTAACAAGCTAATTAATAAGGACAAAAAACAGTTGGCTGTTTTCGTTCCTCAACATTTTAGCCAACAATTTTTTGCCCATTATTAGGGCGTTATGTATTACTTGAAATATGGATGTATCTAAAAAACTTCAGCAATTAAATGCTGACCCTAAAAAGCAGAAGCAGATAAAAAAATACTTGTTAGCTTGCTGTCAAAAATTGATAAAGTATCGCAGGAGCGGCAACCTTGAAAAAGGTATTATGTTAGCTAAGCAATATAATTCAGGGTTTATCTCATGGAAGAAGTTTCATGATATTGAGTATGTTTTGGAAGGCGAGGCTTTTCGAATTGATTTTTATACCAATGAACCATACTTTGGCGGACTTACAGTTGATTTAAATGACCTTGCAGATCTAAAAATGGTCCGAGCAAGCAAAGCTTTGAAAGCTAAAAAGGCTAATGAATATCTTGTCGAATTAACTTACTTTGTAAATACAGTTTTTAGTTATTGTTCGCACCCGAATAACAGCTTACCGTCGGCCAAAGAGTCAAAGTTTCTTTGTCCGCTGCTGTTTAAAAGGCATTTTAGCTAACAGTATGTAATACATAGCAAAGTAATTAAACCAAGGACACAAAACAGCAGGCTGTGCTCCTTCGTCGCTAAGTTTAGCCTGCTATTTTGTGCCGTTTATTACGGCGTTAGATGAAAAGGAGAAACAATGAAACATTGGAGTTTGTTGCTAGTAGGTATGTCGCTTCTAGTGGGTTGTGGAGAGAAAAAAGTAGATTCAACAACAGATGAATCCTTAAAAACCTCAATTACCTCAATTAAAGAGTCCTTAACCGAAGAGAAAAAAGTAGAATTTGAGAAAGCTGTTAAGGTACTAGCGTTCTCTGATGTTGGAAACATATTTAAAGCCGCTGCCAACGCAGACGGAATTAAAAGTAAAATGAAAGAGAAGCTAAATGGTAAAACTGCTGACCAAATCATTTCTGAAAGCAATGACATCATAGCAGCAAGAAAGATCAAAGAAAGAGAACAAGCCACAAAAGAAATTGAAGAAATAAAGACTGACATATTGGCTTTAGAAAAGAAAAAGTCAGATGCTCAAAATGCTAAAGAAAGCTTAAATAAATTTTCTGTTATTAGATCTAGATTTTACTATCAGAAAGCTTCATACCGTGATGAGGCAGTTATTGAACTTACCGTTAAAAACAACACTAAACATGCTATATCACGTGCTTACTTCGATGGTGTTTTAGTTTCACAAGGTCGTTCTGTACCTTGGGTCTCAGAATCATTTAACTACTCTATAGCCGGTGGTCTTGAGCCGGATGAAGAAGTTACTTGGAAGCTTACACCAAATAGGTTTGGTGCATGGGGTAAAGCCCCTAAAGATCGAGATGATATGGTTTTAACTGTATCTGTTAGGCGAATTGATGGAGCTGACGAAAAGGCCATTTTTGATTATTCTATTTCTAAATATGATGAAAAGAAACTTACAAAATTAAACAAGCGCCTTGAAAAGCTTAATGCTCTTCTGAAGTCGTAGTTTTCATCTAACAACACGCCCTGAGGTGGACAGCAAGCGCTAAAGCTCACTTTCCACCGCAAATTTTAACAGCGGTGATCCCTTACTTTTCAATGCAGTTAAGTAAGTTGATTCATCTTAGGGCGTATGTGTTTCCCAGCAGCTAAATAGGATTCGTATCCACTTAAATGCCAATGATCTGATGATGGTATTATGGGGCTTTCCTTTGCCTTCTTGCTGCCGATAATATGCTTTAGCCCAAAATGAATAACGTACAGATAATCCTGTCCATTCCACAAATGTTTGCCTTAAAAATTTAGTGCATGAGTACTGTAGTGGCATAGTGATTTTGGCCACTATTTACATACAAACTTATATAAAACCAAGTGGGGGTTTTTTATGCCTTAGTTTTATTAAAAACGCCCACTAATGTTAAACTACAAAAAATTAATTACTTATTATAGCTATGGCATTTTACATTCCTTTATTACAACCTCACTTTAAGCGCATTGAAATTGGCGATACGCTTACATCACTTTGGAGTGGGTGTGGCAGCATTGTGCAGTGCCAGCTTAATGATGAGCTATGTGTTATTAAAGCTATTAAAATACCCAGTTATATACACCATCCTAAAATTAAACAAAGCGAATTTGCACTTAAAAGAAAGCAGTATTCCTATAGTGTTGAATACACTTTTTATAAGCTTTATAGCCAGCACTTACCAAAACATGCGCAAAGTATTAAATGTATAAGCGCAATTAATAAAGATGATGAATACGCATTGGTGTTTAAAAACTTCATCAAACATGGGTTTACTCAAGCAGGGTCACAACATGTTAAAGCTATATTAAAGTGGCTTGCACACTTTCATGCGTTTAACTTAAGTAAACCCGCTGATGGGTTATGGCAGCAAGGCAATTACTGGCATTTAAGCACGCGCCCAGATGAGTTTAATAAATTAAAAACAACGGATGATAAAAAGTCCGATATTAAAAATGCTGCACATAAAATAGATGAGCAACTACAAAGTTGTGCGTACAAAACGCTGATTCATGGCGATGCAAAACTTGCTAACTTTGCAACAAATGAGAGTGGTAAAATACTCGGTTATGATTTTCAGTATATAGGTGCCGGTAGCGGGATAATTGATGTAATGTATTTTATGACCAGTTGCTTAAGTGATGCACAATTACACGAGTGCGCTGATGAGTACCTTGTGTATTATTTTGACAATTTAAAGGCTGCTATTACAGCTTATCACCCTTGGGCACCAGCAGGTAAAATAGCTGACGATTGGCTCGCTTTATGGCCTGCTGCATGGGCTGACTTTTATCGATTTTTAGCTGGGTGGAGCCCCGAGCATCAAAAAATAAATAGTTATATGCAACAGCAAGTAAACAGCTGGTTAGCGGGTAACATTTAATAAACAGGTTTTGCTAATCTCTTGCATAAATATCAAGCAAAACAATGCATTTTGGCACGATGTATGAAAATCTCTTTAAAACTAAAGGTCAAATGACCTTTTTTAATATAAAATACTGCAAATTCTTGTATCAGTAGGTTTATATCATGGCAATTCACGTTATTTCTCACCCTCTTGTTCAACATAAACTAGGCCTAATGCGAGCGCATGGTATTAGTACTAAAAGCTTTCGTGAATTATGTTCTGAAGTTGGAACCTTATTAACTTATGAAGCAACTAAAAACCTACAGTTAGAAGATAACGAAATTACAGGCTGGGATGGCAATAAATTAAAAGTAGAGCACATTAAAGGTAAAAAAATTACCGTAGTGCCTATTTTGCGTGCTGGTCTTGGCATGATGGACGGTGTTATGCAGTTATTACCAGCCGCTAAAGTAAGTGTTGTTGGTCTTGAACGTAACGAAGAAACACTAGAACCAGTACCATATTTTGAAAAGCTAGTAGGTAATATTGATGAACGCCTAAGCTTAGTTATTGACCCTATGCTTGCAACGGGTGGCTCAATGATTGCCACAATCGATATGCTTAAAAAAGCAGGCTGTAAAGAAATCAAAGTAATTGTACTTGTTGCAGCACCAGAAGGTGTTGAGAGAACACTTGCCGCTCATCCAGATGTAGAAATATTTACAGCCTCAGTAGATAGCCACTTAAACGAAAAGGGCTATATTATCCCTGGTTTAGGCGATGCGGGCGACAAAATATTCGGTACTGTTTAGGAGTCTTAAGTGCAAAATAATGACACCTTTTCAATAAAAACTATTTTAACGGGCGCGCAAATGCTGTTTGTAGCATTTGGTGCGCTGGTATTAGTGCCACTTTTAACTGGCCTTGATCCTAATGTTGCGCTTTTTACCGCAGGCATAGGTACTTTGCTGTTTCAGGTAGTGACTAAAGGCCAAGTGCCTATATTTTTAGCTTCATCGTTTGCTTTTATTGCTCCTATTATTGCCGCTGTGCAAATGTGGGGCGTGCCGGCCACCATGGGCGGCTTAATGGTTGCGGGTTTTGCTTATATGCTTTTAAGCTTATTAGTAAAATTTAAAGGCGTTGCAACGCTTCATAAAATTTTACCGCCTGTGGTTGTAGGCCCAGTAATTATGGTTATTGGTTTAGCGCTTGCACCTGTTGCTGTAAATATGGCGATGGGTAAAAGTGGCGACGGCAGTATTCAAATTATTGATTACACCAGCGCTATTTATATTTCGTTGTTCTCGTTAGTGGTTACGCTTATTTTTGCAGTGTGGGGAAAAGGCGTATTTAAGCTTATACCTATATTAGCAGGGGTTGTAGCGGGTTATTGTTTATCGCTCGGTATGGGCGTTGTGCAATTTGACGCAGTGACTAACGCACAGTGGTTTGCTGTACCAAACTTCACATGGCCTGAGTTTAAATGGCAGGCTATTTTGTTTATGGTGCCTGTAGCAATAGCACCTGCAATTGAGCATATTGGCGATATGATGGCTATTAGCCAAGTAACCAATAAAGACTTTTTGAAAAAGCCTGGGCTTCACCGTACTTTGTTTGGTGATGGCCTTGCGACTTCTGCGGCATCATTATTTGGTGGCCCGCCTAACACTACATACTCAGAAGTTACGGGCGCTGTAATGCTTACCAAAAACTTCAATCCTAAAGTAATGATGTGGACAGCTGTTATTGCCATTATTTTAGCGTTTGTAGCTAAAATGGGATCTGGTTTGCAAACTATTCCTGTGCCAGTAATGGGCGGTATTATGATTCTACTTTTTGGCTCTATTGCTGTAGTGGGTTTAAATACACTGGTTAAGTCGGGCGATGATTTAACCGCACCACGTAATTTAAGTATTGTTGCACTAATTTTGGTGTGCGGTATTGGTGGTATGCATATTGGTGGCAGCCAATTTAGTTTAGAGGGCGTAAGCCTTTGCGCTATTTTAGGAATAGTACTTAACTTAGTATTACCAAAAGCAGAGCCTGAAAAAGTTTAATTTTGCACATTAGCTAAATAGATTGCACCATAATAGCGCATTTATAATGCGCTATTTTTTTAACCTACTAATAAATATATAAAAATAATAATGGTCTAGTATCTGCATTTAACTCCCAGACGCATTGTATGCAAAGGAGTAACTATGTCAGAGGCCAATATTGTGGATATCACCCCGTTTTTAGCAAAGCACCAACTGCCTTTAAAGTATCAATATTTGAGTGAGCAATATTTTGTTCCACTTGCGCATGACATCCTCGAATCTAAAAAAACAAATACTCCTATTTTTGTTGCCATAAATGGATGCCAAGGCTCAGGAAAAACAACGCTCGCCGACTTTTTAGTTACGTGGTTTTCTAAAAACACCCCGCTTAACAGTGTTGCATTGTCGATTGATGACTTTTATCTAGCAAAACAAGTACGTACTGAGCTTGCCAAAGATGTACATCCTCTTTTTACTACTCGCGGAGTACCAGGTACTCACGACGTAGCATTAATGAATAGCACAATAACTAACTTACTGGCAGGAGAGGTAAACGTACCGCTTCCACGGTTTAATAAACACGAAGACGACTGCGTACCAGCAAGTGATTGGCTAACAAATGAAAAGCCGGTTGATATTGTTATTTTAGAAGGGTGGTGCGTGGGCAGTGAGCCACAACCGCTGTTTTCATTGAGTGAGCCGCTTAACGAGTTAGAGCAACAGTTTGATAAAGAAGGCGTTTGGCGCCGCTGTGTAAATAGCTGTTTAGCAAACGAATACAAAGCCGTTTTTAACCTAATTGATTATACCGTTATGCTAAAAGCACCGAGTTTTAGTGATGTTTTTACATGGCGACAAGAGCAAGAGCAAAAGCTAATAACCAAAAAAGGTGAAGGCTCAGGCACCATGACTAACGAGCAATTGGTGTATTTTATTTCTCACTTTGAGCGCATTACGCGTGAGAACTTAAACACACTGAGCGCTAAAGCAAATGCGTTAATTGAACTTGATAGCAACCGCGATATTAGCGGTATGCACCTAACAAGTGACGACACCCTCCAGCCAATTATTTTTACAGATTTGGATGGCACATTGCTCGATCATGCTGATTATAATACAAATAATATCAGTGAGTTATTACAGCAGCTGCAAAATGCGCATATTCCGGTGGTGTTTAATACCAGTAAAACTTTTTGCGAAGTCATTGAGCTTAAAAATGATTTAAATATTCAACAGCCTTTTATTGTAGAGAACGGCGCAGCAGTATTTATTCCAGAAAACTATTTTGAATTAAAGCCTATTGGTTGTAAAAAAGTAGGCGCTTACTGGTGTTATGCGATGGCAAAGCCATTATCGAGTTTATTACAGGATTTAAATACCTTAAATGCCGATTACAAAGCGCATTACAAATTGTTTAGCGACTTATCGAGTGAGCAAATATCAGAGCTTACCGGGCTAGACGATGCGCAAGCAAGACGTGCACAAACACGCGATTATTCAGACCCTCTTTATTGGTATGGCAACGACGAATTACTCACCGCCTTTGTAAATGATGTAGAAGCACTCGGTTACGATATAAAAATTGGTGGGCGCTTCATTCATATTGCTAAAAATACCGATAAAAGCGCTGCACAGCAGTGGTTAGTTAAACAGTTTACCCATCATTTCAGAAAGCCTCTCACGGTCATTGCACTTGGTGATAGCGATAACGATAAGCAAATGTTAGAGCATGCAAATATCGCCATTATTATCGCCAACCCGGCGAGTAAAAAGCCGGTTAAATTGTCGCACAACAAAGCACGATACTCTCAATCGCCAGCACCGCTGGGCTGGATTGAAGAAATAACATCGTTGCCGTGCATTAGCAGTATTTTAAGTATTTCTGAGGAGCAAAAGTCTCATGGCTGATTTTTATCAAAATGGCATTATTACTACATTACATAACATTGCCGACAGACCAATTGAAGATCTAGAAAAAGAGCTACTTACTTTTAGTAAGCAGCGCCCAATGGGATTAATACTTCCTTCGTTATTTAGTGAGCTTGAAGGCCCTGCGCTGCAAAATATAGTTAGTGAGTTGCGTGAAGTACCTTATTTATCACAAATCACTATAGGCTTAGATAGAGCCGACGAAGCACAGTACCGCCATGCACTTGGCTTTTTTAAAGAGCTAAACCAAAACCACAAAGTATTATGGAACGATGGCCCACGCTTACAAGCACTCGATAAAGAATTACAAGAGCTAGGGGTTGCACCTCGCGAGCTTGGTAAAGGCCGTAATGTTTGGTATTGCATGGGCTATAAATTAGCAACAGCAGAAGTAGAGTCTATCGCGCTGCATGATTGCGATATTTTAACCTACGACAGAAGCTTACTTGCGCGTTTAATTTACCCTGTTGCGCATCCGCGTTTTAACTATGAATTTTGTAAAGGGTTTTACCCACGTACTGCTAATGGCAAAATTAATGGGCGTGTATCGCGCTTATTAGTAACGCCGTTGCTTCGCTCGTTTAAAACAATTTTAGGTAATACAGACTACCTTGAATACATGGATTCGTTTAGATACCCATTAGCAGGGGAGTTTTCGTTTAGACGCGATGTATTAAATGATATTCGCATTCCAAGTGACTGGGGCCTTGAAATTGGCGTTCTGAGCGAAATGTATCGTAACTACTCACATAACCGCTTGTGCCAAGTAGATATTGCCGATAACTATGATCATAAGCACCAAGAGCTTTCACTTGATGACCAAAGCGCAGGCTTGTCTAAAATGTCGATTGATATTACCAAGGCATTATTTAGAAAGCTGGCTACACAAGGCGTTACTTTTACCAGCGAAACAATTCGTTCATTAAAAGCGACTTACTACCGTATCGGTCTAGATTTTATTGAAACCTATCACAACGATGCGTTAATGAACGGGCTAACGCTTGATGTACACCAAGAAGAAAAAGCAGTAGAAATGTTTGCGCAAAATATTATGGAAGCAGGGCAACACTTTTTAGAAAACCCAATGGAAGCGCCATTTGTGCCAAGTTGGAACCGTGTTGTATCAGCAATGCCAGACGTACTTGAGCGCTTAAAAGAAGCCGTAGAGCTAGATAACGAAGAATATAGTTAACCTGCGCGCAGGTTAACTAGCCTATAAGTCTAAACAATAAATATTAGGGGCGCATGTGATTTCAGTTAGCGAATTATTTTTACAACGAGTAGAGCAACATCTTCATATTATTTATGAGGGTGTTGAGCTGCCTTTATCGGTTACTGAGCTTGCTCAGCAACTTATTAAAATTATATTAGGTAGCAATGCACTGCGCGACCCTACACCCCATACAAATCGATGGGATGAACAAGATATAGTATTGATTGCCTATGGCGACTCAATTATTAAACACGATGATAGTGAATTTGCAGTATCAAGCCCAATAGAAGCGCCGCTTAAAACGCTACATAGGTTTATAAAAGAGCAATGTGATATGCAGCTTAATGCCCTGCATATATTGCCATTTTACCCGTACAGCTCAGACGAAGGCTTTGCGGTAATGAACTACGTGCAAGTGAATGAGTCGTTAGGTGATTGGGGTGATATTCAAAACATCGCTAAAGACGTAAAGCTAATGGCAGATTTAGTTATTAACCATTGCTCAAGCAGAAGCGTATGGTTTGAGAACTTTTTAAACGATTTACACCCGGGTAAAGACTACTTTAAAACGGCGAGCTTAACGGATGATTTAAGCCAAGTTGTGCGCCCGAGAACCTCATCGTTATTAAATACTGTAACAACGCCAAGCGGCGAAAAGCACGTGTGGTGTACGTTTAGTCACGATCAGGTCGATTTTGATTTTGGTAATCCCGATGTGCTTAAAGAGTTTGTGGGAATAATTCGTCATTATTTAGACAATGGCGTACGTCTGTTTAGACTCGATGCGGTTGCATTTTTGTGGAAACAGCTTAATACAAGCTGCATTAACTTACCGCAAACACATGAAGCCGTAAGGCTAATGCGAACACTTATTGAGCACGCAGAGCCTAGCGTAGTTATTATTACCGAAACTAATATTCCAAACCAAGAAAACCTATCGTACTTTGGTAACGCCAATGAAGCGCACAGTATTTATAACTTTGCACTGCCACCGTTATTGCTACATACATTATTAAGTGGTGATAGTGCAGCGCTTAAACATTGGATGATGAGTATGCCGCCTGCGCAAAATGGTACGGCATACTTTAACTTTATAGCCTCGCACGATGGAATAGGGCTCAGGCCAATTGAAGGTTTATTACAACCTAGCGAAGTGGCGTCATTAGTAAGTACAACCATGCAGTTTGGTGGTCGTGTATCTATGCGTACCAGTAACGATGGTACACATACACCATACGAGCTAAATATTGCGTTATTTGATGCAATGCAAGGTACGCACAATGGCCCCGACAAGTTTGGCCTTGAACGGTTTATGTGTGCTCACGCAATTATGTTTGCGCTTGAAGGTATCCCAGGGCTTTATATTCACAGTTTGTTAGGTACAACTAACGACTATGAGCGATTTGAAAATTCACAGCATAATCGCGCTATAAATCGCCATCGTTGGCAAGAGTCAAAGTTACTGGCGGCAATTGGTGAAAAGTATAGTCATCATCATAAAGTGTTTAATGGCATAAAAGGCTTATTGGCAGTACGTAAAAAGCAGGGGGCTTTTCATCCTAACGCAACGCAATTTACTTTGCATTTAGCGGGTGGGTTGTTTGGTTTTTGGAGACAAAGTATAGACCGTCGCCAAAGCATATTTTGTGTTTATAACATTAGCGATAAACCACAAACGCTCACATTGGCCGACTTAAACTTAATTAACACCCAAAAGTGGTTTGATTTAGTTGCCGATAAAACGATTGAAGAAAGCCAATTAACAATAGAGCTTGAGCCGTATCAAAGCGTGTGGCTGAGTAATATTAAATAAGATGCAATAATAGCAATCCTCAAAATTGATCACTTAATTAAGCGGATTGATATAAAAAGGCTCGCACTGCGAGCCTTTAATTTAATCAATAACGTTGTTACTAATTACAAGCTGTAGCTTAAGTTAATGTAGCCAAAACGGCCAATGTTGTCATAACTTGCGCTGTTTTCACCTGTGCCTCGAGTACCGTACGGAAGCTTACGGTTAAATACGTTATCAACTCCTACTTTAACGCCTAAACCGCTATTAAAGTTATAACCGACTGTCATATCGGTAATAAAGTATTTACCGTAAGACATTTGATTACTTGGGTTAGGGTTGCTATCAAGTTCAAAATTTGTGTATAGCTCTACTTCACTCAAAAAGCGTGTTTCAACTGTTGAGAAAAAGTTATCCATAACATAGCTTACAGATAGGTTAGTTTGCCATTTAGCTTCACCTGCCGTGCCTGCGTATTCAATGTAGTTACTAGGGTCATCTTGGAACGGATAATCTTTACGTTCAATTAAGTAAGTACCAATTAAGCGTGTTTTAAAGCTACCTTCAAGCGCGTCAAAGTCGTAACCTAGTTCAAAATCTACCCCTGATGCCTTTTGACCGGCAACGTTTAGTACTGAGTTTTGAATTAGAGTAATTTCACCATTAGTATTACGTGTAATTAAGTTACAGTACTGATTGTTTATACCTGTTGCGCTATCCACACAGCGATCAAGAATGTCTTGCGCGTTAATTGTGTCAATTGCATCTTCAAGTTCAATTTCCCAGTAATCAATAGTAAGTAGCGCATTTTCTAAAAACTCTGGTTGGTAAACAATACCTACAGTTGTACTTGTTGACTCTTCACCTTTTACATCACGGTTACCGCTTGTTAAACCATCTAATGACGCTGCATCGTAACCTGAGTTGAAATCACTCGCTACGCCTAACGCGGCACAGTTTGCAGTGCGGGTTGCTCCGTTTGATAAATCACCTAGGTTGTCGGCGCGACACGGGTCGTCTACATTGTAGAAAGTTTGACTCGGGGCACCAAATACTTCACTAATGTTAGGTGCACGAAGTGCTGCAGATTGAGTTACACGTACACGTAGCTCATCATTTACAGTCCAATCAAGGCCAAGTTTCCAGCTAGTTGCTTCGCCAATAGTACTGTAATCAGCATGACGTACTGCAGTATCAAACACTAAATCTTGAATAAGCGGTAAATCAGTTAAAATTGGCATTGTCGCTTCAAAAAATACTTCGCGTACGTTGAACGAACCTTTATCTTCGCCCAGCGCGTTAAAGAAAGTACCTTCAGCGTTATCTGGCTCTTTTGTTTCGCTTTCTTCTTTGCGGTACTCAGCACCAAATGCAACACCAACATAGCCCGCTGGTAATTCAAAAATAGCGCCGTTTGCAAGTGAGCCAGAAATAACTGTTTGCTTAATAGTCGAAGTGCCAACAGATACCGTATTAATGTAATCAATGGCTTGTTGAGATGGGGTACCAAATCCCATAATGTTTACAGGAACACAGCCGTCAGCTTGGGCTGCAGCACTACGACATACTACGTTACCATTTGTATCTTCAATTGCATCAAGCGCATTAAAGTAATTAGCTAAAATCATGTTAGCGCCATTCTCGCGCTCTAGATCAGTTTGGCCGTATACTATTGAGGTATCTAATTCCCAATCTTCAAATACATTGCCTTTTAAGCCGGTAACAAAACGCGTTGTTTCACGGGTATTGTTTTCAATGCGGCGGCCTAGATCGGTCATCATGCGGTTAACCATGATCGAATCAACACCTTGCTCTTCCATACGCGCTTTAATGGCTGGGTCTAGGTAAGGGTTGTCGATTTTAATGCTGTTTTCATCGTCAAAGAAGAAAAATGCAGGTTGGCCTATGCTTTCACCTTGGCTGTTTACATATTTAGCATCAAAGTAAACGTTTAAGTCGTCGGTAACATCGTAGTTAACTTTAAAGTTTACGTTGTAACGCTCAAACTCAGGTTGAATTTCTTCAAATTGACCTAAGTTGAAAAAGTCACATTCTGCACATGAATACAAATCTACATTATTACCTATGTATAAATCACGGGCGCTGCTGTCAGGGTTAAAGCTATTGATAAACTTAGTTGAATCTTCTAGTGCGTAAACGCCCGCGTTATTAATAGCGTAATAACCTGCATTTGGCGTTAAAATTTTATCAGGAAAGTCTAAGCTATTTGTATCTTCACCAGGTAAAACTTCTCTGCGTAAACTCGCAAACGAAGTGCTAGTCCAAGGGTGATCAAGCGCGTTTAATGAATCCTGGCCTGAGTACTCAATAGCAAAAGCTGCATTACCACGATCGTTATCAAAGTTAGAGCCGTATGAGAACGTCGCTTTTTCGTTGTTGTAGCTGCTTAAATCGGCAAAACCACGTGTAACGCTAAAGTCCATGCCTTCAATGTTGTCTTTTAATATAAAGTTAACAACACCTGTCACCGCATCAGCACCGTATACAGCAGATGCACCACCAGTGATGATCTCTACACGTTCTACCCATACACTTGGAATAGTGTTGGTATCTACTGATTGAGAACCTGCAGAGCTTGATACATGACGCTTTCCATTTACAAGTACCAAAGTACGATCTGTACCCATGTTACGTAAATCAAGAATATTTAAACCCGCAGTACCAATAAAACGGCCTGAGTTAGCCATAGAATATGTATTGCCAAGTGCAGGTAGGTTATTTAGCGCTTCACCAATGTTTACTGCGCCAGTGTTCATTAGCTGCTCGCCGCTTATAACGGTTACTGGTGCAGGTGCAATAGCACCTTCACGTAAAATACGTGAACCCGTTACTTCAACGCGTTCAATTTTTGTTGCTTGCTCATCTTGTGCAAGCACAGAATTACTTGCTGTTGCAGCAGCAGTAATTAATGCACATTTAATGCTAGTAGAAAGTAAGTTATGACGTTTCATTTGATTCCCAGAGAACATTTTATAGTAATTAAATACAATGTAGTTTTTAACCAAATACAGTGTGTATTTGGGTAAATCCCTATAACTTTTTTTATGAGGGCGGCGATTATTGCATGCTGATTATTTTATTAAAAGGAACTAACTTACTGTAAAATAAGCAACTTGAAATAACCTGAAGAACTTTTGTTGTGTTTTTTGGTATTAACTGAGGAGGTTCTTTTAAATATTAATCTAGGTGTTTTTACATTTGGTTTTTCTTATGCATCTTAGTTATTAACATTGGATTTTCTTTGTTAAATTTTCAGTTGTTTTTTAAGTCAATTTTTTGCAGTTTATAATTATTCACATATAAATTTTTATTTATATGAAGTTGCCAGCGAGTGTAATATGTACTTATTTGTAAAGTTTATGTGTGTTAATGCTCTTTTAAAGCGATTTTTATTAGGTGTTTTTTATTCAAAAAAATCGTAATTTGAATATTTTTCACTATTGCGGCTTTAAAATGATTAATTTGTAAACCCCCTTTACAGTTCAAAGTACTCATAACAGCTCGTAAAGTTACTTTGCTACGTAAACTTGATACAATTTAATTGTTTTTAATTAATAGGTTTGACCATGAAGTATTTAGTTATTATTTTTACTTTTGTGTTTAGTTCAATGTCTTTTGCGCAGCAAGAAGTCGATCTTGAAGTAAATATGAAAAACACGGGCCTTGCATATAAACAAGCGGTGCAGGCAACTCAACTTAGTGAATTTAATACTGCGATTGATGAATTTATAAAGCTGGTTAAAGTGAGTAAAACAGGTAAGTTTTACAAGAAACCAGAACAGTCATTGCAGGGCCTTGATAAAGTGATTGCTCAAGCTGAACTTGCAAAAAAAGCAGCAAACGAGCTGGGGCTAAGTGCGGCAAAAGAACCACTGAAAAATATAGATAATTTACGTAAAAAATATCATGAGTTACACGAGCCTCCAGGGTTCTTTGAATTACTGTTCGGTTCATAAACCTAAACTATATGTATCTTTAGTAGCTACTTTTAAGCTAATTTCGTTAAAGGTATCTGCAGCAATAAATATAAGGAAACACAATGGAAATTTCAGTTTCAATGTTAGAAGGCCAAAAGCAAAGCGCTAAATTTGGCGACCTAGAAGTAATAAGCGATCAAAGTGTAAACGCTGGTGGCACTGCTGAGCATCCAGAACCGTTTGATTATTTTTTAGTAAGTATGGTTTTATGTGCAGGTTTTTATGCGCGTAAGTTTTGCGAGCAGCGTGATATTTCAACGCAAGGTATGACGCTTACTCAAAATAACGAAAATGTAGATGACAACGGTAAAAAGCTATTTTCAATTGAGATTAACTTACCAGAAGGCTTCCCTGATAAATATAAAAAGGCGCTTATTGCAGCCGTTAATACCTGTACGGTAAAAAAAGTAATTCAGGCAGTGCCAGAGTTTTCAGTAGTGGTAAAATAGTCCCCCTAAATTAGGTAGCTTAAGCAAGCTACCTAATTATATGTTGAGCATCCCCGTTTAACTTATTTCTTTTTCATTCCTTGTACTGCTTTAAAGCGTGGGTTGTTTTTACAAATTACAAATACGCGACCTTTGCGTTTTACAATTTGACACCCCGGACGTTGCTTAGCACTTTTAAGAGATCTTAATACTTTCATACCTTTTCCTTTTTAACAGTCGATAAACTTTTAAAACGACGATTAAACTGCGCAACGCGGCCATCTGTAGCGGTTGTTTTTTGCTTGCCTGTATAAAATGGGTGCGAGTCACTTGATACATCAATAGGTACGTATGGATATGTATTACCATCTATTTCTATTGTGCGGCTCGTTTTTATGGTTGAGCCAATAATAAAGTAAGAATCGGCAGCGGTATCGTGAAAAGCAACCACGTGGTAATCAGGATGAATATTTGGTTTCATAATACGCCTCAATAAATGATATGTGATAATGTATCATTAGAATTTAACGTATTTATTTTCCCAATGCAAATTATTTAAATGTTCCTCAAAAAGGCCGTAATTGCTGGCTATTTGCGCAAACAAATCAAAAAATAAGCACTTGAATCAAAAATGCTGGCTATTGGCGTTTAGGCTGTTATAACTATATTTAAGAGTTAAAACGTTAACAAATACGGTTATAAAGTTATTACAGAGGTTATGTATGAGTGACGCAACACAACAACAAGAACAAATTGATCAAGGGGTGATGGAAACCCTAAGAGAGCGCGACCACAGTACCTTGGCGCAACAAGTAAATCCTTTAACCTGCAACCACAATGATATTGTAGAGTTACTAGCAAGGTATATGGCACTAAGCGAGCAAGAAGATGATGAGCTGTTTGATGATTGGTTTGATAACCTAACTAAAGAGCAACATACTGTTTTAAAAGTATTTGAAGTTTACCGTGGACAATATGAGCACCAAAATTAAAGTGTTTATTTTTGTATGTATGCCAAATCCAGTGGTTATTTAAATAAAACTAAATAGCCACTACTACTTTTTCATTAAAGAGTAGCTATGTTGTATCAACTACTAATCCCACCTGTTTAAATCATAATTTTTTGCGGATTGAATCTTATCTTTATTTAGGCACGACTTACTGATATTTATAAATATTTATTGCTATTTTTAGGTAATGTTCTAATTTGAATAGACAGACTGTTTATAGTTTAGATAAGTTTATTGGATTATATAGTCGAAAATATTCGCTCCAGTTTCGTAATTTATAAAACATTTAAAATTAATAGAGCTTTAATGATTAAACCTGAGATTCCAAATAACGAAGCTGAGCGATTACACGCGCTTAGAGCATTAAAAATTCTAGATACGTCGCATGAAGAGCGATTTGATCGTGTTACTCGTATTGCCAAGCGTATGTTTAATGTTTCTATTTCATTGGTTACTTTGATTGACGAAGACCGCCAGTGGTTTAAATCAAGGCAGGGGCTTGATGCGCCTGAACTTCCTCGCGAAACCTCATTTTGTGGCCACACCATAAATCAAGACGAGTTATTAATAATCCCAGATACAGCTCAAGACGAAAGGTTTTTTGATAACCCCTTTGTTACAGGCGATCCTAAAGTACGCTTTTATGCAGGTTTTCCTTTAAAATTAAGGGAAGGAGTCATTATAGGCACTTTGTGCCTTGCTGATAGTAAACCTAGACAACTAAATGATGAAGAAAAACAATTGCTAAGAGATTTAGGCACGTTAGTCGAGCGAGAAATTCAATCAATTCAACTAGCCACAATTGATGAGTTAACAAGAATCTCTAATCGACGTGGCTTTTTAAACCTTGCCGAACATACGCTAAATGTATGTAGGCGAAACAAAGTATCAATGTCGTTTATATTGTTTGATCTCAATAAGTTTAAACAAATTAATGATATTTATGGACACCACGAAGGTGATTTTGTATTAAATAAATTTGCACAAATCATGCTTAGTTCATTTCGTGATTGTGAAGTAATAGGTCGACTTGGCGGAGATGAATTTGTAGCGATGTTAAGCGACTCAGACGAAACAAAAGCAGAGTTTGTTTTACAAAGGTTTGCGGATGCAATAGAGCATGCTAATAATACCTTAAATAAGCCATACAAAATTGATTACAGTGTAGGAGTAACACACTTTAAATACGATACAGGTAAATCGGTTGAGGATATGATTCAAGATGCTGATGTTGCAATGTATCAGCAAAAAAAGCAGCAATCACTTTAGTAAGCTATTTAGTTTAATTGCTGCTTGAACTTCATTTAACTTCCTCATGCTGGTACGAATCTTATAATATGCCGTTATTTACTATTGCAGCCATTTTTTGCAGCAGGTAATGCTAAAGACACATTTGGTTGCCAAATTCTGTTCCATATTTTATGAAGATTGTTTAAGTTTGGTCTTTGACTTATTTTTTCAAAGTTACCAATGCTCACTTCTGAATCATTTTTTTGACCCACTACAAAATTAAACACATAGTTGCACTCCATACCCATACGTAAATCAGAAAGAACAATATTGCTTTGCTGTTGGCGCACCGAATAAAACCCTTTAGTAAACCACTGCAAGCGTTTTATAGCCCATTCATCGCTAATATTATTTAACAGTGAAGGCGTTGTTTGATAAGCCGTTAATGTAACATCGCTGGGCGCGTCAAATACTGATGCATAACCTTCGTAGTATTGTCCGTCAGACATTACAACAATACGCCATAGCAAAGTGGTTAGCGGCGCGGGCGTACTAACATAGGCATTTACTGATATTTGCCTGTTGTTGAGTGCAGTATTTACTTTGTCATCAATATTTACTTTTAAAATTAAAGCGCAGAATAAATACAGGCTACTTAAAACTAAGGCGGCTGCATTTATACGATAAGCCGTTGTTGCTTTTATTTTGGGTATTAGTGTACATATTACGCCAATTAATAAAGGAAGCGTGTAAGCGGGGTCAATAATAAACACACTAGAAACCGCAAAGGGGTACTCAGTAAAAGGCCAGAGTAGTTGTGTACCGTATACAGTTAGGCTGTCTAATAGGGCATGTGTAGATAAGCTTAAAAATACTAGCCAAAACCAGCGCACTTTATAAGTTTGCATTCCCGCGTGTACTTTTAATATTAGCCATACAATGAGCGGGCTAATTAATAAATGTATTAATAACGAATGGCTAAAGCCACGGTGGTAAGTAAATGCTTCTACAGAGCCGCCATAAGGCAAAAATACATCTAAATCAGGGAGAGTGCCTAAAATGGCACCCCATAAAACAGCTTTTCGACCTACTTTATTGCCTAATACCGCATAACCTACAGCACTGCCTAATGCTACCTGCGTTAAAGAATCCATTTTAATTAATACCTTTAATTACTGCTTTTGTTATTTATACTTTTTTATTATTAAAAAGCGTCAAAAAATCATTTGAAATATTTAATAAGCATATTAATACCCAGAATTTATAAACTAAGCCTAGGCTTTATAAAATCTAAAAACGCCGTAATGCGAGACGATATCGCACTGTTTTTATAATACACGGCTTGTATAATTTCTCGGTTATTAGGTGAGCTAATTGCAGTGGGTAACACTTCAACTAATTTACCTGTTTTTAGGTCATTGCCAATCATAAAGTGAGAAAGTAGCGCAATGCCTTGGTTTGCAATGCACAGCTGGCGCACTGTTTCACCGCTGCTTGCGCTAAGCGAAAACGTAAATAAAGCGGGTTTTACTAGCGGCCAGGTGTTTAATTTAGGGGAGCCACTAAAACCAATTAACTTATGATTTTGTAAGTCATCAATTTGCGCAATTGCTTTGTTATTATTTATATATTCTGGGCTGGCTACAATACGCAACTGGCTGCTGCCAAGTCTACGAGCATGTAAGTTTGAGTCTTTTAAATCACCAATGCGTATGGCTAAATCGGTTTTATGTTCAAGTAAATCAATAATGCTGTCGTGCGAGGTTATATCAAGCGTTATGTGTGGGTATTGCTTAGCAAATTCACCAATTAAAGGCGTAAGTTGGTGCAATACAAAAGGGCTTGCCGCATCTATTCTCAGCTTGCCACTTGGCGCTTGTTTTAAAAGCTTTATGGCTTCTTCACCGGTATAAAGCGTATTTAACCCTTCGCGCGCATATTTTATAAAAGTATGGCCTTCTTCGGTAAGCTCTAATCGGCGTGTTGTTCTGTTTAGCAAAGTGCATTGCAATGTATTTTCTAGGCGTGATACCGCTCGCGACACTTTAGCCACCTGTTGATCGAGCAAATTAGCCGCTCCCGAAAAGCTTCCGCAATCTACTACCGTTATAAACGTTTCTAAATCTTCAGTTTTTGAATGAACAGCCATAAGTATACCAACACCATCTTTGCATTATTAACAAAAGTATTTTGTCACTAATGCTATTTTTTGCAAACGATATTTTAGCCAAACTACATTCTTCAAATATTAATGAGGATATAACTATGCCATTGGCTTTGTGGGCGCTTACCTTAAGCGCATTTGCAATAGGAACAACTGAGTTTGTAATAGTGGGATTAGTACCCACCATTGCAAACGACTTAGGCGTAAGCCTACCTTCAGCGGGTTTGCTTGTAAGTTTATATGCGGTTGGCGTTGCTATTGGTGCACCGGTGCTAACAGCTTTAACGGGTCGTTGGAATCGTAAAGTGGTATTAATAAGCTTAATGGGCTTGTTTGTTTTGGGTAACTTACTTGCTTGGCAAGCGCCAAGCTACGAAACATTAATACTTGCGCGCATTTTAACGGGGCTTGCCCATGGTGTGTTTTTCTCAATCGGATCGATGATTGCCACAAGCTTAGTAAGCAAAGACAAAGAAGCCAGTGCAATTGCCATTATGTTTACCGGGCTTACTGTAGCACTAGTAACTGGTGTGCCATTAGGTACATGGATTGGCCAACACTTTGGTTGGCGTGCAACGTTTTTAGTTGTGTCGGTATTAGGTTTAATTGCATTAATCGGCAGCTCTATTTTAGTGCCAAAAAACTTAAAACAATCAATACCTGCGACGTTTAAAGAGCAACTACAAGTAATCGTAAAACCGCGTTTATTACTCGTATATTTAATGACGATATTGGGCTATGGCGGCACGTTTACAGCGTTTACTTATTTAGCACCTATTTTAGAGCAACAAACAGGTTTTGCGCCTTCGGCTATTGCCTTGATAATGCTTGTTTACGGTGTATCGGTAGCAATAGGTAATATTTGGGGTGGAAAGTTGGCCGACAAACGCGGCCCAATTAGCGCACTGAGTATTATATTCAGCGCTTTGAGTGTTATTTTACTGATATTTACCTTTACGATGGAATCAAAAATTGCCGCTGTACTTACTATTTTAGTCTGGGGCGCATTTGCTTTTGGTAATGTACCAGGCTTGCAACTTTATATAGTCAAACAAGCACAAAAGCACACGCCCAATGCGGTAGATGTGGCATCAGGCTTAAACATAGCCGCATTTAATATTGGTATTGCACTTGGCTCCATTATTGGTGGTAGCGTAGTAGAGAACATGACCCTACAAGATACCGCATGGATAGGCGCCGTTATTTCTGTTTTAGCACTCGGTATTACACGCTACAGCGGTATGCTTGATAAACGTGAAATTCAGCAAGCGTAAACTATCTTCTGTTAAGGTTGAAACTAAAATTAATGACCTCATACCTGTTATGAGGTCATTAATTTTTAAGTGACAATTGCAATAAGAAGTAAAAGGTGTATTTCGTAAAGCTTTAGAAGAGCTTGTTTTTAACCGATTATTTTATAAGGATAGAGCCATGACACAACGTGTAATTGAAATGCCAGATTTAGGTATGGGAACATTCCGTTTAGAGGGCGACACTGCCTATAACTCAGTAAAAATGGCGCTCGAAGTTGGGTTTCGCCATATTGATACCGCACAAATTTATGGCAACGAAGAGCAAGTAGGCCAAGCCATAAAAGATAGTAATATTCCGCGCAGTGAAATATTCTTAACTACCAAAGTGTGGAATAACAAATTAAATAAAAGTGACTTTATCCCAAGCGTTAAAAAGTCACTTGAAAAGCTACAAGTTGATTCGGTCGACTTACTGCTAATTCATTGGCCATCGCCTGCTAACGAGGAGCCAATGAGTGAATACCTTACTGAATTACTAAAAGCTAAGCAGCTTGGTTTAACTAAACACATTGGTGTATCAAACTTCACCATTGCAAATTTAAATTTGGCTCAGCAAACGCTCGATTCGCGTGAAATATTTACCAATCAGGTTGAGGTTCACCCGTACTTAACTAATACTAAATTGCGTGCATTCTGTGCTCAGCACGATATACACGTAACGGCGTATATGCCATTTGTAGTAGGTAAAGTACTTAAAGATCAAACCATTATCGACATTGCTAAAAAGCACGATGCAAGTCCAGCACAAGTTGTTCTAGCGTGGGTAAACGCTAATGGCATGACGACAATTCCATCATCAACTAAGCGTAAAAACTTAGAAGATAACTTTAACGATCACGTTAAATTAGATGATGAAGACATAGCCCGTATTGATGGTCTTGATTGCGGCGACCGCCAAGCAACACCAGAATTTGCGCCGCATTGGGATCAGTAAACTTACCTCAAACGCAAAGTTAAACTAAATATTCTAAGGTGTAGATTATCTACACCTTAACTTTTAAAAAGGAATACACATGTTAACGGTTATAGCTGCACTTTCGTGCAAGAATATTGATGCAGATGTCATGCTTACAGCACTTGAAAACTTACAAAAGTCATCGCGCCAAGAAGTAGGGTGCTTACGTTATGAATTATCGGTAAAAAGTGATGATGAACATACAGACTATGTAGTTAGCGAACAATGGGCGTCTGATGAGCACTTTGAAGCGCATAAAAACGAGCCACACTTTAAAGCGTTTGGTACGCAAGTTACTGGGCTTTTGACCAATAGTAGTATTGATGTATATAAATCAATAGGTTAAATTCTTTTTATAGTGCCTATTATTGTATGTATTAAAATACTTAGCTAAATTACATATTGTAAAGTAAATACCCAAACAGGTGCTGTTAACTTACATCACCTTTTATTCTTACACTCCAACTTACCTAAATGCTAAACTTCCCCAATATATTAATGAAACCTAATAAGGCTCTTTCTTGTTAACGTGTAGTGCGTCGAAATCTAAAGAGATCTTTAACATTATTAAAAGTCGTTTTGATATCACAACCCACTCTAATAAATAGCCTATTTAATTTGTTGTTTACATTAAAATTCTCTGGTGTAAATTATAGAAATATAATGTGGCATTTTAGTCAGCCGTAAATAGTTTGAGTGGTACTGAATAAGAGGCTTAAAATAGCTAACTATTTATATATTTTTTGTGTGTTATATTTTTAGAGCTGAGTTAATTAAACCAATAATAGAGACATGGGTATGGAAATTAATAAATCTAATCAATCTATTCTTATTTTTGTAATTCCTTTATTAACTGCGTATTTCGGATCAAAAGTTATATTTCACTTATTTGCTTTTGAGTATCTTGTGTTTACAGATACTTTTGACGTTATAAAGCTACTCATTGATATTAGTGTATTTGGAGTGTTGTTCTATATTAGTTCACTGGGCGTAGGTTATGTCATCAGAGCTAAAACTTAAGTTTTTTAATCATTAGCTGGTGAATTGCTAGCTGAAAAATCACAGCCAATAAAGCCTTAATAGCTTTAAGCTGTATCAATTTATATGGAAATAATAATGAAAAAATTAATCGCAATTATAGTGTTGTTAGGCTTTGTTTCATTTGCACAAGCAAATGATAGTTTTGTAGTGAACGCCAAATTTTATGATAATAAAAACCTAATTGGCTCACCTACTTTAGTTGTAAACTCAAATGAAGAGGCATCAGTTTCAGTTAATAATTCGTATAGTTTTGCTCTTATAGTAACGCCAATTGATGATTCTACTGTTAGTTTAGCAACTGATCTGAAGCTAGGTGGAAAGCACATGGCTCCCTCTTTAGTTGTTGAACTAGGCAAAGAAGCAAGTATCAACATTGATGGTAAAGAGATGTCAGTTTTAGTGAGCAAATCAAGTAGCTAATAATACCAACCTGCATAAATCTTTGATCAATTTAACGAATTAAATTGCACTATAATGTCGTTAAAAATTTTTTATTTAGAACAACTAGATATAAAAATTTTTGCCTAGTTCTAGCGTAATTTTCTTAACGTTAAATAGACCCCACATATAAGCAGATTGGTATAAGTTAAAAATTAGGAATGTAATTAATGAGAAACTCAAGAAATGAGATAGTAAAATATGGAGTATCCTTCGGTACGGCCCTAGCAATTGCTATTTCATGGAGTGCTAATGAGTCTGTGTTATGGGCTATTTTGCACGGTTTTTTATCTTGGTTTTATGTTATTTGGCATGTAATTACGCGATAAGTGTTTTCGCGGGTGCACAGATTGATTATGTAGGCTGCGGTCAATGTTAATAGTCGAGCAATTACCATTTAAAACAATTAAGCTAAAAATATAAAAGGAATAATTAATAATGAAAGGCGCTGGTGGAAGCTCTGGTGGTATTGGGCATTTTTTTATTGGTTTAATTATGATGTGCGGTGGCTTTTATATGCTGCTAAACGCAATTTCGGTAACCTCTAATTTTGGACTAAGTTCAAGCATTTATAGTGTTAATGCTTTAGGTGGCTTTGGCGTTACAGGCGGCATGGTTATGATCCCATTTATTTTTGGTGTGGGTCTGATTTTTTATAATTCTAAAAATATTTTAGGCTGGGTGCTATCTCTTGGCTCGTTAACCGCACTCATATTTGGCGTTATATCGAGTGTTCGATTTAGTATGCGAACTATGACGTCGTTTGATTTGATTGTTATTATAATTTTAGCGTTTGGCGGCTTAGGGCTGTTTTTACGATCGCTCAAATCTATTGATACTTAAATAATTACCACGCTTTGTTTTAAATATAATTTTAATTATAGGCATTTAACATGATGTTCTAATGCTTAAGCTAATACATTAATAATGTAATCCTTCCTATTTACTGCTTAACCAGTAACGTATTTTAAAGAGATTTATGTGAACAACTCAATACAGCTAAAACTAATTGCTACTCACTTATTAGCACAAAGAGAAGAAAACCCAGCGCGTTCAAACTTTCCTAAAGAGTTAGTACTAGACTCGACTGATGATGCGATAGAAGTCCAAAAACTGATGATTTATTTAAATGATCAAACTGTATATGGCTGGAAGTGTATGCTGCCTTTAGATGATGGCTCAATTATATTAGCGCCTCTTTTACATGCACCTATAAAACAAGCTGAAAATTGCCCACTGTATACAACAAATAACAAAGCGCTGATAGAACCAGAAATTGCATTTATTTTACAAAGCGATTTACCAAGTAATAATACTTATACAAATGAAGATGTAGATACTGCATTTGCTAGCGCCCATTTAGCACTTGAGCTTATTCAAAAAAGGTTTGATGAAGTCACTCCAAGTACTCACATTGAAAAGCTGGCCGATGGTCTATCTAACCAAGGTGTGTATTTAGGCCCACAAATAGATAAGGCCAAAGCGTATAACGCAACTACTGTAAATATTAACGTTAAGCAAACTGAGCTGGAGCTAAACCTGGCGGGTGTGCATCCTGCAGAACTTGCGCAGCTTCCACTTTATTGGGCGGTTAATTACTTATCAGCAAAGGGAATTAATTTAAAAACTGGGCAAGTGTTTATAACAGGCTCTTATTGTGGTGTTGTTGAGCTTAATACAGATCAGTTAACCACGGTTAGTTACGAAGACTTAGGGTCTGTTAGCACTACGTTTTTATCAAAGTAAATTTAGCGTTACTTAATAGATAAATCATATTTTAAAATAAGCGCATCTATGTAACGGGTGCGCAAAGTGTGTTGTTTTTCATGATCGGCGCCATGCCCTAACGCTTTGTTTAAAAGCTTCATGGCGGGGTGTAGTTGTGCTCTTTCTTCTTGGTTTAAACTCGCTTTACTGCGCAGTTCTGTAATGTCGTCAACTAATAGTCTGCCAATATCTACCGAGACTATTTCGTCTATTAAACCATTCTGAGTAAGTACACCGTACTTACTGCATAAAAACTGTTGCCAAATTTGCTGTAAGTGCTCGTCTATTTCACAGCCAAATAGCTCTTCGCTAAACGCAAATCCTTGCTGAGCGAGCTTAGTTAGGCTTGCAGTATATTGCTGTGCAAAATAATTAAAAGCGTGGCTTGATGATTCTATTTTTTGTTTTAAAAGACCCAGCCCCCAATTAACACAGCCGCGCGGGTAATAGTCGTCATACTCTTCGCATTCATACAAGCCTGAATATGAGCTGCAGCTAAGTTGGCTTTTAATACAGTAACTTGGTTTTGGGAAAACACTTCGCTCTTGCCAAGCTAAAAGTGTATCTGCATCTATATTTAATGCTTGGCACAGTTCATCGGTGTTATAAAAATGAGTTGCTAAGTAGTCAGATAAACGCATAAAGCCTCTGGTATCGTTAAAAATAAAATACTGTTTATATATACAGTTATTCATTTTGTATTACCAAACTTAATAATACAAGAGATTTTATAATTAAATGTAGGCTTACACCTCCAAAAGTACCCGCAATTATGTTACAAATAGCGCAAGTTTTATAAATAATGATTTTTTATGCGCACCCTAGAGAAAATTAAACAAGCAAGCCTTATTACAGCTATTAAAACGCCATACTTAGCAAACGGTGAAATAGATCTCGCAAAGTACGATGAACTCGTAGAAATACAAATTACAGCGGGCGTTGATGGCATTGTGGTCGGTGGCACAACAGGCGAAGGCCAGTTAATGAACTGGGAAGAGCATTTAATGCTTATAGCGCACAGTGCAAACAAGTATGGCGACAAACTGGTTATTGTTGGTAATACCGGTAGTAACAACACCCGTGAAGCTATTAAAGCAACTAAGTATGGCTTTGCCAGCGGTATGGATGCAGCACTGCAAATTAACCCGTACTACGGACGTACGTCAATTGCGGGTGTTAAAGAGCACTTTAAGCGTGTGTTAGATATTGGACCTGCCTTTATTTACAACGTAGCAGGGCGCACAGGTCAAGACCTAACACCTGATATTATTGAGCCACTGGCACAGCACGAGCATTTTATTGGTGTTAAAGAGTGTGGCGGCAATGAACGCATAGCCCATTATGAGCAGCAAGGTATTGCATGTTGGTCGGGTAACGATGACGAAAGCCATGATGCGCGCCACACACATAAAGCGCACGGTGTTATTTCGGTTACATCTAACCTTATTCCTGGTTTGTTCCGTCAGTTGATGGATACTAAAAATGATGAGTTAAATACCTCATTACAACCACTAATGAACTGGTTATTCTGTGAGCCTAACCCGATTGCTATTAATACAGCGATGATGATGACAGGTGCAGTAAACCCAGTATTTAGATTGCCGTACTTACCACTTAGTGATGAGCAGCAAGCTCAAGGCGAAGTGTTAATTAATGAGTTAAATAATAACGATGTTGTTGGCGGTACAGCTAAGTGTTTAAAGCAGAATGATATAGCTCTACTTTCATAGTAATATGAGCAGGCACTGAACAACTCGTTAGTTCAGTGCTTTTTGTTAATGATTATTTACTTCTATTGCTAAAATCGGTAAAATTCCCTCCCTTATATCTTATAAAATATGCAGAGCTGTGAAATTTGTTGTTGAAGAACTCGCTATATGGATAAAGCCCGAACAGCGACAAATAAAAGAGAGTAATTGGTTTGATTCCTCTGTATTAAATCTTAGTTGGGTGCCTGCTATGCAGCGACGCCGAATGACTTCCTTTATCAAAATGGCACTCTTTAGTGCTCATCAAGTAAGTACTCAAGGTAACTACGTTAATTTACCGAGTGTTTTCTCTTCTCGCCACGGCGATTTTCACAAAACGTCCAACTTACTTGTTGATGTAGTTAATGATCAGCCACTGTCGCCCACTGGTTTTGGGTTAAGTGTGCATAATGCCGCATCGGGACTTTTTGGGATAATACAGGGTAATACAAGTGCAACAAATGCTATTGCTGCAGGAGCCGAAAGCTTTATTTATGCACTAGTAGATGGCTTTGTAAGACTTGCTGATAACGATCAGCAACACATGTTAATAGTTCATACGGATGAGACTCTCCCCGATATTTACGCTCAGTATGCCGATGAACAGCAAATAGCACACTCTATTGGTTTAATAATAAGAGCGCCGCAAAAAGGCGAACCGCATTTTAGTTTAAACAAAGTATTTAACTCGGGCGTGGGCGAAAGCGACTTACCAATGAGTATTCAATGCGCTAAAGCTTTGCATGAGCGCAGCAATACATTACTTGTTCATAACACGCTTGAGCACGATTGGCAGCTTACATACCATGCTTAAAAATGCACAAAGGTTATGTGGGTTGATTTGGCGGATTATTGCTACTGCATTTTGCTTTTCAGTTTTTGGAATGGGTGGTTTAGTATTAGCCTTTATTATTTTTCCTGCTCAGCGCGTATTTCAAAGTGACTCAGTTAAGCAAAAAATCAAGGCTCGAAAAACAGTACATTACAGCTTTAAGTTATTTGTTGGTTTAATGCATTTAACGGGCGTTATTCGATTTCATGTTGAAGATAAAGCAAAAATTGAAGGCTTAAAAGGGCAGCTACTATTGGCAAACCATCCTTCTTTGATTGATGTTGTTGTTTTAATTTCGGTAGTAAAAAATGCTGATTGCGTAGTAAAGGCGCATTTATTTAAAAATCCTTTTATGCGCGGCGTTATTAAAAGCACCGGCTACATAAGTAATGACGATCCACAGGAGCTATTACGAGAGTGTGAGCGCAGTTTGCAAAAGGGTAATAACTTAATTGTATTTCCTGAAGGTACACGGACAGAGCCTCACAAAACATTAAAGTTTAAGCGGGGCGCTGCAAATATTGCAATTAGATGTCATGCGCCCATTACTACTTTTTTAATTAAAATGAAACCAAACACTTTAACCAAAGGTACACCTTGGTATAAGGTCGCGCCATATCAGGCGCATTTTACAATGAGGCTCGCAAGCCAGCAGTTTAATTGTGCAACTTACGACCACGATATGCCAGCGATGCAATCACGCCAATTGACTAAAGATTTACAACATTACTTTACACAAGAGCTAAAAAATATATGAGCGAATTAAAAGAACAAATAAAACAACTGATTATCTCAAGCCTTGATCTTGAAGACATGACCACTGCTGACATTCAAGATGATGACGCTTTATTTGTAGATGGCCTAGGGCTAGACAGCATAGATGCATTAGAGCTCGGCCTTGCGATAAAAAAACAATTTGATGTGAAAATAGATGCAAACTCTGAGCAAACTAAAGCGCACTTTGCCTCAGTTAATTCTTTAGCAAAATTTATTGAACAAGCACGTTCTTAATATATAAAAGTAGGAAGAAAGATGAAAACCGCTGCTGAAATTTATGATGTATTACACGGCATTTTAGAGAACGAATTTGAAATAGACCCAGAAGATATTAGCTTAGAGGCTAACCTGTACCAAGATCTTGACTTAGACAGCATTGATGCAGTTGACTTAGTTGTGAAATTAAGAGAAATCACAGGTAAAAAAATTGAGCCAGATGCCTTTAAGCTCGTGCGCACAGTGCAAGACATAGTTACCGAAATAGAAAAGTTAGTTAACTAATACTATGTTAAAAGCAGTTTTAACAACGTTAATTATGATTTGTTTGGCTTGCTACCCTCTTATTGTGTACGTAGGCCTTACGCGTTTTAATAGTCAGTTTATTACAGTATTACTGCTATTTATACTCGGGGTTAGACTTTGGTTAAGCAGAGCCTTGTTTGATAAAATGCCGTGGTTAAAGCCAGCTACATTTTTAGCAGCCATTACTATTGTGATTTCCAAGGTAATGGATAGCGACTTAGGGCTGCGCTTGTACCCCGTAATCATTAATTTAGTTATGTTAATTGTGTTTGCGTATTCTTTGTATAAAGGGCCTTCTATTATTGAAACCTTTGCGCGTATCACTGAGCCCTCACTTGATGAAAACGGTGTAATTTATACAAAAAAAGTAACGCTAGTGTGGTGTATTTTTTTTGTATTTAACGGTGGTATTGCCCTATACACCAGTATTTTTAGTAGCCTAGAAGCCTGGGCTTTTTATAATGGTTTTATTGCTTACTTAGCTATGGGCACATTGTTTGCCATAGAATGGCTAGTCAGACAAAAAGTAAAAAGGAACGCCGGTGTTTAATGCTTTTCAAAGTAATGCGATAAGAACGTGCTTTAATCATACTGATAATGATATTTCGGAGCGTCAGTTTGTTAGTGATATAAACGAAGTTTTAGCTAAACTATCAACGTTAAACGCTAAATCATCAGTTGTTTTATACACCACAGACACTTACAAATTTGCCGTGTACTTATTTGCTTTGGCACTACACGGAAACACAGTGATTCTGCCGCCTAATGGGCAACCTGCAACGTTAAACTCCTTGCTTAAACAAACACCTTTTTTTATTGGTGAGTCTGAATTAGTAGCCGATTTAGAGGCTGATTTTTTAGATATTGGCACCCTAGTCAATCAACCTCACTTTGTATCTATTGAAACAATTAAATGGCCTCAAGAAGGCACAATTGTTTTTTACACGTCGGGCTCGTCGGGTAAAGCCAAGCCAATTGTAAAAACCTGGCAGGTAATAAATAAAGAATTAAGTACATTAATTAATAGCTATGCACTGATTGATAATCCTATTTTTATAGCGAGTGTTTCGCATCAGCACATATACGGCTTATTGTTTAGATTATTGTGGCCATTGCGCGCAGGAAAGGTTGTTAATACAGAACTACTGCACTACCCAGAACATGTAGCTAAAAAGCTCAAGTTATTTAAAAAAGTAGTCTTTGTTTCAAGCCCTGCACAGTTAAAGCGGTTATGTATTGATAATGTTTTAGTGGATGATAAGTCTCATTTACAATGGATTTTTTCATCAGGTGGTCCGTTATTAAACGAAGATGCTGTATCGTTGTTTACGCAATTAAATAAACCAGTCACACAAGTTTTTGGTAGTACCGAAACTGGTGGTATTGCATATCGACAAGTTACTTCACTTGAAAAGGTTAGCCTTTGGCAGCCATTCTCGGGTATTAAAGTACGGGCTTTAGACGATCAGCGTTTAATTTTAAACTCGCCGCTTGTTCGCGATAAAAATTACCCTTTAGATGATAGAGGCGAAGTGCTTAAAAATGGTCAATTTAGATTACTAGGCCGATTCGATCGAATTATAAAGTTAGAAGAAAAACGATTAAGTTTAGATGAGCTAGAACAACATTTGTGTACTAGTGAGTGGGTAAGTGAAGCTAAAGTAATCGCCTTGCCTGGTGAGCGATTAATTGTAGGCGCCATTGTTGTACTTACACCTAAAGGGCAGGTGTTTTTTAATAGTGACGGTAAGTTAGCCACAAATAACTTATTAAAGGCGCATGCATTAGCGCGCTTTGAGCGAATTTGTATCCCTAAAAAGTGGCGTTTTGTAGATCAATTACCATACAACTCACAGGCAAAGTTAAATTTAAAAGCATTGGAGAGTCTTTTTGCAAAAGTTGATTAAAACACAGCCTGATTTACTGTCTTGTGAAAAAGCAAAGCAAAAGTATAAATTAAGCTTACTAGTTCCTCATGATTTAGATTATTTCAAAGGACACTTTACAGATGGCCCAATACTCGCAGGTGTTGTGCAATTAGACTGGGCTGTGGCTGCAATTTGTAAATATTATAATGTTCAGCAATCTGTTAAAAATGTTGAAGTGTTAAAGTTCCAGGTAGTGATTACCCCAGGTATAACAATCGAATTATTGCTTGAGCAAAAAGCAGAGAATAAATACACCTTTTCATATAATTCAAATAAAGGGCAGCATGCATCTGGCCGTGTTGTTTTTGATAGCCCGATAAATGAATAACTTTTGTATTGTTATCCCTAATTATAATCATATTACGGTTATTGATGATGTACTGAGCCAATTATCGCCATTTAATCTTCCTATTATTATGGTTGATGACGCAAGCAACGCCGAAGCTAAAAATGTGTTTAGTAACCTCAATGCAAAATACGCGCAGTTGAGTGTAGTTACCCACGACGATAACCAAGGCAAAGGCGGCGCAGTACAAACAGGTTTAAGGCATGCACATAAGCTAGGATTTTCACATGCGATACAGGTTGATGCAGATGGGCAACATGACTTATCTGACATTAAAAAACTAATAGCACTTTCAAACACTCAGCCTAAAGCGCTGATTAGCTGCTGCCCAATATATGACGATTCAGTGCCTAAGCACCGTTATTTAGCACGTTACTTAACTCATGTATGGGTATGGATTGAGACGTTAAGTTTTACAATTGTAGATTCGATGTGTGGCTTTAGAGTGTATCCGCTTGAGCAAAGTACAAAGCTAATTGATGAGGTATCGCTTGGCAAACGTATGGATTTTGACCCCGAAATTTTAGTGCGTTTATATTGGCGCAACGTGCCTTTTGTATTTTTACCTAGCCAAGTAATTTACCCCGAAAATGGGCTTTCTCATTTTCAACCATTACACGATAACGTGCGTATTTCGTGGTTGCACACTCGCTTATTTTTTGGAATGTTGATTCGCTCTCCGGTGTTAATTTGGCATAAATTAAAGAGGCGTTATGGCAGCTAAGCACTGGTCTAAAATGCAAGAACGCGGTAATTTTTTAGGTATTCAAATACTGTTATTTGCTCATAAATTACTGGGTAGAAAAGGGCTGTGGATTGTTTTGTTTCCTGTCGTTTTTTATCTTTTTTTAACAGGAAAAGTAGCGCGTGTAGCATCTAAAGTGTTTTTAGAGCAAGTTAATGTTTACCAAGGCTGCAAACAACCTGTTACGTTTAAAATGCAATTAACGCACTTTTGCAGTTTTGCAGATAGCGCATTAGATAAAATTGATGCTTGGCTTGGGCGAATAACCCAACGTGATATTAAATACACTAATGAGCATTTATTTGCTGAGCTAGATGAGCAAAATCAAGGGGCTATTTTTATAGGTTCTCACTTGGGTAATTTAGAGGTGTGCAGGGCACTTAGCCAGCACCGCAGCAGTAAAAAAATAAATGTACTGGTGTTTACCCATCACGCTGTTGAATTTAATAAAATGCTTAAAAAGATTAACTCAGATGTGTCGGTTAATTTAATACAAGTGACTGATATGGGGCCTGACTTAGCTATTTTACTAAAAGAAAAAGTAGAGCAGGGAGAAATAATCGTTATTGTTGGTGACAGAACAAGCACAACAACGGCTTCTCGGTCGGTACAGGTACCATTTTTAGGCAAAAATGCCCCATTTTCACAGGGGCCTTTTATATTAGCCGCGCTGCTTGATTGCCCTGTTTACTTTTTGTTTTGTTTAAAAGATAAAAAAAGCAAAAAGTATCAAGTGATATTTGAACATTACAGCCAATCATTAAAAATGCCTCGACGAGAGCGACAGCAGGCGCTAACACTTATTATTACTGACTATGCACAGCGTTTGAGTTATTACGCAGCTTTATATCCTTATCAGTGGTTTAATTTTTACGATTTTTGGAAAAGTGATCAGCAGGTAGTGCGCGATCAATCAATGGAGAACAAGTGTGACTGAACAAAATATACAGCTTTTTGGCAATCAGCGATTATCAATTGAAGATATTGTTCGAGTTGCCTTTAATGAAACACAAGTGCAATTAAATAGCTGTGAAACCTTTAGCGTTAAAATTAATAGCGCTTTGCGTTTTTTAGACACACTTTTAAAAGAAGATGGCGTAATTTACGGCGTTACAACTGGTTACGGTGATTCTGTAACGGTGGCTGTACCTCTTGATTTAGTTGATGAACTACCTCTGCATTTAACTCGTTTTCATGGCTGTGGACTCGGGGATGTATTTAATAAAGTGCAAGGGCGTGCAATTTTAGCGACCCGTTTAACATCACTTTCACAGGGCTACTCTGGTATTAGCTGGGAAATGCTGCACCTACTTAAAGATTACTTAAATAACGATATAGTGCCTGTGATCCCACAAGAAGGGTCAGTAGGTGCCAGTGGCGATTTAACACCGTTATCTTACGTTGCAGGTGCGATGGTAGGCGAGCGTGACGTGTTTTACAAAGACCAAGTACGTAACAGTGCTGAAGTTATGAAAGAAGTTGGCTTAGAGCCACTAACACTAAGGCCAAAAGAAGGTCTTGCGGTTATGAATGGCACAGCGGTAATGACTGCATTAGCGTGTTTAGCGTTTGATAGGGCTAATTACTTAGCTAAACTGGCAAGCCGTATTACTGCATTATCAAGCTTAGCGCTTAAAGGAAATAGCCATCATTTTGATGAGATATTATTTTCAGTTAAGCCACATCCTGGGCAGCAACAAATTGCTCGTTGGATAAGAGAAGATTTAAACCATCACGATCACCCTCGTAATGCAGACAGACTTCAAGATAGGTATTCAATCCGTTGTGCACCCCATGTTATTGGTGTGCTGCAAGATAGTCTGCCGTTTTTTAGGCACATGATAGAAAACGAGCTTAACTCAGCAAACGATAACCCAATAATTGACGGCCAAGGTGAGCATGTATTGCACGGCGGGCATTTTTACGGAGGCCACATTGCAATGGCAATGGATAGCATGAAAACAGCCGTTGCAAATCTTGCTGATTTAGCCGACAGACAAATCGCGTCTTTGGTTGATACTAAGTACAACAATGGGCTACCTTCAAACTTGTCTGATAGTGCACCAGAGCGCCGTTATATTAATCATGGCTTTAAGGCTGTTCAAATTGGCTGTAGTGCTTACACTGCTGAAGCATTAAAGCTAACCATGCCGGCCAGTGTTTTTTCTCGCTCTACAGAGTGCCATAATCAAGATAAAGTGAGTATGGGGACTATTGCGTCTCGCGATTGTTTACGAATTTTACAACTAACAGAACAAGTGTTAGCAAGTACGTTATTAGCCAGTATTCAAGGTGTTAGATTACGTATTAAGCAAGGCGATCTTGAGTTTTCAACTTTAACGCAAGATATGCAAAACATGTATACCGATATAACTGATTACTTTGAAAACCTCACTGAAGATAGACCAATGGAAGCCGTGCTAAGGCAAACAATAGGGTATATTCAAACTAAACGTTGGGCGTTGTATGAATAGTAAAGGTGCATTATTAACGCATGTGGTAGAAATCGAAATTCCATTTCATGACTGTGACCCAATGAATGTTGTATGGCATGGTAACTACCCACGTTACTTAGAAGTAGCGCGCTGCGAGTTACTGCGTTTATTTGATTATGATTACCCACAAATGCATGAATCGGGCTACGCGTGGCCTATAGTTGATATGCAAATAAAGTATGTCGCCTCAGCGGTATTTACTCAAAAAATCAAAGTAGCGGCTTACTTAAAAGAATACGAGAATAGACTACGGATTGATTACGTAATCACTGACTCGCTAACTAACAAGCGCCTTACTAAAGCCTCAACCACACAAGTTGCAATTGAGGTTAGCTCTAAAGAAATGCAATTTGAATCGCCCGCTATTTTATTTAATAAATTAAAAGCGGTTTTGAATTAAATTTTGATTTTATAGGCGATTTAGATGAATTTATTAAAATGTTTTACATTGAGTGTAGCCATTAGCTTTTTACTGTTTTGCTCTGTAGTAAATGCAGCACCAATTAAAGGTGAGTTTAAGCAATATAAGCAATTTAATGGATTTGCTAAACCTTTTATTTCGTCGGGTGTTTTTTCGTTGATTGATGAAAAGCTCATTTGGCAAGTGAAAATGCCTGTTGAGAGCATGCTCATAATAGAAAACGGCAAAGTGCTTGCACAAAATGCTAATGGTGAGTTAATACCACAACCCGGTAGCGAGCAATTTGTAGGATTACTGAGTGACTTACTCAGCGTAGATATGAGTGCGCTGGAAACTCGTTTTGATATTGCTAAAATGCAAGGTAGCTGCACACAGTTAACACCAAAAGAAGCGATGTTACAGCAATTATTTAGTGATTTTATTTTATGTGAAGCTGCTAAGCAAGTGAGCAGTATTGTACTAAATGAGCACTCAGGAAATAAAACAAAAATTGAGTTTACTTATCCCAAATAAAATTATGTTTTTAAATAATGCAGTGGTTAATTAAGGGAATAGTGCAATGACAAAACGAATTACCGTTATTGTTGGGTGGTTTAGCAGTTTAATTTTACTTTTTGCTGCTGCTTTTTGGTTGTCTAAACCAACGTTTAGCGCCGATATGTTTAGCTTATTGCCAAAGTCGCATTCCCAAATTGCACATGCGGAAGATGTCTTTTTTCAGCAAAATGCTAACCGTATCATGTTCTCATTTGCAGGAAATAATAAAAATAAAGCATTTGATAATTTCCAAAAATGGCTTGACGTTAATGCAATTAAAAGCACATTTAACTTTCCGTCCGTTAACGATTTAGCGCAAACATTCTCACCTTTCAAACATGCGTTATTAAGTGATACTTACAAGCAAATATTAAGCGAAAAAACAACGTTTGAACATTATTACCTTGAGCAATTAAATCAGTTAGGCAACCCATTTGTAAGTGCTACCTTAAGCAAAGATACAAGTTTGAGCTTAGCGGCATTTATAGAAGATAACTTAAGACAAAGCCAATTGTTTACGCTCGAACAAGGTCGTTTAACTCGACGTTTAAAAGGCGTTGAATACCGTGTTATTTTGGCAAATTTAGCGCCTGAAAATTTAGGGGTTAATAAATCAATTGATTTAGCGGATACAATAATTAAACAGATCAATATCCTTAATAAAACCTACTCTGATTTAAGCATTACTTACTCTGGTGTGCTATTTCATACGGCTGAAAATGCTAAACAAGCTAAATACGAGATGAGCCTGTTTGGTGGCATTAGCTTATTAGCCCTTATTGTTATGGTATTTTGGGTATTTAGGCGTTTAAACAGTATTTTATTGGCAAGCTTTACCGTACTAAGTGCACTTATTGGCGGCGCTATCGCTATGGTGTTGCTGTTTAATACTATTCATTTATTAACGCTTGTTTTTGCAGTTACCTTGATTGGTATTGCCATTGATTATGCATTTCATGGTATGACAGACTTAGCCAAAAAAGAGCATGAAAAAGGCTACAGCAGAGGGACACAATCTGCGCTTTTACTATCTCTTATTACTACTACGCTGGGTTATCTCTGCTTACTAGGTGCGCCACTAACGTTATTATCTCAAGTCGGTGTGTTTGTTATTGCGGGTTTGGTGAGTGCTTGGCTATTTACAGTTTTAGTTTTGCCATTGTGGCAATCTACACTCACGTTATCGCCTCCGAGTTTATTGATGAGTCAAAAGCTCATTCAGGTTTTTTTACACTGCAATAGTTTAAAAAAGCCAATACTAATTACGTTATTAGCCCTTATAAGTGCGTTATTTTTAATAAAACCCATTAGCTTTAATGATGATGTAAAGCTATTAAACGCGAGCCCCGAGCATCTAATGCTAAACGAAAAAAAGCATTTGTTATTACTTGGGCAATGGGATAGCCAAATTGTTTTTATGTTTGCAGATAGCGACGAAGCGCTTTTACAAAAACAAGAACAATTTTTAAACCGCTTAACGCAACTAAACCCTAATTTTAAACATAATAGCATTAGCCATTGGTTGCCTAGTTTACAAAAACAGAGGCACAACCAAGTCTTGTTTGAACAGGCTAAAAACGAAGGGACTTTGGATATTGCAGAGCGCGTTACGGGGCAAGCGTTAGCAAGTACAAAAGCACCGTTATTAACTTATAAAACACTCGCCACGAGTACATTTAAACCATTACTGCTTTCTCAAATGGTTGTTGAGAAAGAACAATCGATAACGTGGGTGTCTATTTCGGGTATTTCAGCTGATCAACTAATTAATGAGGTTGAAAAAAACAATGGAATTTACCTTTATAATAAACCTAAACAAATTAGTGCTTTATTAAGTGACTACCGAGAGTATCTACTATTAAGCCTAGTGCTTGCGGGTTTTATTAGTTGGCTGCTTTTTAGTTGGCGATTTACGATTAGGATAGCGCTTCTGCAAGTAACCATTTTATCTGTTGTGGTGTTGGGCATGCTTTGGATATGTAATGCGATTCAAGGTAGTTTGTCGTTATTTAATTTACTCGGTGCGTTACTTGTTATTGCTTTAGCAATTGATTACCTCGTTTTTTATCAAATAAATAAGTTAGAGCCCAAAAATGTACTGGCGATTAGTTTATCTGCAGCGTCATCAATGTGGGTATTTGGCATGCTGAGTGCATCTGATACACCCGCTATTTTTAGCTTTGGGCTGAGTGTAATGGTAGGGATTTTAGCTATTTACTTTTTATCACCACTGAGTGTTGTAAAGCCTCAAAAGGAACAATAATTTGAATAACCTTGAGCAGTACGATGTTGTTGTTATTGGCGCTGGGCCTTCGGGTGCATTGGCTAGTAGCCTTTTAGTACAAAAGGGATGGCGGGTGCTGGTACTTGAACAGCAGGCGTTTCCACGTTTTTCAATTGGTGAAAGCTTACTGCCGCAATGTATGGCGTTCTTAGAAGAGGCGGGCTTAATCGATATACTGCATGACAATGCAGCGACTTTAGGTTTTCAGTTTAAAGATGGCGCTGCTTTTCATCGGGCAGGGCAAAATACGACTATAAACTTTACCGAAAAATTTACTAAAGGCCCAGGCACTACGTATCAAGTGAAAAGAGCTGACTTTGACAAATTATTAGCAGACAAAGCACAAGGACAAGGCGTAGAGATCAGATATAAGCACACCGTGGTTGACTACTGTGATGAGCCAAATGGTGCATCATTAGTGGTACACAATGAGCAGCAACAAGCTTACCGCGTTAATGCCCGATTTGTATTGGACGCAAGTGGCTTTGGGCGTGTATTACCAAAATTGTTAGATTTAGAACTTCCCTCTAGCTTTCCTGTTCGCAGCGCTTATTTTAGTCATTTTAAAGACAATATTAGTGATTCAAGCTTCGATCGTAATAAAATTTTGATTACCGTGCACCCTCAATATTCTGATGTGTGGTATTGGCTTATTCCCTTTAGTGATGGTACTGCGAGTATTGGGGTGGTGGCGCAGTCAGAGCGTTTTAATAACGACGAATCTAGCGATTTACTAAATCAATTTATAGAGCAAGATCCTTATTTAAAAACACTGTTAGCACAACGAGAGTTATTAACTCCAGCAAAAAATATTAAAGGCTACTCGGCAAATGTGAGTAAGTTATATGGTAAGCACTTTGCTTTATTAGGTAATGCGGGGGAATTTTTAGATCCGGTATTTTCATCAGGTGTAACAATTGCACTTAAATCTGCAAATTTAGTTGCTCCACTTGTTGATTGCTATTTAAAAAACGAAGTCGTCGATTTTGACACTCACTACGCACAGCAATTACAAGCTGGAGTTGATTGTTTTAGAACATTTGTAACAGGATGGTACGATACGCGTTTTCAGGATGTAATATTTTACTCTGAGCAAAATACTCAGGTACGAGAAATGATTAGTGCTATTTTAGCGGGCTACGCATGGGATACAAATAACCCATTTGTTGCACAAAGTGAACGCCGTTTAAATGTCTTGGCTCAGTTATGTCAAAATTAATTAAGTATGCGGTGTGTAGTGTATTCATATTTGCTGTATTGAGCGCCTGTACGAGTTTTACAGCATCTAAAAATAGAGTGTATCTATCACCTAATATTCAATTAAATATTAATAGCGTGCCAGCACAAATGTTTGATAAGTCTTGGCAGCATGTTTTGTATATTACAAATCAGCAAAAAACACATACTGTATTTGCCCAATTAGCTATAAATGACAAAGGTGCAATTAAGTTATTGTTAATGACAGTACAAGGCTTTCCAATTATGGAGCTTGAAAAACCTTTAAATGGTCCGGTAAAAACACGGAATATGCTGGCGGTAGAAGGGATAGACCCTCATTATATCTTGGCGGATATTGCATTAGTACATTGGCCAGTAGCATTTTTACAAAAGCAGTTAGAGGGTGCTTTAATAGAGCAGGTTGGCTCTAATCGGGAAGTATTTAACGATGAGGGTACATTTATCACCATTGACTATAGTGGTGAGTCGACAACGTTGAACAATATTTTACATCAGTATCAAATAACATTTAAAAAGGTAGAACAGTGACATATTGGCTGAATGATTTAGGCATTGTGAGCGCGATGGGCATAGGCCAAGATGCAACCACAACAAGCTTAAATAAATATAACCCTGCAACTCCTTTATTAACTTTAAATAAAAGTTTAAGTGCTGAGCAAACTCCGCTTTATGTTGGGCAAGTTCAGTCTATTGCTTTATCAAATAATAAACGTATAAATACATTTATTGATCTAGCTTTAGAGCAGATTAAGCCAACCTTAGATAAACTTTTGCATATTGATAAGTCGCGTATCGCAATTGTAATGGGTACTAGTACATCAGGTATTCATGATGGTGAAAGAGCGCGTAAAAGCTATGAAAGTACAAAACTCTGGCCTGATGACTTTAGTTACAGTGATCAAGAGTTAGCTACACCCGCTCATTACATTGCACATAAAATAGGGGCTCTAGGGCCTTGTTACAGTATTTCTACTGCGTGCACGTCGAGTAGCAAAGCGTTAATTAGCGCCCGAGCTTTGCTAAATGCTGATTTAGCCGATGTGGTAATTTGTGGTGGTGCGGATAGTTTGTGCCAATTAACAATTAATGGCTTTGATTCGCTCGCTTCATTAAGCTTGGGTTTATGCCAGCCTTTTTCTAGCACCAGAGACGGCATTAATATTGGTGAAGGGGCCGCTTTATTTGTAATGACTAAAAATATGCCAATAACAAATAACGGCGTTATGTTACTAGGCAGTGGCGAAAGTTCAGATGCGCATCATATGTCAGCCCCCGATCCTAATGGGGTGGGCGCCCAAGCCTCAATGGAAAAAGCACTAAAAAGTGCAAAGTTATCCTGTGGTGATATTGATTATATTAACGCTCACGGTACGGCTACTGTAAAAAATGACGAAATGGAAGCACTTGCAATTAATCGCGTGTTTGGCAACAATACCCCGCTTAGCTCTAGTAAGCATTTAACAGGGCATACCCTTGGTGCTGCAGGCGCTATTGAAGCCGGTATATGTTGGTTATTATTAAAAGACAGCGGCCAACATATGCTGCCATATAACGTGATTAAAGAAGGCAGTGATTTGGCTGATATAAAAATAATAAAACAAGCGTTTAAGCCCGCTCTTAAATACTGTTTATCTAATTCATTTGCGTTTGGCGGTAATAATGCCAGCTTAATATTGGGAGTTAACGTTGACTAATTACCTTATAGAGCAAGTAGTCCCGCATGATGCGCCAATGATTTTAATAGATAGCCTTTTGACATACAGCGAAGATGAAGCTCAGTGCGGAGTTACTATAACTGAGCAAAGCCCTTTTTTTAGTCCTGCGATTAATGGCGTACCTAGCTATATTGGTGTTGAGTACATGGCGCAGTCTATTGCCGCTTATGCTGGTGCGTTGGCGAATGATGAAAATAAACCTGTAAAAATTGGTTTTTTAATTGGCACGCGAAAATATCAAACTTATCAACCGGGTTTTAAAAACGGCAGTAAGTTGACTATTGAAGTGAAAAAACTATATCAAGAAGAGTCAGGTTTAAGTGTATTTGAATGCCAAATACTCGCGTGTGAAACTCTACTTTGCCAAGCAAAAATTAATGTATTTCAGCCTGAAAACCCGTTGGAATTTATAAGAGAAAATCAATGACAAAAAGAATTTTAGTTACGGGTTCAAGCCGTGGCATTGGTAAAGCTATTGCGTTAAAACTTGCTGAGCAAGGGTTTGATATTGCAGTACATTGCAGAGCAGGTGTTGAGCAAGCTCAAGCAACATGCGATGAAATTAATGCATTAGGTAGGGCCACCAGTTTATTACAATTTGATGTATGTGACAGAGAGCAGGCCAAAACACAAATAATAGAAGATATAGCTCAGCATGGCGCTTATTACGGCGTGGTGTGTAATGCAGGTATTACTAACGATATGGCATTTCCTGCTATGCAAGGGGAAGATTGGGATTGTGTAATACGTACAGGCCTTGATGGGTTTTATAATGTAGTACACCCAACTGTAATGCCTATGGTACAAAGCCGTAAAGGTGGGCGCATAATTACAATGTCGTCTGTATCGGGTATTGCAGGTAACCGAGGGCAAGTAAATTATAGTGCAGCAAAAGCCGGTATTATTGGGGCCACTAAAGCACTTGCATTAGAATTGGCAAAACGCAAAATTACAGTTAATTGTGTGGCACCTGGTTTAATAGAAACCCCGATGACTGATGAATTACCTATTGATGAAATGATGAAAATGATACCCCTAAAGCGCATGGGGAGCGTTAAAGAAGTCGCAGGCACAGTCGCTTTTTTAATGTCTGATGATGCAGCTTACATAACACGCCAAGTGATTTCGGTTAATGGTGGCATGGTTTGATTAAACGCGTTGTTGTAACAGGCATGTCTGTGGTCACTGCATTGGGCGATGATTGGTCTGAATTCAAACAAGCCTTAATTAAAGGCGAAAATGCTGTTGTTACTATGCCAGAGTGGGATATAGCCGACGATCTCAATACTCGTTTAGCCGCGCCAGTTAAACACTTTGAGCGACCAAGTCATTATAAACGTAAACAAATCCGTTCAATGGGGCGAGTGTCACTTATGTCAACTCGTGCTACTGAGTGCGCACTTGAACAAGCCAAACTACTCGAGCACGAAAGTCTAACAGATGGCTCTACGGGCATAGCATATGGCTCATCTACGGGCTCTACTGCGCCATTACTCGCCTTTGCAAATATGATGGAAACGGGGTCGATGTCAGGTGTAACAGCAACGAGTTACATTAAAATGATGGCGCATACTGCCCCTGTAAATGTGGGTGTGTTTTTTGGTTTAAAAGGGCGTGTTATAACAACAAGCTCTGCTTGTACATCGGGATCTCAAGGAATAGGCTACGCCTATGAAGCGATTAAGTTTGGCCGACAAAAAATAATGGTGGCTGGTGGAGCTGAAGAGTTATGTATTACTGAAGCCGCCGTATTTGATACGCTTTATGCAACATCTACACAAAATCAAACACCAAAAAAAACACCAAGACCTTTTGATAAAAATCGCGATGGCTTAGTGATAGGCGAAGGCGCGGGTACACTTATTTTAGAAGAATACGAACATGCAAAAGCGCGCGGAGCAACAATATTAGCTGAGGTGGTTGGTTTTGGTTGTAATTCTGATGGGCAGCACGTTACTCAACCAACATCAAAAACAATGCAACTAGCGATAGAAATGGCACTGCAAGATGCCAATCTAGAATCAGAAAAAATTGGTTACGTTAATGCGCATGGTACATCAACAGATAAAGGTGATATTGCCGAGTCTCACGCAACGTTTAAAGCATTGGGCAGCAAACCTATTAGCTCGTTAAAAAGTTATTTGGGGCATACATTAGGTGCTTGTGGTGCAATAGAAGCATGGGCAAGTATTAATATGATGGCTGATAACTGGTTTGCACCAACAATTAATTTAGATAACGTTGATGACGAATGTGCTCAGCTTGATTACATAAGGCATCAAGGGCGTGAGATTAATACCGATTACGTGATGAGTAATAACTTTGCGTTTGGTGGTATTAACACCTCTTTAATATTTAAACGCTATAAAGTAGATTAAACACGTTAAAAGATAAGTTATGACTAACTGTTAGCTCGTTTTTACTGTATAATTTGCGACCCTTGATAATGTGGCCGTAGGTTATACAGCATGAATTTTAAATCTTTTAGTTTCGCTCCTGAAATCATCCAGGCGTTGGACGAACTTAACTATCACACCCTTACGCCCATTCAGCGCGCAGCAATTCCTGCTGTTCGTAAAGGTAAAGACGTTTTAGCCAGTGCACAAACTGGTACCGGCAAAACTGCCGCGTTTGCTTTACCTATCATCCAAAAATTGGTTGAGTCTGAACTCAGCACAACTAATGCACCTCATGCATTAGTACTTGCACCAACGCGTGAACTTGCAGAACAAATAGCTAATAACTTTAGAGATTTTGCAAAGCATACATCACTTAAAGTCGTTAGTTTATTTGGTGGTGTGAGCACTGCTGGCCAAGCAAACGCTTTAAAAGAAGGTGTAGATATTGTTGTTGCAACACCGGGTCGTTTATTTGACCATATTCGCCTAGGTAACTTAAGCCTTGCAAGTGTTAAGCACCTTGTTCTTGATGAAGCTGACCGTATGCTTGATATGGGCTTTATTGAAGATATGCAAAACGTTATTAAAAGCTGTGCAGAAGAGCGCCAGATTTTACTTTTCTCAGCTACATTCCCTGCAGCAATTAAACAATTTGCATCTAAAGTATTGAAACAAGCTGAAATAGTACGTGTTGATCAAACTAACAGTACAGCAAGTACCGTTGAACATGTTGTTTACCCAGTTGAAGAACGTCGTAAGCAAGAGCTACTTTCTGAATTGATTGGTAAGAAAAACTGGCAACAAGTGCTTGTCTTCGTAAACATGAAAGAAACCGCTGATGAGCTTGTTAAAGAGCTTAATCTTGATGGTATTCCGGCAGGCGTTTGCCACGGTGATAAATCTCAAGGTAACCGTCGTCGTGCTTTACGTGAATTTAAAGAAGGCAAAGTGCGCGTATTAGTGGCTACAGAAGTGGCAGCTCGTGGTATTGATATTGATGGTTTACCTCGTGTAATTAATATTGATTTACCATGGCTTGCAGAAGATTACGTTCACCGTATTGGCCGTACAGGTCGTGCTGGTCGCCAAGGTCAAGCAATCTCATTTGTTAGCCGCGAAGAAGAAAACACCTTGTTTGAAATTGAAACGTTAATCGGTCAAAAAATCAAACGTGTATATCTAGAAGGTTACGAAGTAAGTAACCGTGAAGTACTCATTGATAAAATTGGTAAAAAACCAGCGCATTTACGCCGTACACGCTCTAACAAGTTATCAGGACAAGCAACTGGTGAAGCGAGAGCAGTAAATCGCTCACGTATTTCAAGCGTTCGCAAAAGCTTAAAAGGCGAAAAACTGTCACTTAAAAAGTCATAGTTAACGCCGTTTAGTTAAAAAAACCTGAGTTTACTCAGGTTTTTTTGTGCCTGGTGATAACACCTCATCAATAATATTTGCGTATAAATAAGCCGCTTGCTCGTCCTGTTTATTTGCTATTATGGATAAACCAACCGGTAAACCACTTACTTTTCCGACCGGTAGTGTTATGTGCGTTGTGCCTGCAATAGCAGATAACGAACTACTACTGCCATTAAAATTATCACCATTAACTAAGTCTGTTTTCCAGGCGGGCGATACTGTAGGCGCTATAACAATATCAAGCTTGTTGTTTTTATATACATTAACGATGGCTGTCGTTGCTAAAGTACGATAGCGTTCTTTAGTCTCTTGGTATTTTTGTTTGTTCGTTAAATCAATAGCCTGCGATTGAACAAGGATATCTTGCTCAAAGTGGGGCATTTCTGTATTTTTATTTTGAATATTAAAATTAATAAGTGCTTTTAGGCTTTTAACAGCTACTTGTGTTGGAGTGCTTGCGAGGTAGTGATTAATTTCGGCTTTGAAGTCGTAAAGTAAAATATAGTATTCATCAACAAATAGCGTATCTAAGTTGTCAGTAATATCTACATTAATAATAGTGTGCCCAGCCTGTTTTAATGCTTGTAACTGCTTGGCATAAAGGCGCTGCGTTTCAATTGTAAATTTATCGCTAGGTAGCGCACCAATAATAAGTGATGATTTTGATTTTAGATTACCTGTTTTTAATTCAAACCCTGTAGTTGTCGTATCAAGAGAGTCCTCACCTTGCAAAACAGATAAAACCAGTAGCGAATCTTTAAGTGAATGCGCCATCGGCCCTACTGAATCTTGGCTACTTGAAAGAGGCACAACACCTGAGCGTGATACTTGGCCCATACTCGGTTTTATTGCATAAACTCCATTTACTGAGGCAGGGCACGTAATTGAACCGTCTGTTTCAGTCCCTAATGCTATGGGCGCAAAGTTAAGTGCTACTGCAACAGCAGAACCTGCGCTAGAACCACATGGGTTACGTGTTACATCGTGCGCATTATGTGTTTGTCCGCCTACGGCACTCCAGCCTGAAGATGAATAGGATGAACGAAAATTTGCCCATTCACTTAAATTAGCTTTGCCTAAAATTATAGCGCCTGCATTACGTAGTTGTTTAACAACAAAAGCATCATTATCAGTAACGTTATTTTTAAGTGCTAAAGAGCCAGCCGTTGTGGGAAGTGTGCCTTTAGTCTCAATATTATCTTTAAGAAGTACAGGTATTCCATGTAAAGGTCCAGCCCAAGTTCCTTTAGTGGCAAGTTCATCTAGCGTTTTAGCTTGAGCAAGTGCTGTAGGCTCTAGACTAATAACTGCATTATATTGTGGATTAAGTTTATTAATTCGGTCTATATAATTTTGGGTGAGTTGCTGTGCATTAATAGAATTATTTTTATATGCACTGTGAATTTCATCGATGGTTTTTAGTTCTTGTGCTTTAGCGTTAAAAATTGCTAATACACTAAGCAGCGAAAAGGTAAATGTTTTGATCATTGTTGAGGCGCTTAAGTTGTTATTGTTTTCTATACATTTAGCACAAAAAAGCCTCACAAAGTGAGGCTTTTCGATAAACAGCTTAAAAAAGAGGTTTAAGCGTTTTCTAACATAGACAGTGCGACCGCTTCAGCCGCTTTAATGCCATCAATACCCGCTGATAAAATACCGCCAGCGTAACCTGCACCTTCACCTGCAGGGTAAAGCCCTTTAGTATTAATGCTTTGGAACGTTTTATCGCGTTTAATACTGATTGGCGACGAAGTACGTGTTTCAACGCCGGTTAGTAAACCGTCGTTAGTGGAAAAGCCACGAATTTGTTTATTAAACGCAGGTATCGCTTCGCGAAGAGCATCAATAGCAAATTGCGGTAGTACCTTACTTAAATCAGTTAACTTAATACCGGGTGTGTAAGAAGGTTGTACTTCACCTAAGTTTTCTGATGATTTACCTTTTAAAAAGTCGCCAATTAACTGTGCTGGTGCATCGTAGTTGCTACCACCAAGCTCATACGCTTGTTCTTCAAGTTTGCGCTGTAAGTCTATACCTGCAAGAGGATTACCCGGGAAATCCTGCTCTGGAGAAATACCTACAACAATAGCACTGTTAGCGTTGCGCTCACTTCGTGAATATTGGCTCATACCGTTGGTAACAACGCGGCCCTCTTCAGAGGTTGCAGCGACTACTGTGCCACCTGGGCACATACAAAAGCTGTAAACTGTGCGACCATTATCACAATGGTGAACAAGTTTATAATCGGCAGAGCCTAAAATAGGGTTACCAGCATTCGTACCAAAACGGCATTCATCAATCATTGATTGTTTATGCTCGATCCTAAAACCGACTGAGAAAGGTTTTGCTTCAACATAAATGCCTTTTTTGTGGATCATGTCAAACGTGTCACGAGCACTATGACCTACAGCTAATACAACATGGCGAGTATTTAACTGCTCGCCATTTGAAAGCGTTAAGCCAGTTACTTGCCCATCATCTAAATGAATATCGTCAACACGTGTGCTAAAGCGAATTTCGCCGCCAAGTTCTATTATACGAGCACGCATTTTTTCAATCATGGTAACAAGTTTAAACGTACCAATGTGTGGCTTACTTACGTATAAAATTTCATCTGGTGCGCCAGCTTCTACAAACTCAGTTATTACTTTACGACCATAATGTTTTGGATCTTTTACTTGGCTGTATAATTTACCATCTGAGAAAGTACCTGCGCCACCTTCACCAAACTGTACGTTTGATTCTGTATTAAGTGTACGTTTACGCCAAAATCCAAACGTGTCTTTTGTACGTTCACGTACTTCTTTACCGCGCTCTAATATAATGGGATTAAAACCCATTTGAGCAAGTAATAAGCCTGCAAATAAACCACAAGGGCCAAAACCAATAACGACAGGGCGCTCTGTTATATTTTCGCTGGCTTGGGCTACAAATTTATAGTTTGTGTCTGGCGCTACTTTTACATGTTGGTCTTTTTCAAATGCTGAGAGTAGCTTGGCTTCGTTATCAACTTCTATATCGAGTGTATAAATAAGTAAAATAGCTGATTTTTTACGTGCGTCATAACCACGTTTGAACACATTAAAACTGTGCAATTGTTCTGGTTGGATTTTTAGTTTATTTACAATTGCTTGACCAATTGCATCTTCGTCATGATCAAGTGGCAGCTTTATTTCGGTTAAACGTATCATTTATATCTCTTTTAGGTGTCATAGCGGGGTATTATTACCGCTCACAATAAGGGAATGCAGGGCACAATGGGTGTGCAAACATAAGGCGCGTATTTTACGTTAAAATAGGGTGATATGGCACTTATTTATTGTATTTTTGGGGTGGATGGGTATGATCCACAACTGTTGTTTAAAATCTTAGGTATTAAAATAGTATGGCGTTTGTAGTCACCGAAAATTGTATAAAATGCAAGTACACCGATTGCGTGTCAGTGTGCCCAGCAGATGCATTTTCTGAAGGCCCTAATTTTTTAGCTATTAGCCCGATTGATTGTATCGATTGCGGTTTATGTGTCCCTGAATGTTCAGCTGATGCAATATACCAAGAAGATGAGCTACCAGAATCTCAAAAAGAGTTCACAGAATTAAATGCTGAACTCGCATTGGTATGGCCGCGCATTACAGAGGTTAAACCTGCACCAGAGGACGCTGATGTATGGAATGGTATAGACAATAAGCTTAAACTACTCGAAACTTGATGGGTAACATTAGTTACTCCTTTATCATTAAATAGTTAATTTTTCATTTCAAAGTATTAACAAATGTACCTGGATAAATTACAATCCCCAGCTTAAGTTACTCCCTATGAGTAATTACAGTCTAAATGGATGTTTATGCAGTACTTTATAACTATAATAAAAAAGTTTACCTTCCTATTTTTAAGTTTCGTTTTATTACTCTCAAGCCTTGATGTAGCGGCTAGTAAACAGCAAGTACCCTTATCTCGTATTGATTCAAATATCACTATTGATGGTGTTATGGATGAAGCGCACTGGAAAAACGCGACACGTATACCTCTACTCTACCAAGATGAGCCTAACGAAAAAGGCACACCTCCTGTAAAAACTGATGCTTTTATTTACGAAGATGGCACAAACTTATATGTTGCCTTTATTGCAGAGGATCCAAACCCTGAGCAAATTCGTGCATCACTTCGTGACCGCGATACGCTGTGGGAAGACGACGTAGTTATTCTTGTTATTGATACATTTAATGATGAACGCAGTGGTTATGAATTTCATGTGAATCCCCTTGGTGCACAAGGCGATATAAGAATGACCGACACCGATGGGTGGAGCTCAGATATCTCATGGAATGCTATTTGGGATAGCGCAGGGCAAATTAACGAGAAAGGTTACGTTGTTGAAATGCGTATTCCTTTTAAGGCACTGCGCTTTCCTGAAAATGAAAAAGAGCTAACGTGGGGTTTTTCAGTCATGAGAAACTATCAACGTGATGTTTTATATCAGCTATCAAATATGGGGTTTGATAGAAATATAAAATGTAGCCTTTGTCAGTTTGATAAGTTAGTGGGTTTTAGCGATATTGAATCGAGTAAAAATATTCAATTAACACCTACATTGACCGCACTTCGTAACGATAATAAATCTGAATTACCGGGCAACTGGGATAATGGCGATATTGATACCGAAGTGGGCTTAGATTTGCGTTGGGGTTTAACCAAGGACGCTGTTTTAAATGCGACGATCAATCCAGATTTTTCGCAAGTAGAAACAGACTCTTTAGAGCTTGATGTAAATACAACATTTTCTATTTATTACGCCGAAAAACGACCTTTCTTTTTAGATGGTGCTTCTTACTTTAAAAGCAGCTTATTTGAGCTTTTATACACGCGTACAATTGCAGAGCCTACCTTAGGTGCAAAGCTGACGGGTAAAACGGGTGATCATAGTTATGCTTTGATGCTCGCTGACGACGACAATAGTAATATTTTACTGCCTACGAATCAGGGCTCAGGCTTTGCAAGCCTAAACAAAAAAACGAATGCGGCCGCTGGGCGTTATCAATATGACTTAGGTCAGCAAGGCACTATTGGCATTTCAAGCACGCACAGAGAAAGTGATGACTATCACAACACTGTATTATCAGTGGACGGTAGCTACTGGTTTAATCAATCGGACACTCTTTTGTATCAAGTATCATCTGCTGATACACGTAACTCTGAATTTTTAATTCAAAATTATAACCTATCTGAAACTCAGTCAGATGAAGCATATGCCCTAGAACTTACGCGCGATAAACGTGATTACAAATTGTTTGCATCGTATGAAAATATTGGGCAGGACTATCGCACTGATTTAGGTTATCAAGCTAAAGTAGATTATGAAAAAGTAGGCTTTGGTGGTGGACAAACATGGTACAGAGATGAGTCTGATTTACTTACCTCATGGTCATACGAAGCTGACTGGGATAAAACGTGGGCGCAAAACGGCGACTTACTTGAAGAAGAACACGAAGGCTTTTTAAGCTTCAAAGGCCAAAAGCAATCTATTTTTGAAATTGGTTTAGTGCACCGTTATGAAAACTATAACGATAATTTTTATAATCAAAATATTGGTTTTATTTACACCGGTTTTAAACCCACTAAAGATTTAAAGCTTTCGTTATATATTGAATACGCTAGCCGCATTGATTATGCAAATGAGCAACTAGGCGATGCGTTTGACACTCAAACCCAAGTGGTGTGGGACATTAACGACCATTGGCAACTCGATGTAAAACATAACTACAGCCAATTAGATAATCCGCAAGGGGATCGTGTATTTACTGCTAACCTAGTCGATTTTAGACTTCATTATAAATTTAGTATGCGTTCAATTCTTAAATTAATTTTACAATTTGAAGACATTGATAGAGACGAAAACGCCTATTTTTACCAAGTTAGCCAAATCAATAAAGACTACGGTAGTCAGCTTGTTTACTCATATAAAATTAATGCACAAACGTTGTTTTATTTGGGTTACTCAGATAGAGGCTACCAAGACGATTCTCTTAAAAATATTGAGCGAGATCAACGTACATTTTTTACAAAAGTTAGCTATGCATGGCAGCTTTAAATATTAAAATAATAATTGTATCTGCGATAATTGTTACATTCCTAGGTTTTTTAACAAGGCATGATGTTGAAGAATAATTTTAGGAAATGTTGTATTAAAGCATCGGGAATGTCAGAAAGGATTATCAAAGACAGATACTAAAGGCTGTAATGGTGTGGCCTAGATTGACGCTGAAGAAAAATTATAGAGCTTATTGACGGTATGTATTAAATTTTAAACAATTGAAACCTTTTTGTTTATTTTTGTTAATCCCACCTATACTATATTAAATTGAGTGAGTTAATCCGTTATTGTTACAGTTTTTTGTTATTCTAATGGCTTAGGATTATATCAGTGCTTGCTTAGTACTAAATGCAGGCGATATAATTCGTTTTTTGGTGGTGGGTTTAATGGGAGAAGCAAAATAGATGGATTTTTTTTATGAGTAAACTTAAACCGCTCGGTTTTATTTTTCTAATTATAATTCTATTTTGTTTTTGTATAAACATAGAGTTAACGAATCAGATCAACCGTATAAATTTATTTAATACCAGTATTGATATACGAAGTTTCGAAATAACTAATACCACTCTTGAAATGGCTCCTTGGTATAACCCCATTTTGAATGGCCATTATATTATTGAGCAGCCTACTGCCGATTATTTACTTATTAAAACCACTGAGACCCAGTTTGTAGCAGCTGATTCAAATAAGCTAATTGTAATGACGCTTGCATCACCTATTAACTTTTTACTCTTATGTATTTTAGTATTCGGTTCTGGTTTGTATTTACGTAGGGAGCGCAGAAAGCGCCACTATAAAAATCAGATAGCAGAGCTTAACCTTCAAGCCAATAGCTTATTAACTGCATTTAACTTGCAAGTAAAACCAGCTGAGAACCCTTTGGGTGTAAGCAGCTTAGGTCAATCTATAAATAGTTTAAATACGCATGTTGCTAATTATGTAAAACAAACACAAACCAGTATATGCCAAGACAAACTGACGCTGTTAATTGACCGCCATGCTTATATTGAACATATCGACAGACAAATTAATCATGCTAACCAAGAAGATCTCAAATGCGCACTCCTGTTTATCGACCTTGATGGCTTTAAACAAGTAAACGACTCATTTGGTCATAGTTTTGGTGATGAAATATTAGTTCAAGTTGCTACTCGCCTTGCCAATGTTCTACGCCACCATAAATTAAGTAATATAAATAGTGCTAACCAATTAGAACAAAACTTATCGAGGTTGGGAGGAGATGAATTTTCCATTTTTATAGAGTTACTTGATGATAGCGACAGAGTTGTTGAAATTGCTAAACACGTGCTTAGTGAGCTTGAAAAAGACTTTGTGCTAGGTAACAAAATAGTAAAAATTAGTGCCAGCATTGGTATTGCGGCTTATCCAGAAAGTGCATCAACGCCGCAGGCTCTTTTGCAATTAGCTGACGTGGCTATGTATAGGGCTAAAAGCGATGGTAAGGGGATATTTAAAGTTTACTCACCAGAAATGGGTAACAAAATGCGCCGTTACCATTATTTACTTGAAGAGCTGCGTTTAGCGGTCGCGTGTAAAGATTTTTACTTATCTTTTCAACCGATTGTACATGTTGAAGATTGTATGATTGATTATTTTGAGGCGCTTACCCGATGGGATCATCCAGTTGAGGGTATGATCCCCCCTTCAGAATTTATTCCAATAGCAGAGGAATCTAATTTAATATTAGAGCTTGGCGATTGGATTATGCTTGAATCGTGTAGACAGATGGCCGCATGGCACAATGCAGGTATGCGCAAAGTGAAAATATCAGTTAATGTTTCGGGCATTCAATTAAAGCATCGTGATATTTATGATTGGGTAATGAAGAAGCTTAAAAAAACCGGCTTACCAGCTACGTCTCTGATGCTTGAAATTACTGAATCTACATTTATTAAAGCCAGCCCTAAAATAATTAAAGACTTAAGTAGATTAAGAGAAGAGGGCATTACCATTGCAATTGATGATTTTGGTACAGGTTTTAGCTCGTTAAGTACATTAGCTGATTTACCAATAGATGTTATTAAAATTGATCGCTCGTTTATATCTCAAGCTAATAAGAGCCAAAAATATAACGACATATTAAATACAATTAGTGATCTAGGGAAAAAGTTAGGTCTTAAAATTGTGGCTGAAGGCGTTGAAGAAATTGGGCAGTTTGAACTTGTTAAAAAAATGGGTGTGAGTTCTGTTCAGGGTTATTTAGTAAGCCGACCTGAGTCATCAGCTAATGTAGGTAATAAAGTATTACGCAATAACACCAGTAACCTTTCAGCATCGGGTACTAGTGCTTGGGATATTGTTAGTTAGTTAGTTAGTTAGTTAGTTAGTTAGTTAGTTAGTTTATAAATAAAAATGCCACTCTAAATAGAGTGGCATTTTTGTTTAATCAGTAATAATTGTATTAAAGATCAAATGTGCGAGAAACAGCAAGTACGATACGCTCATCAGCATAATCGTAATCTAAGCTTGTGTTTTCAGCAGCCACTTCAATACCAAAACCTTCGTAGCTTGTTTGGTATGCCAAGCGATAGTGGTGGTATGATTTATCACCCTTAGCGCCATCCCACTGAAACTTATCGCCATCAAGTGAATTTGAAATATCAAAACTTGCACGTAGTGCGTGGTTTGGAGCTAGTTCATAAGTGTGAGCAACCATTGAAATTACATGACCGGCGCCTGTTCCAAAGTAATCCCAGCTGTACCAAAAGTTAAGCTCAGTTTGTCCGTACTCACTTGCGTAACCAAATTTTGTGTAAGCTTCAGCGTAGTTTCCATCGCTGTTATTACCTTGGTACGTGTAATAAGCAATACCGTAGTCAACGCTAAATTGCTCATCAAGTTGCACATACTTACCTACATAGGCATCAAGTTCAAAATCAGTGTCGTCACCAAAATCTACATTTGAAGCCCACACACCTGCGTAAACACCGCTGTCAAAGGCATAGTCCAAGCTACCTTGAATCGCTGGGTCGCTATCTGTTTGTGTTACACCATTAAAAGTGTAGTCAGACGCTGCAGTGATTGTTGTTGACCAATCAGCTGCTGCAGTTGTTGATAAAAGCGCAAATGGTAGTGCTACTGCAAGTTGTTTTAGTTTGTTATTCATTATTTATCCCTAGTGTACTGTGTCAATTTTTGTGTAATCAATTTCGTTTGCTTTTGGTGAGCTATCTATATTCGTTACTGTTTTAAATTTACTGTAACCAATAAAAGCAGCACAGATAAAGAACAAGCCAATAACTAATGCACCTACCCACTGAATTTGTAAAAATTCCAATTTAAACAATAGTGTAAGTAGTGATAAAGCAACAATGTTTCCGACTATGTATTTCATTTTTCCAAAACGCTTTACGGTAAAGTTTAGGTTATCTGTATATAAACGCACTAACGAATCGAGTGAGTTAATTACAAATACAATACCTACAAATACCATAGCAAAGTTTTTAATACCTTGAGTTGGAATGCCCGCTTCGTGGTAGTGATAAAGTACACTAAACCAAATTGCGATAGGAATAGAAGGGAAAATCAGCATTGCAGCCAATACTTGGTATGTTTTAAGTCCACCAACAAAGCGTGATGTAAATTGACCAATCATTATGCTCCATGCGAACCACCAAAATAAGTAAAATTCATGGTAATCATTAAGTGGTAAAACAAATTCATTAATATTAGCAAAGTAAGTACCAATAGAGCCTAAGTTATCTGTAAATGCTGACATTTGACTATCACCGATCACAAATGCGCCAGCCCACATAAAGGCGATTAATACTAAAAATAACCACGTAGTAGAAATACTTAAAATACGTACATATTTAATATCAGTACTTGAGTACACAGCAAAACAGATAGCTGCAAACACAATTAAATAAAACTCAGCAACTATACTTGTTCCATCACCTAATTCGGGTAAATACCATGGTAGGTTTGTAAGCAATAAATAAGCGGTAAATGCACATGTACCAATAATTACAACGTTATTGATAAATTTAACCCAAGGAATTTCGAAAAATTTCACTTTAGGTTCTATTACACAGAAATAAAAGCACGTAAGAAAGTAAAACCCCCAGATCAAAAATCCCCAGTAGCCAAACTCAATAGCCAGTGGATTTGCAAACGCGTATTCTGGGCTTGCTTTTATGTCTGCATAACCTGCAAACTCAGTTAAAGGAAACATGATAAGGCCAACATCAAGGCCAGAAGTAAATAGTATTGCTATAAACGTAAAGGTTCGAACTGGTGTTACACCTACTACGCGAACATTACCCCATTTAATTAAAATAGTGATAATGGCAAGTAAGGTAAAAATGATCCCTGCATTAAGCCAAATAGTCATTGTTACCCTCCAGTAATGAATAAAAATAATTCATAAGCACTCCGTATTTTATTGTTTTATTCTCGCATTAACACAACGTAACCTATTTACATCGTGTGCCACTGCAAGGCACGCATTGGTTTAGCCCGACGAGACTAAACCTGAGCATGTGGCTAAAGTTAGATCTCCGTACTACGTTGTGTTTCTTGCCAGTTTTTTGTTATGGCAACATTCACATCCGATTTCTGTAATGGGTCTTTACCTAAAATTATGTCAGCTGCTTTTTCGGCAACCATAATAGTAGGCGCATTCAAGTTTCCGTTAGGAACCGTTGGGAATATAGATGAGTCAACAACACGTAATCCTTCAATACCATGTACTTGCGTATTTGAGTTAACAACGGCCATATCATCTTCACCCATTTTGCATGAGCAAGAAGGGTGGTAGGCACTTTCTACGGCTTGGCGTACAAAGGCATCTATTTCTTCATCTGTTTGAATATGTTTACCTGGTTGAATTTCTTCATCGCGGTATTCATCAAAGGCACTTTGCTCGATTATGTCGCGTGTTAAGCGAACGCATGCTCTAAAGCCTTCAATATCGTCTTGATGCTCAAGGTAATTAAATAAAATTGTTGGTGGTTGCTCAGGATTTGCAGAAGCAATAGTCACACTACCACGGCTTTTTGGTTTGTTATGACCAACATGTACTTGAAAACCATGACCTGCAAATGCGCTTCGACCGTCGTAACGCATAGCCGCTGGTAAAAAGTGATACTGAATATCTGGCCATTCAACACCTGGTTTTGAGCGAATAAACGCACACGATTCAAAATGATTCGTTGCACCTAAACCCGAACGCGTTAATAACCAGCGCGCGCCAATCAAACCTTTTGAAACAATGCCTAGCTTGCCGTTAAGCGTGATAGGTTGCTTACACTTGTATTGAAAGTAAAACTCAAGATGATCTTGTAAGTTTTGACCAACACCAGGTAGATGATGTTGTACTTCAACGCCTGCTTTTTCAAGCGCTTGTGTGTCACCAATACCAGAGAGTTGTAAAATATGTGGAGAGCCGATTGGGCCTGCACTTAATACAACGTCTTTTGCAGCATGTGCAGTTTTAACGTCGCCATTTACTTTGTATTCGATGCCTGTAGCTTTCTTGCCATCTAAAATCACGCGCTGTGCGAGTGCACCTGTAATAATCGTTAAATTACTACGCGATTTAACAGGGTCTAAATACTCACGAGAAGCAGAGCTGCGCACGCCGTCTTTTACGGTCATGTGCATTGGGCCAAAACCCTCTTGCTGCGACGCATTATAATCATCTGTAGAAGCGTAACCGGCTTGTACACCTGCTTTGATAAAGGTGCGGTAAAGCGGGTTTTTCATTTCGTTGCCGTTATTAACGCCAAGCGGGCCTTTGCCACCACGGTAAGTATTTTCACCAAGGTAAAAGCTTTCTGCCTTTTGAAAATACGGTAAACACGATTGGTAATCCCAGCCGTTTGCACCGTGTTGCTGCCATTCGTCAAAATCTTTTGCGTGACCACGTACATACACCATGCCATTAATAGATGACGAGCCGCCTAATACTTTGCCTCGTGGGCAATGCATTTCACGGTTATCTAAATGAGGCTCAGGCTGCGTATGAAACTGCCATGCGTATTTGTCACTATTCATAGGAATAGATAACGCGGTTGGCATTTTTATAAAGATACTTTTATCGCTACCGCCAGTTTCAAGTAGTAACACGCGGTTACTTGAATCTTCAGATAAACGGTTGGCTAAAACACAACCCGCCGAACCCGCGCCAACAATAATATAGTCGTAATGATTACTCATAGTAGGGCGCCTTAAAATGGGCTTTCTATGTCGGCCATACCAACATAAATAGACTTAGTTTGCGTGTATTGATCAAGCGTTTGTATACCATTTTCACGGCCAATACCCGATTGCTTATAACCGCCAACTGGCATTTCAGCCGGTGAGTTACCGTATGCATTAATCCAACAAATACCGGCTTGTAACTTATGAATTACGCGGTGAGCACGTTTAATATCACTCGTAAATACGCCAGCAGCTAAGCCTAGGTGTGTACCATTAGCGCGTGCAATCACATCGTCTTCGTCGTCAAAAACAAGCACGCTCATTACTGGGCCAAATATTTCTTCTTTAACGATAGTCATGTCGTCATTACAATCAATAAACACAGTCGGTGCTACAAAATAGCCATTAGGTGCAGATTCTGGTGAAAGCGTTGTACCACCAGTTAAAAGCGTTGCACCTTCTTCTATGCCTTTATTAACGTAGCTCATTACTAGTTCTTGATGCTTTTTAGAAATAAGTGCGCCAAAGTTTGTATTTAAATCTTGTGGGTCGCCAGCAATAATGTTTTTCTCAGTGCGCGCTTTAAGCTCATCAATAAATTGCTGATATACATTTTTATGAACGTAAATACGTGTACAGTTAGTACAAATTTCGCCTTGCGTATAAAAATTACCTAACATGGCCGCGCTAACTGCTTGCTCAATGTTGGCGTCATCGAATACTAATAGTGGAGATTTCCCACCAAGTTCCATCGTGACATCTTTTAAAGTACCGGCAGCACTTGCGACTACTTTTTTACCTGTGCCTACTTCACCCGTGAACGATACTTTGTCAATCTCGCTATGCTGCGTTAGCCACTGGCCTACATCGCCCGCGCCTTGAACAACATTAAACACACCTGCAGGTACGCCAGCTTCAACAAATACTTCTGCAAGTTTAAGCGCGCCCAGTGGCGTTTCTTCTGATGGTTTGAATATAAATGCATTCCCAGCAGCAAGAGCAGGGCCTGACTTCCAACATGCAATTTGTAGTGGGTAGTTCCATGCACCAATACCCGCACAAATACCTAATGGCTCTTTGCGTGTGTAGTAAAAGTCATCACCAACCATTTGTTGTTGGCCTACCTGTGCTGGCGCAAGACCTGCAAAGTATTCAATTACATCAGCGCCAGTTTCAATATCAACACAATTTGCTTCTTGCATTGGTTTACCGGTGTCGAGTACTTCTACAAGTGCTAGTTCATCGTTACGCTCGCGTAAAATAGCCACTGCTTTTAATAAAATGCGGCTACGTTCAATGGGTGTCATTGCTGACCACTGAGCAAAACCTTGCTTTGCACTCTCAATGGCTGCGTTTTGAATAAATTCGTCGGCAATTTCTACTGCGTAAATAACCTCGCCCGTTGCTGGGTTTGTTACATCAAATGTTTTGCCGTTCTGGTTTGCAAGAAAATGGCCGTTAATAAAATTTTGATAGACAGGTGTAGTCACGCTAGGCTCCATATTGCTTGATAAGTGAAAGTACATAGCTTTTTGCTAACTTTTCACAGTGTTTAAACTGATTATTGTCTGATTTACTCAGTACTGCTCTTAACCATAGGCCATCGATCATTGCGGCGCTAAGTTCTGCAGCTTGATTTGCTTGCTCAATAGGCATTAATTGTTTAAAAGAAAATGCTAAATTACTTTGCAAGCGTTTACTGTTTACATTTTGTAGTCGGTGTAATTCTTCATCATGCATCGATTGCGCCCAAAAACTTAACCACGTTCGGGTTGTATCATTACGCTGTTGTACAAGCGCAAAGTTGGCTTCGATAATAAACATTAAACGTTCAGTCGCATTTGTTTGATGATTTACTTTGCCTATCAAGTCTTGTTTTAAGCTTGTTAGTAAGTATCGAACAGTGGCTTCAATCAGCCCCTGCTTACCACCAAAATAATGACTAATAATACCCGACGATAAACCTGCATTTTTACTAATGCTGTTTATAGTCGTTCCTTGTAATCCATTCGTCGCAACAGATTCTATAGTTGCGTCAATTAACTGCTGACGCCTGACAGGTTCCATTCCAACTTTAGGCATAATTTTTATTAATTGAACGTTCAATAAAGATAAGCTTAAGGTAATAGCTCTAACAATTCAAGGTTGAGGTAAATATCTAGATGCCAAAATGTAGATTAATCATTAATAAAAGTGCAACTAATGCGATAAAATAGATAAAATTTTATTTTATTTAATTTCTTATAAAACATGGTGTTGCAAGGTTTTTTTTGAGATTAAATAATAGTAATGATTTGTTTACAGCAATAAATGAATAAAATGTGTAAAAATCGTTAGTGCAGTAATAGTTAGAGCACTAATAGTATTATTTTAATGCAAAAGCGCACTAAACCTGTAATTGCTTAGTGCTCTAATAAATTTATATAGAGAGTAAACTTTATGGTTTTATCGTTTTAAAGCGCTTGGTTTGGAAAGGTCAGGCATTATTAATAACACCTTTAAAAAGGAGAGGGTAACGTCTTAGTCTATTGCCAATATAGTCATCAGCTAAAATTTGCTGGCAAATGAAATCAATATCTTTGCTTGCTTCAAAAACCCAATCAAAGCGCTCTATAGCCAGTAAAAAACCACGCTTTAAATGAGTTTGAGCACGGTACTGTTCTAAATTGTCTTGAATAATAGAGACTTTGCTTGGATCAGATCTAAGCTCTTCTACTACTTGGTTTATAAAAGTAGTATTGAGCTTACTGGTAGGGCGGTGTCTGAGTTTTCGTGGGTGCATTAGCTCTCGTTTGCAATGTTATATAATTTTTTCAAAAAGTCGTCTTTATGCTTTTCATGTTCATAGTCAAGGTGGTAAGTATTATGAAAACCAAAGCGCAGCTCTACGCCGCTACCTTGTAGGTATACTGTGTAACCATCTACGTCTGAATAAGCAGTAACGCCTTGATAATGCTTACCTTCATCAGTCATTTCACCTTTTTGAATTATACGTTCATATACGGCTAAAATCTGTTTATTGTCGAGTTCGTTTTTCATGTTTTATACCTTTTATTTGATAACTCATACGATACAGATATGAGGGTCGATCATCTTAAAAACAATAGCTAAAAAAGTGTGATATTGCTTTGTAATTTAGCTTTTTTAAATTATGCTCAAAACTCATTTATTGTTGAGCTTACACCATGATAGACAAGGCGTTACTACTAAAAACTCGTGAGTTATCGGATCAATTAATTGCATTGCAAACGCCTATTAGGATACTTGATGCTATTAATTGGGATAAACAAACTAAAGAAGAGTTTTTTAGACAGAAATGTCAAAAAAACCCACTTATCGATCGTGCATACTATCAACAGCGCGACCTTGGTTTTGTACCTAGCGAGTTACGCCAAGCGTTTTCTACTTTGCACCGTAACATTATTAACCAACTGGGGCAGTTAAATCCGATTGCTCAATATATGGGAAAAATGTGCACTGAGTATAAAACGGTATTAAGTATGCTTGAGTATCGAGGTACGCCAGAATTTCATGACTTATCGGTGGAGTTATTTGGTCACCCTAAAGACTTATTCCATGCCGGTGAGCCCTCACTCTCTGAGCTAGCTAATATGCTAGATAAACCGCTGCAAAATTTACTAATAGCCGACATACTGCCTGACGACCCTAAAAATATTGATGCTGTTGATGCTGTACGTATTTTGTCTGAGCAAGTAAACGCTAGTATGGCAGGTATAAACGTAGAGGTAATGCTTAGCGATGGTATTGTCAGTGATGCAGCCGCCGGTGCTAATAATATTAAGCTTAATCAAGATGTTAAATTTTCTCAGCGTGAACTTGATATATTGGAAGTTCATGAAGGGTGGATACACGTAGGTACCACTCAAAATGGTCTAGCTCAGCCGTATTTAACGTGTTTAAGTAAAGGTACGCCTAGCTCCACTATTACCCAAGAAGGCTTAGCGGTATTAACCGAAATTATTACTTTAAAATCGACTCCGAGACGTTTATCTAAATTAGTAAATCGTATTCAAGCGGTTACAAAGGTAATAGATGGCGCTGAATTTGTAGATATTTACCGTGACTATGTCGCACAAGGTTTATCAAAAGATGACAGTTACACACTCGCGCAGCGTGTATTTAGAGGCAGTACGCCAACAGGTTTGCCTTTTACAAAAGATATTGCTTACATTAAAGGCTTTGTATTGGTTTATAACTTAATACGCGTTGCAATACAGCTTGGTCGAATAGATAGACTACCTTTATTACTGGTAGGTAAAATATCAATAGATGACTTTAGATTAATTTCGCAGCTTCATGATTTAGGTGTAATAGAGAGCCCACAATTTGTGCCTCCACACTTTAAAGACTTACGCGGTTTGGCAACTTGGTTGAGCTTTGGCCGCTTTATTGGCGATTTATCGTTTGAAAAGTTAGAAAACGATTATAAACCGTTATTTTTATAATTAATCAACATAACCTACCGACATAAAAAAAGCCCATAACGGGCTTTTTAAATAAAGTACTTTAGGTTTTGCTATCGAGCATTGGTGCTTTCAAATATTTTGTCAGCTGAGGCTGCAACGAAACCAGTATAAAGCTCACCGTCGGCTTTAGGGTAACGAATAGCAAACTCATAAAAACAGCTAGGGATGCTCATATCACCGTCACTAAAGGTAACAGAGTATTCATCAGCAAGTGTTGACGATTGCTCTAGTAACACCTCTGGTGAGCCTTTAACTTCACCGCCTGACGTATTAAGCGAAAAGCCGGCGTCTTTTAGGGCTTGGTTAACATCATGAATGTTATCAAACTTAGCAAGCGTATTAATATTTACGGTAAAGTGATTGGCGCGGTAACCCCACGCCGACATCCACGCTGCATATTCGCTTTCAGCTAGCAGCTGCTTATAAGTATCGGTGCTTACTTGCCAATGCGTGCCTGAATACAAAAAGTTATCAGCTGTTACTGCGCTTTCGTCAATTTGGCTTACCATATTGGTTACGATGGCTTGTAACTCAGGCGAGCATTTTTCAACTAATAGCTCAGAAATAAACACTTTTGGCTGATTCGGATCGCTATGCTCGTAGTGCTTTGCGTAAAGTTTTTTAGCTTCAAAGTGGTACTCACCACATTCTTTGTAACCAATAGCTAAAAAGTGAGCAGCGAGCTTTTCAAGACCCACTTTTTCAATATTAAACGTACGCAGCGCAATATGATCGTTAATAATGTCATCTTTTTGCGTTGACCCTAAAAGGTCATGAATTTTGTCTGCCGATGGTGTTACGTTTAAGTAGTTTTTCCAAAGGCTCTCAAATAATGTGTTTACATCAGTATGCATGTTAAATCCTTAAATCTAAAATTTTGGTTTTATTGCTTATTCAATTACCAAGCCTGGCGCTAGGGTTTGCGGTAAGCTCACTTTGTCTGACTCAACAGATGCTACAGGGTATGCGCAATAATCGGCGGCATAATAGGCACTGGCTCTGTGATTACCACTGGCGCCAATACCGCCAAATGGAGCTGCACTTGAGGCACCCGTAATAGGGCGGTTCCAGTTAACAATACCTGCACGAATACGCTTTAAAAAGTAAGTGTAGTCATCTTCACTGTCGCTAAGTAAACCTGCAGATAAACCAAAGCTTGTGTTGTTGGCTTCAATGATTGCGCTGTCAAAATCATCAAAACGATATACTTTAATTAGTGGTCCAAAATGTTCTTCATCTGGCATATTGGTAATGTTTGTTACATCAATAATGCCTGGACTTACAAAGCCTGTGCCTGATTTTAATTGCTTAAGTTCAACAAGGATTTGCGCGCCTTTTGAGACTAATTCACTTTGCGCGGCAACCATACCCAGTGCTGCTTTTTCGCTTATCATCGCACCCATAAAAGGCTGCTCTGTAGCAAAGCTGTCGTCTACAACTATATTTTTAGTTGCGCTTATTAGCTTTTCTAAAATAGCATCGCCGTTGGCTGATTTTTCAATAAATAAGCGGCGTGCACACGTACAGCGCTGACCTGAGGTAATAAAGCCTGATTGAATAATATCGTGCACAGCGGCGCTTACATCACTCACATCTTTTACAATCAGTGGATTATTACCGCCCATTTCAAGCGCTAAAATCTTACCGGGGTGTCCAGCAAACTGTTTATGTAATAAGTGACCTGTGTTTGAGCTACCGGTAAAAAACAAGCCATCTATATCTTTATGAGAGGCAAGTGCTTTACCTGTTTCAATTTCACCTTGCACAAGGTTAATAACACCCGCTGGTAAGCCCGCTTTTAGCCAAAGTGAGAGGGTAAATTCTGCCACGTGCGGAGTAAGCTCTGATGGCTTAAATACCACTGTGTTGCCAGCTAGAATTGCAGGAACAATATGTCCGTTTGGTAAATGCCCAGGAAAGTTATACGGGCCAAAAATAGCCACAACGCCATGCGGTTTGTGTCTAATAAACGCTTTAGCACCGGGCATTGGGTTTTCGGTTGTACCGGTACGCTCATGGTAGGCTTTTACAGATATAGCTACTTTACCTGTCATTGCGCCTACTTCGGTGCGGGTTTCCCATAATGGCTTTCCTGTTTCGTGTGCAATTATGGTCGCAAATTCTTCGCTGTGTTCTTTTAATTGTGCTGCGAAGCTTTCAAGAATGACTATACGCTCTTCAAGTGGTTTGTCTGCCCATTGTAATTGCGCAGCTCTGGCTGCTTTTATAGCCGAATCTACTTGCTGGGCGTTTGCGCCATTACCTTGCCATACCACATCGCCATTACTTGGATTGATTGACTCAAATACTGGGCCAAGGCCTGTATGCCACTGGTTATTAATTAGGTGTGTATTCATAAATTATTTACAGGCGGAAAAATCGCGCTGCGTCTCCTTGGCTTAAATTAAGCGCCTTAGCCACATCTTGGCTAATGACGAGAGTATGTTTCGCATGATTGTAATGTGCGTCTTTGGTAAATGTTGCTCTAAAGCCACTTACGCCTTGATTACATACAGCCAGCGTATCTGAGCTATTTTGTGATATGTGATCAAGCTCACCAATAGTAATAGGGCAAACTTGAGAGTCGCGAATGCTGCGAATATTACCAAGCTTTGCTTCAACCGTTGGGCCTGCGTCAAATAAGTCAACGTAGCCTCTGTGCTCAAAACCTTCTTTTTCTAATAATTTTAGCGCAGGTTTTGTTTTTTCATGCACATGGCCAATAACAGCTTGGGCTTTTTTGCTAAGCAAGTTCACATATATAGGGTACTTAGGCATTAACTCGCTAATAAATACCTTATCGCCTAAGCCCACTAAGTGATCCGCTTCTGGAAATTCGATACTAAAAAAGTGTTCTTGCAGCCATTGCCAAAAAGGAGAATGGCCGTCTTCGTCGCTAACACCGCGCATTTCTGCGATAACAGTATCGGCAAAACGCTCGCTATGCTGAGCCATAAACAAAAAGCGTGAACGCGATAAAAATCGACCCGTTAGGCCTTTACGACTATTTTCGCGCAAAAATAATGTGCATATTTCAGAGCAGCCTGTGTAGTCGTTACACATGCTTAAAATATCAACGGTGTTATATACATTTAAAGTAGGTGAGTGGTGTACTGTTTTACCTAAATGATAATGATATAAAGGCACCGATAAACCTACCGCAGCTTCTATAGCGGTTGTACCAATAACGTCACCTGTTTCACTGTCTTCTAAAACAAATAAATAGCTTTCATCAAGTGGCTGGTTAATGTTTTTGGCAAAGCTTTTTTCAGCACGTTCAATTTTTTCTTTAAGCTGTGCATCGTCCACAGGCAAAGAGGTAAACCCATGGCCTGACTCAATTGCTATTTGTTTAAGCGCTTCAAAATCATTGGCAGTAATAGGACGTAATACTTGCATTTATTGCTTGCTCCAATAGCACGCCAGTAGGCGTGCTAATTTAAACTATATTAACCGTTTACTACATCGCTAACCGCTTTTTCAAAGCGCGCTAAGCCTTCTTTAATATCTTCAAACGGAATAACTAAAGACGGTGTAAAGCGAATTACATTCATGCCAGCTACAAGGTTCATTAAACCATTATTAGCACTTGCTACTAAAAAGTCGCGTGCACGGCCTTCAAATTTGTCATTTAATACTGCGCCAATTAATAAGCCTTTACCACGCACTTCACTAAACACGTTGTATTTTTCGTTAATTGCGTTTAATCCGTTACGGAATAATTGCTCGCGCTCTTTAACACCGTTTAGTACATCTGGTGTATTTACTGTATCAAATGCAGCTTCTGCAACAGCACATGCAAGTGGGTTACCACCGTAAGTAGAGCCATGCGTACCAATTTTTAAGTGCTCAGCAATGTGTGTGCGAGTGATCATAGCGCCAATAGGAAAACCACCGCCTAATGCTTTTGCAGTTGTTAAAATGTCAGGTACAACCTCTAAGCCTTCGTAAGCGTATAAATCGCCTGTGCGGCCAACACCTGTTTGCACTTCATCAAAAATAAGTAGCGCGTTATGTTTAGTGCAAAGTTCACGTACTTTTTTAGCAAAACCATCTGTTGGTGAAATAATACCGCCTTCACCTTGCAATGGTTCCATCATAACTGCACATGTTTTATCGCTGATCAGCGCTTCAAATGCAGCAATGTCATTAAAGTCACAATGTACTATGTCAGCAGGTTTTGGACCAAAGCCATCTGAGTAAGCGGCTTGTCCGCCAACGGTTACGGTGAAAAAAGTACGGCCGTGGAAACCTTTATTAAATGCAATTATTTGCGTTTTTTCAGCGCCGTAAACATCAAGTGCAAAACGACGGGCTAGCTTAAGCGCCGCTTCGTTTGCTTCTGCGCCTGAGTTTGCAAAGTAAACTTTATCAGCAAATGTGGCTTCAACCATTTTTTGAGCTAAACGAAGTGCTGGCTCATTAGTCATAACATTCGATAAATGCCAAATTTTTTCGCCTTGCTCTTTTAATGCTTTAACTAATGCAGGATGGCAATGACCCAAACAGTTAACGGCAATACCACCGGCAAAATCAATAAACTCATTATTATTTTGATCCCAAACGCGTGAGCCTTCACCGCGAACTGGGATAACAGCAGAAGGATTATAGTTTGGTACCATTACGTCGTTAAATAAGTCTCTTGTTACTTGCATTTTGTACACCTAAATTGAAGGGCTTAGATAAAAGATTAGTTGCTAAATCAAAGAAGAATATAGCCTTTATTCTTCAGCAAACACGTTATTATTTCTTGTAGGGCGTCATTATCGAAGGTTAGCTGTTAAAATTGCAGTGCTATTTTGTGAAAAATGATTAAAATAAAAGTCAAAATGACGAAATAAATAAGCATTATGATAACTCCACAAGATGAAAAGCTACTATCTGTATTAAAAACAAACGCAAGAGCCAGTATTTCAGACCTTGCTCGCATGCTTGATTTATCTCGTTCAACGGTACAAAGCCGTATGCTTAAATTAGAAGAAACGGGTGTAATTAAAGGGTATAGCGTAGATTATGGAGATGACTACCTCAGTAAAATGGTATCAGCTCATGTGTCTATTAAAGTTAAGCAAAAATTAACAACTAAAACAAATATTGAGCTTAAGCAAATTGATGCAATTTCGCAGCTCTATGCCATAAGTGGTGAGTTTGACTTAATTGCTGTGGTACAGGCTCAAAATTTAGAGCAATTAAGTCATTTACTTGACGATATAGGAAATCTTGATGGAGTAGAGCGCACAACGTCATCGGTTATTTTAGAGACTAAATTTAAGCGATGAACCAGAGCATTTATGATCCCAGCAGCAAATTACTTTGTTGCTGCATTGATTGTGACAGGTGTTGTTTTTGCTCTTTTAATCACTTCTTTGGTTGCTTCATCTAATTTTATAAAATAAGCATTACCGCCAATTCCTTTAAACTCTTCATCTGTAAATACAATGGTGTTGTCATCAAAAAAGGTGACCGCTTCTTTTTGTGTAACAATTCCTAAATCTATTTTTGAAACATTACCAGAGAAAAATTTATCACCTTCAAAGTTTTCAAATAACCAAAGACTGGTTGAATCAAGTAAGACTAATTTTTTACGATCAGGGCTAAGCGCTGCAGAGGTTATCCAGCATAGTTTTTCAAGCGTGGTACATGTTTTAAAAGAGTCGATTAACTCAGCCTTAAAATTAGCCGCATGATCGCCTACTTTATACACTTTAGTAATACCATCGAAAGGCTCAGTACGGTTTTTGGTAAATAAATATAAGTGACGACCTAGTGCTACAAATGCCTCTAAATCAAAATTACGGTTATTAGGTTTTATTGGACTGCCATCCATTTCGGGGTAGGTGAACTTGATTATTTCGGCTTGGGTTGTATCTGTTTTTATATCTATCGGGTTTTCTATTTTATAAATAGTGAGCCATCTACGGTCGTTTTTGTTATTGCCAAAATCCCCTAAAAAAAAGTGCCCAAATTTATTTTGGGTCATATCTTCCCAGTCAATATTTTTAGCGTTTTCAACTAGTATTTCTTTGGCGATAGAGCCATCTTGATTAAGGCGGTAAAGCTTGGGTTCATTGCCTCCGTCGTTTATCGCCCATAGACGTTTTTGTTTATCAAATTCAATACCTGAGATTTCTTTTAATTTAGGATCAACTGAGATTTCTTTTTTACTATAAAGGGTATAGATTGAAGAACCAACAAGTGTGGCTATTATTAAAAAGGCGATTGCTATAGTTATTAAAATGCTTTTTTTCAACATGAAAATTATGATATTTCAGAGTATTAAGATGCTGTGTATTATCACTGATGAAAGTACATAACAAAAGGGTTTTATAAATTTAGGCAATACTTTTGGGTTATTTCACGTTAAATTCAGTTAAATAAATAATATGTGATGTACGCTTAGTTGGTTCAAATATTGCTCTGTACTAATGAGCTTTTTAAAAAAGATTGTTTATATACTAACCGCACTTTTTAGGTGCAGAAAAAATGAATTGTTGCACTGTAATAATGCGTAAATAAAGTTTTGGTTAACTTAAAACGTGTTTAATGATTTTGAATGGAATCCACATCGCCTTTTTGTTTAGTTGTATGGCCTGTGGCAAAGATTAAGTACCCTTTTTGGTTTAGTTGGAGCCTGCTATGTTGAATAAACGTTTTTTTAAAACAAAAGATGAAGCTGAAGTAACCTTTGAATTCTCTCATCCTGAGGCTGAAGAAGTTTGCTTACTAGGTGAATTTAATGATTGGCAACCTGTGCCAATGAAGCTTAATAAAAAACAAGGTGTGTTTAAATTTAAGCAACGCTTACCTATCGATCAACAATTTCACTTTCGTTATTTAATAAATGGAGACATTTGGGATAACGACCACCAGGCTGATGGTTATATTGGCAATACATTTGGCACAGAAAACAGCATAGTAAATACTCAACGCATTAATTAAGGCGATTCAATGGATGCTCTTTCGCAGTTGTTTTATCTGCATGGTATTGGCTTTGAATTCACTAAGTATACAGGTGAACAAGTGTTTTTTAGTGAAGACACGCGTAAACGTGCTTTGCAATGTTGTGGTGTTGATACAAATAACGAAGCTGAAATAACTCAACTAACTTATGATTTAGATGCATCGCTTTGGCTGGATTTAGTACCCAGTGTGAGCTTAGTTGAGCAAAAAACATGTGTTTTAAAGCTTCGTATAGATGAACGTCAGCAGTATTTAGCCGCTAATATTAATGTTCCTTCTCTTGGGATGAATATAGTTCTTGAGAACCTTTATAATTTGGCGATTACAGGTGAATATTATTTACATGGCGTTCGCTATATTGAGCTTGCACTGCCTTTAGAAACGATGCCAATAGGTTACCATGAAGCACAGGTTCAAGTAGGTGAACAGCATGCAATTACGCAACTTTGGTATGTGCCTGAGCAAGTTTACCAAGTTGAAGACAAAAAGCGCACTGGGTTATCTATTCAGCTTTACACATTAAAAAATAAAGCTCATTTAGGTATTGGCGACTTTGACGATTTACTAACGCTTACAAAATTATGCAGCTCGCAAAATATGGATTACATATTACTTAATCCACTGCATTTGTTATTTGCTGATATGCCAGAGCGAGCCAGCCCTTATAGCCCTAATAGCCGGGCTTTATTAAACCCTCTTTATATTTCTATAGTATTAAGCGAAGACGCACAAAATAACGCAGTTTTACATGACCTCATGCAACGAGACGATGTAATCACACTTATAAAAAGTAATGATCAATTTATAGATTATGAAAATGTAAGCCGTATAAAGTATGCGTTATTTGAGGCGCTTTATAATCAGTTTGAATTAACGGCAAGTGATGAGCGTCGCCGTGCATTTACAGATTTTTGTGATACTCATTCAACTACGTTAAAAACCCTCGAATCAGATAACGTAACATTTGATTATTACTTGCAGTGGCAAGCGCATATGCAATTGGCATTGTGTCAAAAAAGTTGTGCAGAGCTAGGTATGGCAATTGGCTTAATTAACGACTTAGCCGTTGGCTGTGCGGGTGATGGGGCTGAATTTAAAAATCAAAAGCCACTGTTTAGCCAAGGTGCAAGTGTAGGTGCTCCACCTGATCCATGGGCCGAAGCTGGCCAAAATTGGGGGCTTCCAGCACTAAATCCTCGAAGTCTTAGTAATAATCACTACCAATATTATCGCTCGCTCATTCGCGCAAATATGCAAAATGTAGGTGGACTTAGAATTGACCACGTAATGGCTATTAGGCGCTTATGGTGGTGCTTTGAAAATAATGGCGAACAAGGTGGCTGTTATGTTTACTACCCGTTTGAGCACTTACTCGCCATTTTAAAAATTGAATCACATATTAATCAGAGTATTGTTATTGGAGAAGATTTAGGCGTTGTGCCGCTAGAGGTAAGGCAGGCTCTAGCTTCAAGCGGTATATTTTCTAACAGCTTATTTTATTTTGAAAAACAACACAGTGGAGAGTTTTTAGCGACAGATGAGCTAGCAGCACAGTGTTTGTTAATGATAGCCAATCATGATGTACCGCCTTTTACAGGTTGGTGGCAGCATGCTGATTTAAATATTAAGCAACAATACAAGCTTATAACTTGCAGTGAATACGAGCAATTAAAGCAACAACGAATAGAAGAGCAGCATAGGATACTACGATTTATTAATCGCCATACCAATACGACCGAGCTTTTATTAGATAGTAATTCAGTCGAAGTATATAACGCACTAGCATTGTGTTTGGCAGGTTCTCAATCGCGTCTATTTGCAATTCAAATAGACGATTTAGATGAGCAGAAATACCCGGTTAATATCCCCGGGACAGATAAAGAATATCCTAATTGGCGACGTGTATTAACGCATACCAGTGAAGAAATATTTACTAAAAATGGCTCACTTTTAGCTGCTATCGATTCAATAAGGAAAAGTTAAATGAGCAGTACAATTAATAAAAAATCGTCAGCACAGGACAGCTCAGTACATGAAAATAGCTATGATGCACAAGTGCATGCATTAAATACAGGACGATTTAAAGACCCATTTAGCTTTTTAGGGGCACATAAAACAGATGCCGAAGTTGAAATCCGTCTTTACTTACCTTGTGCAATAAACGTAAGTGTTACATTAAATAATAAAAGCATTGAGGCGCAGCGCTACCAACAAAGTGACTTATTTATAGCTAAAGTTGATGCTCTACCCACCGCGCCTTATCAATGCATTGCTAAGTACACAAATAGCAGCACTACCTTTTATGATGAATATAGCTTTGAAAGCACACTTGATGAAGAGGCAATGTATTTATTTAACGAAGGCAGCCTTGAACATGCTTACTCTCATTTTGGTGCACATTTTAGTACTCAACAAAACGTAGAGGGTGTGCGCTTTTGTGTATGGGCACCCAACGCAGCAAGTATTTCTATTATTGGTGAGTTTAATTTTTGGCAAGCTAATCGCCACTTTATGCGTTTTCATCCTGCAAGTGGTGTATGGGAGTTATTTGTACCGGGTCTTAAAGCCGACATGTGCTACAAATTTGCAATTACCGCGCAAAGTGGAGAAGTACTCGAAAAAGCCGACCCCTATGCCTTTAAAATGCAACAAGCACCGGGTACTGCAAGTGTTCTGCAGTATAAACCAGAACCTATAAAGCTTGGCGAAAAGGCACTTCAAAACAGGCAAAAACGCAATCATATTGATGCGCCAATTAGTATTTATGAAGTGCATTTAGGCTCATGGCAACGCGCTGAAAACAACCGTTATTTAAGTTACACAGAGCTTGCTGACAAACTCGTTAGCTACGCCCTTGAAATGAATTTTACTCACTTACAACTTATGCCAATAAGTGAATACCCGTTTGATGGTTCGTGGGGGTATCAGCCTGTTGGTTTATTTGCTCCTACTAGCCGTTTTGGCGACTACAACAGCTTTAAATACTTTGTAGAGCAGTGCCATAAAGCGAATTTGGGTATTTTACTTGATTGGGTACCAGGGCATTTTCCTAGTGATCCGCATGGTTTGCACCGATTTGATGGCACTCATTTATATGAGCATGCCGATAAGCGCCAAGGTTTTCATCCTGATTGGAATACCTACATTTATAACTACGACCGCCCTGAAGTTAAAAGCTTTTTGATTTCAAATGCTATGTATTGGTTACATCAATTTGGATTAGATGGTCTGCGTGTAGATGCCGTAGCCTCTATGTTGTATTTAGATTACAGCCGAAAAGAAGGCGAGTGGGTTGCTAATTGTTATGGCGGGCGCGAAAACTTAGGTGCAATTGAGTGTCTAAAGCAAGTCAATATGCGCAGTTATAAAAACAACCCCGGCATTATGATGGTGGCAGAGGAGTCAACAGCGTGGCCGGGTGTCACCCAAAGTGTTGAGCATAACGGTTTAGGCTTTGGCTATAAGTGGAATATGGGTTGGATGAACGATAGTTTGCATTACATGCAGCACGACCCTCTATATCGTCAGCACCATCATCACGAAATGACTTTTTCGATGGTATACGCTTTTAGCGAAAACTATATATTGCCATTAAGCCACGATGAAGTAGTACATGGTAAAGGCTCGTTAATTGAAAAAATGCCAGGCGATGATTGGCAGAAATTTGCAAATTTACGCGCTTACTACGCATTTATGTGGGCACACCCGGGTAAAAAACTCTTGTTTATGGGCGGTGAAATTGCACAGCGAAAAGAGTGGGGGCACGATCATTCTATCGATTGGCATTTACTTGAGCACCAAAGTCATAACGGTATAAAGCAAACCGTAAAAGCGCTAAATACCGTTTATAAAAACCAACCCGCATTGTATGAGTTAGATTCGAGTGCGGCTGGCTTTACCTGGATAGATAACAATAATAATCAGCAGAGTATTTTAAGTTTTGTCCGCTATGCTAAAAACGCAAAAGACTTTGTGGTTGTTATTGCTAATTTTACCCCCGCGTCATATGAAAACTATATTATTGGCGTACCGAGTAAAGGGCGTTACAAGGTTATCTTAAATACAGACAATACTCAGTTTTTTGGCTCTGGCGTTGAGGTAATTAAAGATTCATCGCAGATAGTTCACGCTACAAATGAATCAAATCATGGCTTTAAACACAGTATTTCAATTGCCATTGGTGGCTTAACAACTATTTACTTACAAAAGGTTGATGATGAGTAACCGATTTGATGTAGCCCCCGGTAATGTAGAACCGCTAGGTTCTTGTGTTATCAATAATGGAGTTAACTTCGCGCTTTATGCGCCAGGTGCAAGCCAAGCTTATGTGTGTTTGTTTGATAAAAGTGGCCATTCAGAAATTCTAAAAATGGCGATGAATATTAACGAAGGTGGCATTTGGAGTATTCATATTTCGCCATTAAACGCCGGCGCACTTTATGGTTTTAGAGTCGAGGGTGAATATAACCCTAAAAATGGCCAACTGTTTAACGAAAATAAGCTACTTATAGATCCATATGCAAAGGACTTGTTTGGTGAGTTCACATGGAGCGAACGCCATTATGGGCAAATGCCAATTGGTACTAAAAGCACCGTAAATAATGCGATTGATATACCTAAATCAAAAGTAGCTGCTCCTACGTTGTACGCGCATAAAAAGCCAAACCACCTTTGGTCAAACACGGTTATTTATGAGTGCCATGTTAAGGGAACAACGTGTCGTCATCCTAAAATACCTAAATCTCTACAAGGGAAGTTTTTAGGGTTAAGCCACCCAAGCTTTATTGAGCACTTACAAAGCTTTGGCGTTACAGCAGTTGAGCTTTTACCTGTTCATTCTTTTATTAGTGAGCAATTTTTAACAGGAAAAGGGCTGCAAAACTATTGGGGTTATAACACGCTTAACTTTTTTACCCCCCATAAAGACTATTTGGTAAACGACGATATAAACGAGTTTAAGCAAATGGTGCGCGAGCTTCATGCTGCCGACATAGAAGTTATTTTAGACGTTGTTTATAACCATACAGCAGAGGCAGGGGCCGATGGCCCAATATTATCGCTAAGAGGCTTTGATAACTTAGCGTATTACCGCACAGTAGAAGGTCAGCCTAATGTATATATAAACGATACCGGCTGTGGAAATACTATAAATATTGATCACCCTAAAACACTACAACTTGTTCTTGATAGCCTTCGTTATTGGGTTGAGGTAATGGGGGTTGATGGTTTTAGGTTTGATTTAGCGACGATTTTAGGGCGCTCAAAAGCAGGCTTTAGCTCTGCACATACTTTTTTACAAGTGGTAGCTCAAGACCCTGTGCTTAATAAGGTTAAGTTAATAAGTGAGCCTTGGGATATAGGTCCTGGTGGCTATCAGTTGGGTGCATTTCCGCCGCCATGGCGAGAATGGAACGATCAATATCGCGATGTAATTAGACGTTTTTGGCAAAGTGAAACGGGCATTATTGCCAACGTTGCAAAACGTTTGCATGGATCGTTTGATATTTTTGAGCACAGCCAACGTGGACCACTTAATAGCATTAACTTTATAACGAGTCATGATGGTTTCACGCTTGCCGATTTAGTGAGTTATGAGGAAAAGCATAACGAAGCTAATGGTGAGCAAAGCAGAGATGGACACAGCGCAAATCATTCGTTCAACTGTGGAGTAGAAGGCTTTACTAGTGACTCAAAAATAAACGCACTGCGTTTGCAGCAACAAAAGAACTTTTTACTTACTTTGATACTCTCAAAAGGTGTACCCATGATTGCCGCTGGCAGCGAAATGGCGCACTCTCAAGGGGGTAATAACAATGCTTATTGCCAAAATAATCGCACTAGCTGGCTTGCCTGGAAAGATTCTCAACTTAATCATTCGCTAACACGATTTATTGATGATGCTTTAAAAATTAGACGCGCGCACAGTGCGTTCAAACACAGTGTATTTTTAGATGATATAGACGAGCGTTTTACCGTTAAGTGGTTTACCGAACAAGGTAAAACCATGACCGACGCTCATTGGCATGAAGATACCAGACAGTTTTTAATGTATAGCTTACTTGATAAGCAAAACAATCACGCATTACTGATGGTATTTAATGCCAGTAAAAAAACAGTTTTTTGCCAAATGCCGCCTTCGCCTATTAATGCGCCGTGGCAAATGGTTTTATCAAGTGTAAATAATGCATCTGTGAGTAGTAATGAAGATGCGATGGTTGAAATTTCAGCACAAAGTAGTTGGGTTTTTAGTGCTAATTTAGAGGATGTAAGTCATGGCTAAACAAAGTGAACAAGTGTGTGTAGTAAAGGGCTGGCAAGAAGGTCCTGTTATAGATGAAAGTACGCTTAAAGATGACTTAACACGGCATTTTTATTATACCCTAGGTCGCGATAAGGTCGGCGAATCAAGACTGTATTTATACCATGCTTTAGCGCTGACTATTCGCGACAGGCTTGTTGCCCGCTGTAGAGAAACTAATCAACAAATTAAGCAAGAGAAACGCCGCAAAACGGCTTACCTTTCTCTTGAATTTTTAATGGGACGTGCGCTGGGTAATGCAATACTAAACCTAGATTTAGACGACCAAGTTGCTTCTGCATTACAAGAATACTGCACAACAGTAGAAACGCTTGAAGATGCCGAGCACGACGCAGGCCTAGGTAATGGTGGTTTGGGCCGCCTAGCTGCTTGTTTTTTAGATAGCTGTGCAAGTCTTGCGTTACCGGTAATTGGTTATGGCCTTCGTTACGAATACGGCATGTTTAACCAATCCATTAAAGATGGCAACCAAATTGAGCAACCAGATAACTGGCTGCGCGAAGGGCACCCATGGGAGCTAAGCGCGCCAGAGCATGCAAAACGTGTGAAATTTGGCGGTTATGTGCAAAGTTACACAGATAAATTTGGCCGAGAGCATCGCCAATGGATGAGTTCACAAGATGTATTAGCTGTACCTTACGATGTCCCTGTCCCAGGTTATAAAAACAATATTGTAAATACGCTACGCTTATGGAAATCAGAAGCGACAGATGAATTTAATTTAACCGAATTTAATGCAGGCAGTTACTCAGAAGCCGTCGCACAAAAAAACCTAGCTGAACAAATTACCATGGTGCTGTATCCAAACGACAGCAGCGAAAATGGTAAAGAGCTTAGATTGCGCCAACAATACTTTTTATCATCTGCAAGTATTCAAGACGTAGTTGATCAGTGGGTTTCCCAACATGGCGAGAGCTTTAGCGACTTTGCTGACTTTCATGTTTTTCAGTTAAACGACACGCACCCAAGTATTGCTGTTGCAGAGCTGATGCGTATTTTAATTGATGATTACGAACTTGATTGGAGTGATGCGTGGCAAATCACCACCAAAACGATGGCCTACACAAATCATACGCTACTTCCTGAAGCGCTTGAAAAGTGGTCTGTTTCGTTGTTTTCAAAATTATTACCACGCATTTTAGAAATAGTTTACGAGATAAATGCACGCTTTTTAGCACAAGTTGCACAGCAATGGCCGGGTGATGTTAATAAACAGCGTGCATTGTCGTTGATTGAAGAGGGCGATGAGCCGCAAATTCGTATGGCTTACTTAGCCATTGTAGGGAGTTACTCTGTAAATGGCGTAGCAGCACTGCATACCGAACTGTTAAAAGCGGGCCTATTTAAAGAGTTTTACGCGCTGTGGCCCAATAAGTTTAATAACAAAACAAATGGTGTTACACCAAGACGTTGGCTTGCACATTGTAATCCTGTTTTAAGTAAATTAATCAGCGAAAAAATTGGTCATGGCTGGGTTAAGAACTTCTCAACAATTAGCGACCTACGTCGTTTTTACGATGACAAAGCATTTCATGGGCAATGGCAAAATGCTAAACGCGAAAACAAACAGCGTTTAGTTGATTTAGTTAAAGCGCGCTGCGATGTTGATTTTGACGTATCGATGATGTTTGACGTACAAGTAAAGCGTATTCATGAATACAAACGTCAGCTATTAAACATACTTCATGTGATTCATTTATATGACCGTATTCGCCGTGGTGATACCCAAGGGCTTGTTCCTCGCTGTGTTTTATTAGGTGGTAAAGCAGCACCAGGTTATTACATGGCTAAAAAAATTATTAAGCTTATTAATAACGTGGCAGAGGTTATAAATAAAGATCCGTTAGCAGCCCCGTATTTACGCGTCGCCTTTTTACCTAATTACAACGTAACCGCTATGGAAGTTATTTGCCCTGCAACCGATTTGTCAGAGCAAGTATCTACTGCAGGCAAAGAAGCGTCGGGTACAGGCAACATGAAGTTTATGATGAATGGTGCATTGACGATAGGCACGCTCGATGGTGCAAACATTGAAATTAGAGATGCCGTTGGTGCAGACAACTTCTTTTTGTTTGGGGCACAAGCGCATCAAATTGATGATATTAAATCGCGTTACAATCCTGAGCACTTAATCGCACAAAATAGCGATTTAAATAATGTGATGCACTTACTCGAAAGCGGCCATTTTAACTTGTTTGAACCATGCTTATTTGACGATATAACAAATGCAATTAAGAGCCCGCACGATCCATGGCTTGTTGCGCACGATTTTGAAAGTTATGTAGCAGCTCAAAAAGAAGTTGATAAAGCTTACGCAGATCAAACCTACTGGACACAAATGAGTATTTTAAATACGGCAGCCAGTGGAATGTTTTCAAGTGATAGAACCATAAGCCAATACAGTGAAGACATTTGGCATTTAGAACCCCTCAATATTAGTGAAACAGACTTAACGACAACTAAAAGCCATGCCACTAACAGCCTAGACTAAATGGAGAGAGTATTATGCCCAATTATGCAAATCGCTACATAAGTAGCCTAACCAGAGAAACTTACGCGTTAATACTGGCAGGCGGACGCGGTTCTCGCCTGCATGAGCTAACCGATTGGCGAGCAAAGCCAGCAGTTTACTTTGGTGGTAAACATCGAATTATCGATTTTCCACTATCAAACTGCATTAACTCGGGCGTGAGACGCGTTGGTATTGCCACACAATATAAGTCGCATTCATTAATACGACATGTAAACCGAGCTTGGGGCCACTTTAAAAAAGAGCTGGGTGAGTCGGTTGAAATACTACCTGCATCTCAGCGCCAAGGTGATGATTGGTACTGTGGCACCGCCGATGCTGTTTTTCAAAACATAGATATTATTCGCCACGAACTCCCTAAATATGTGATGATTTTGTCTGGAGATCATGTGTACCGCATGGACTATGGCGCTTTATTGGCTGAACATGTGCAAAAAGGGGCTGATATGACGGTATGTTGTATTGAAGTGCCTGTTGAAGAAGCTGCAGACACATTTGGTGTAATGACCGTTGATGAAGAAAATAGAGTGTGCCGTTTTGATGAAAAACCAGCAATGCCGAGTTCTGTACCTGGCAAGCCAGGTACATGTTTAGCATCAATGGGAAACTACATTTTTAATACTGAATTTTTGTTTGAGCAACTTAAAAAAGATTCTGAAAATGAAGGTTCTGGCCGAGATTTTGGTCACGATATTATCCCCGCGATTATAGAAGAGCATAATGTATTTGCGTTCCCATTTAGAGATCCAAATCAAGAAGGGCAACCTTATTGGCGTGATGTAGGTACACTAGATTCGTTCTGGGAGGCTAATATGGAACTGGTAATGCCAGAGCCACAACTCGACTTATACGACCCAACGTGGCCAATATGGACATATCAAGAGCAGCTACCACCTGCTAAGTTTATTTTTGATGACGATGATAGACGCGGTATGGCCTTGGACTCAACTGTGTCGGGTGGGTGTATTATTTCAGGCTCCGCAGTTAGAAAATCCCTCTTGTTTTCTAATGTGCATGTTCGCTCATTTTGTACCATTGAGCAGTCGGTAATTTTACCAGGTGCAGTTATAAACCGAGGTTGTAAAATTAAGCGTGCGATAATAGACAGAAGCTGTGAAATACCTGCAGGCCTTGAAATAGGCTTTGACCCTAAAACAGATGAAGAAAACGGCTTTAGGGTATCTAAGAAAGGCATCGTTCTTGTTACTCGTGATATGCTCACTGAGCTTGCAAAAAAGTTAGAGCGCCAAGCGCGTGAGAATAAAAAGCTAGCGTAAAATACGTTAAAAATTAAGCACGACAACAAAGCTTGCTCATTCATGAGCAAGCCCACACAGGTTTAAAGGAAGTAGTAATTTAATGCATGTATTAATGGTTGCAGCAGAAAATGACGCGTTACCAGGCGCTAAAGTAGGCGGTGTGGCAGATGTAGTACGCGATGCCCCAAGGGCGCTCGCAAAGCAAGGTATAACGGTTGACGTTGTTATTCCTGACTACGGGTTTGAGCCGCTTGAGCGTATTTATATAGGTGAAGTAACCGTTGCATTTAATGCTCAACCGCATGTATTAACAGTTTTTAAAGTACAACAACCCCAAAATAATGTAAGCCAAATTGTTATTAGCCACCCGCTATTTAGTGAATCAGGCAGTGTATATTGTAATGATGCACCGGGGAGGCCTTTTGCAACTGATGCGACAAAATTTGCTTTATTTAATGCAGCTGTCTGCGAAGCATTATTACAAGGTGTATTAAAGCGCCCTACAGCGCTACATTTACATGATTGGCACAGCGCCTGCGTTGCAGTTTTACTTAAGTTTGAGCCACGTTATAGCTCACTTAATACCTTACCCATTGCCTACACAGTGCATAATATTGCACTGCAAGGTATAAGACCTTTTAAACACGACGACTCAAGCTTAGAGGCGTGGTTTCCGTCACTTAGCTATAATGGCCAGCAACTATGTGACCCTCGTTATCCGCATTGCTTTAACCCTATGCGCAGTGCAATAAATCTGTGCGATAAAATACATGTTGTATCACCAACCTACAGCCAAGAGGTTCTTGAACCTAGTAATTACGAGCATGGTTTTTTTGGTGGCGAAGGGCTTGAGCAAGATCTGCAAAATGCAGCAAGCCAAGGTAAGCTTGTCGGTATTTTAAATGGCTGCGAATATCCAAGCAATGCACTTGAAGGAGCAACCCTCGCCGATTTTTATAGCCAAGCCGAGAACACTTTATTTACTTGGATGGCAAATAGCGAGCAGTTACAAACCGGCTACTATATTGCCCACCAACGACTACAGCAATTTAAAGCAACGATTAATAATGGCCCATTAGTCACAAGCGTTGGCCGACTTACAGAGCAAAAAGTGTTGTTATTGTGCCAGCAAGTTAATGGAGCTTTAGCTATTGATAAAGTGTGCCAAGTTATTAATGAATATAACGGCAGACTCATTGTTTTAGGTTCGGGTGACAAAGAACTCGAAAGCATATTTACCAAAGCAATGGCGCGTAATTCTAATCTTTTATTTTTGAAGGGTTATGGTCAAAGTGTTGGCGATTTAATGTATCAACTAGGTGACTTATTTTTAATGCCAAGCTCGTTTGAACCTTGTGGCATTAGCCAAATGCTAGCAATGCGTGCCGGACAACCCTGTTTAGTACACAGTGTTGGCGGATTAAAAGACACGGTAAAACATCATGAAAATGGTTTTAGCTTTAATGGCGACACGTTAGCAACACAAACGAGTAATTTAATTAGCTGTTTAGACGAAACTCTCTTAATTAAAAAGCAGAATCCTAAAAAGTGGCATAAAATTAAGCACAGCGCAGAGCAAATGCGTTTTTCGTGGCCGCAAGTGGCAGCTGATTATATAACAACCTTATACCGGTAAATCGTTACTGTATTGCAAAGTTTAGTGACAATTGTGCCTGCTTAGGGTTTAATTACTTAGTATTATATAAAAACTAAGAAGTAGGTAATGTGTCTGTATTTGTTGCAAGGCAAGCAATATTCAATCGAAGTAAAAAAGTAGTAGCCTATGAGCTACTTTTTCGTGATAGTCCTAAAAATTATTTTCCAGATATTGCCGAAGGCCAAGCAACAGCAAGGCTTATTATGGAAAATCAATTAAATTTAGGCACACGCCATATTACATCAGGCAAAAAGGCACTTATTAATATAGGGCCTGAATCATTAAAACTCGATTTATGTGCTTTTTTACCATGCCAAGATGTTGTTATTGAGTTGCTCGAAAGCATTGAGCCTACCGACGACAACTATGAACTATGCCGAGGCTTATTTCACAGTAACTATAAGCTCGCACTCGATGACTTTGTGTATAAACCACAGTGGGATCGTTTTTTAAAGCTTGTGAAGCTCATTAAATTTGATATTGCAATTACACCTCTTAGTGAAATACAACCCATAATTAATAAGTTACAAACACATAAACAAATAAAAATACTTGCCGAAAAAATAGAAACACAAGACGACTATAAGCTAGCCTTTGATATGGGGTTTGATTATTTTCAAGGCTATTTTTTTGCAAAACCCACCATGATAAAGCAAAACGACATTGACTATAACTATGGTTTAGTTGTCGCTATTTACGCCGAAATAATGAAAACAAGTCCAGATATAAAAACTATATCTGGACTATTTGAGCTTGATGCTGCACTAGCATATAAATTGCTGCGTTTAATTAACAGTGGCGTTTTTCCTATACAAAGCCAAATATCGTCATTGAAGCAAGCGCTTGTGTATTTAGGGCATGAACGCCTTAAAAAGTTTGTCAGCCTTATTGTTACTGCTCATACCGCAGGTAAAAAACCTGCAGAGCTAATGCAAGTGTGTGTTGTACGTGCTCGCTTTTGTGAGCTTTTGGCAAAAAAGGTTAATAAGAGCCAGTCAGGCGAAGCATTTTTAACTGGGTTATTTTCGTTGCTCGATGCAATCCTTGATCAACCCATGAGCTTGCTTGTTGAAAAGCTACCTTTTCCTGATGAAATAAAAACGGCATTATTAGGGGACAAAAACACACTGTATTATATTTTAAATGTTGTTAAAGCATACGAAACAGGAAGCTGGTGGGCACTTGAGCAAGCCGTACTTTTGCTAAATATAGATAGTGCTATACTACCTCCACTTTACCAGCAGTCGGTCGATTGGGCTGACAGTTATAAGAACAATATTTAACGGATAATAGCTTTAATGCGCAATTATAATATGGACTTTATTCGCGGCGTTGCCGTGCTTGGCCTAGTTTACATGAATGCTTACGCCTTCGGCCTTTTTGAATACGGATATACCTCCTTAACTAATCCTCCTGTTAGCGACTCAATTATTCATACCTTTAGCAGCGTGTTTGTAGACGGGCGTTTTAGAACGCTGTTTAGTTTGCTTTTTGGTGCCGGGCTTTACATTCAGTGGCAACGTTATAAGTCTGAATTGCAGTTAAAAAGCAGACTTTATTGGTTAATCCTCTTTGGGTTAGCACATGGTTTTTTACTTTGGGCAGGTGATATTTTATTTGTTTACGGTGTATCTGGCTGGTTTGTTATTAAATATTTAGAGAGTGATAACAGCGTACTTTTAAAAAGAGGACTTGAGTTTATTTTGTTATCGGGGGTAGCTACTTTTCTTATAGTATCTAGCGTACCCGATGAAGTGATTTACCGCGATTCCGCACAGTTTATAGATTTATATAACCCACACTATATTGATTACTTTATTAGTAACCTCGCTATGAACACATTGATGCTTGTTATGGTGCCAATAATGACAATGTGGATGTGCGTGGGTCTTATGCTCATTGGCATTTATTTATATAAACAAGACGTTTTTAGTAAAGGCTTAACTACTCAGCAATTAATAGTTTGCGGTGTAATGGCCCTTGTTTTTTGTGGAATCAGGCTTTATGCATCACAGCTTGATGGCAGCTTAGGGTATGGGGTGCAAGAGTTTGTAAATATGTTTGCAGCCCTGACTATGGCTACGCTGTATATTCATCTAATTGTTAAATTTTGCAGTAACAGCGCACACGTTGGCACACTTATTCAACAAGCAGGGCGCTTAGCATTTACTTTATATATTAGCCAAACTCTCGTGCAATTATTGTTATATAAAGTGCTATTTACGCATTGGGTGCTCAGTTTTGATCGTATTGACTATTGGTTAGTTGCATCGGCATTAGTTGCGCTGCAGCTCATATTTACCTTTTTATACAGTCGCTATTTTAATCAAGGCCCGCTTGAATGTGTATGGCGTAAATTAACGAAAGCAAAAATTAATGCTTAAATACCTATAAATAGTAAATTAGGGGCGAAAAAATAGTGTGGGTGGTTTACACTACTCGCCTTAAAAATTACTACGCTATAAGTGCCATGACCGAATTAAAACGTTTAAATAAATTTATTAGTGAAACAGGATTTTGTTCACGCCGCGAAGCCGATAAATATATTGAGCAAGGTCGTGTCAGCGTTAATGGCTACTCACCAGAAATGGGCGTAAAAGTAGCCGCTACCGATGTTGTATTAATTGATGGTAAGCCTCTTAAAGCCACGCCAAAGCGCGTTTACATTGCCTACAATAAACCCGTTGGCATCACGTGTACTACCGAAAGTAAAATTCAAAGTAATATTATACGAGCAGTTAACTATCCAACGCGCATATTCCCAATAGGGCGCTTAGATAGACCGTCTGAAGGGCTTATATTTTTAACTAACGAAGGCGACATCGTTAATAAAATTTTGCGTGCTGGCAATAATCACGAAAAAGAATACGTTGTTACGGTAGATAAACCGCTTAATCGTCAGTTTGTTACAAAAATGGCGAATGGCGTGCCTATTTTAGATACCGTCACTAAAGAATGTAAAGTGACGCAAAGCGGTCCCAAAGAATTTAAAATAGTACTTACCCAAGGCTTAAACCGTCAAATACGCCGCATGTGTGAATACTTAGGCTACGAAGTTGTAACCTTAAAACGTACGCGCATAATGAACGTAACACTTAAAGGTTTAAAAGTAGGGCAGTGGCGTCATCTATCAGATATTGAAATGGCGCAAATAAACGATTCGATTTCTGACTCAGGTAAAACCCAAGAGCACTCGCTTGATGCTAATAAGCAATCAGAAAATAATGCACCTTTAGCACCTAAAAAACGTGATTTTCAGGGCGAAAACCCACGACGCTTTAATAATGGTGATCGAAATAGTGAGCGTAGTAATGAGCGAAACACAAATCGTAACTCTGAGCGTAGCAATGCTAACGGAGAGCGCAAAAATGAGCGAACTAATACTCCTTACCAAAAGCGTTCTACAACGTATGTGGGTAAGCCAAAAAGCATTAAAGAAAACAAATCGTCTAATGCTAAATCAGACTCAAAACCAAGCTCAGGCCGTATTCTCAGCCTAAAAAAATAGTGTGCTGCTAAATGATGGTATTATACCAATCTGCTTAATTAATTGAGCTATTTTGAGGTAAGAAAACCGTGTCGATAACAAGGCAAAAATTTCGTTATTTAGTTGTTCTATATCAGAAATTTTTAACACAGTTAGCGTCAGGTTTAAGCCCTCAAATTGATCAAGTATTATTGCGGATTGGTATTCATCACTACCACTGTATTTCTTGTACTATATTACCCAGTGGGCTTTTAACGCCCACTAAATTTATATTGTTATTTTGCAAGCTCACCAACTTACTCTTATCTAAATACCATCTAAAACTGTGTTTCCTGTAGCTTTTTAAGTCAAGCACAGTCAGTTTTGAGCAACTGTATTCATAATCAGTTGGGCAAGTGCCTACTTCAAGTAATTGATATTCTTGCTGCCATATATTGTCGCTGTATTTATTGGCAAGTAACTTTGCTGAAATACATACCGACGTCCACAACCATAAGTAAATTAAAATAGGCAAAAACAGTGGTATAAATGCGCTGCGGAACTTCCCATGCACATCAATATAATCTTTGACCGTATGTTTAAATTCAAAGTTACTATTATACTTTTTATATAAGTGCCTAAATAAAACTACCGACAGCACTATCGTCATTATAGGAAATAACGTAAACGTTAAAGTGTCGTACATACCACTGGGGATAAAAGCGGGATCGGCTTGTTCATCCCATGCAAGTAAAGCAAGTGGGGGAGCCGTTGCTAAAAATAGCAGAGCGCTATTGAATAGTTGTTTAAAGGTCACAGGTTATCCGCTTATAAAGTGTTGCTTTGTATAAAGCCTCAATTAGCTCTTAAATGCTAAAACCAATGTAAAATAAGAGTATACCTAAATAAATTGCAATCGCCGATAATGCGTTTTTAGAGCGCAGGCGTTTAGCTATATCGCGTGTACCATCAACCATGCCGGAAACTACCAGCAATAAGCCTCCTGTAAATCGGTAGTTGTTTAAGTTCACGTTACCATTTTCATCAGTTATAAAGCGTAAATAACCAAAAAGTATAAAAAGGCTGCCCGCTATTAGTAGTGCAATTTTAAAGTTTTCCAAGGCTTTTCCATAATATTGAGTTAGATATTAAAACGCCACTGAGTCTAGCTAGTATAATTTTACTATATTTCGAATTCAAATTTTGCCTAAATCCATTAAATGTCCTCATTATGTCGCTATATTAGGCGTATATACGCTAAAGCTTGATTTATATTGTGCATTAGCAAGTACACCTTAGTTATATGTTGGGTAAGCTGTTAAGATGCGCCGTCTTAATAATGTAGAAAGGTTATAGAAGTAACATGTCAAAATTTTTCTTTATGGGTAAGCCCGACATAATGGGTAAAAATAACAGTAATGGATTTGCGCCAAATCGTACCGCAAAGGTAGGCACAGAGTTACACCCGTTAACGCTAATTGTAAACTCAGCTGAACGACAATCAGAAATAGAAGCCATACTAGAAGAGCATTCGCTGTTTGCTTCAATTGAAGTTAAAGCAGACGTACCAGAAGATATTCGCGAACTAGACTTTGCGCTTAGTAAATCCACACCACAAGTATTTGATAAAGTACCAGAGCGTAACGCACCTTGTGTATGTGGTAGTGGCAAAAAATATAAAAAGTGTTGCGGTTAGTTTCTTAACAACTAAATATGTAGCCTTTCTTTTTTATCGGTATTAAATAAAAATGCCACAGGATTTTGAACCTGTGGCATTTTTTAATGTTAACCAATTATATGTTTAACTACTTACGAGGCTCGTAATCAATTCTAAATATCACGGTGTACAGTACCGGCACTACAATTAGAGTCAAAATTGTAGCAAAGCCCAAACCAAACATAATTGTTACCGCCATTGACTGGAAGAACACGTCAAATAACAGCGGAATCATACCCAAAATAGTAGTTATAGCTGCCATTGCAACTGGTCGTACACGGCTCACACCAGAGTCAAACACGGCTTCATAGGGCGATTTACCTTCCCTTAATTCAAGGTTTATTTGATCAACTAATACAATACCGTTTTTAATTAGCATACCGCTTAAGCTTAACAAACCAAGTAGCCCCATAAAGCTAAACGGCGCATTCATCGCTAATAAGCCTGCACTTACACCAATTATAGCCAAAGGCACAGTTGCCCAAATAACAAGTGGCTGTTTGAGCGAGTTAAAAAGTAATACGGTAACTGCAAACATAGCTAAATAACCCAGTGGTAATGAGCCAAATATTGCTTTTTGAGCATCGCTTGATGACTCATATTCGCCGCCCCATTCAAGTTGGTAACCACGTGGTAGTTCCATGTTCTCTATTGGGCCGCGAATACGTGCAAATAATTTAGCGGGTGTTTCATCCCCTAATACATTGTGATCGGCCATTACTGTAATAGTTCGTTTGCGATCGCGTCGCATTATTAAGCTGTCTTCCCACTGCACATCAAATTCGTCTACAACTTGGGTCACTGGTATAAATACACCAAGAACTGGGCTGTATATTTGAAGGTCGTGTACGCTTTCTACGTTTAAGCGCTCGTTAGCAGGAGAGCGAGCAATAATAGGTAGTAACTGTGTACCATCGCGATATACGCCCACTTGTTTACCCGATAAGCTCGTTAGCAACACATTATCTAAGTCTGATTTACTAATACCTAATCGACGTGCTTTTTGCTCGTTAAACTGCGGGCGAATCATTTTGGTACGTGCGCGCCAGTCATCACGAATATTATATGCGCCTTCGTCTTCACCAATCAGCTCTTCGGCTTTAGCGGCGAGTTGTCTTAAAACAACAGGATCAGGGCCCGAAAAACGCGCTTCTATTTTTGCATCAGTAGAAGGGCCAATTTCCATCGGTTTAATTTTAAGCTGTGCAGAGAGTGCATGATTGCTTGAGTAATCACGCACTGTTTGCATTACAGTTGCTACGGCTTCTCTGTCGGCAACACGAATAATTAATTGCCCATACGCGGGATATGATTTTTCAGGCGCGTAGGTAAGCATAAAGCGCGGTGCACCTTGGCCTGTAGTACTTGTCACTTCTTCAACAAGGTCTTCTTTTTGCAAAAACTCTTCAAGTTTTTTAACGCCCTCAAGGGTTGAGCGAATATCAGAGCCTTGCTCTTGCCAATAATCTACATAAAACATAGGTGTATTAGAGGCAGGAAAAAACGACTGTTTTACAGAGCCAAAACCAACAACCGCAGTACACAGCAAAACAACCATTAATATAAGCGTGGTTTTTCTAAAGTGCAGCGCTAAATCTAAAATCGCTTTGTAACCATTAAAAATAAAACCTTTGTACGGGTCTTCATCTTCTTGGCCTTCTTCGTTTTTAAATTCGTTTTCTTTAAACATTAAATTGGCAAAAAATGGCGTTAATGTTATGGCTGTTATCCAGCTTAATAAAAGCGAAATAAACAACACCCAAAACAAGCTACCGGCAAATTCACCACTGGCATCAGAGCTTAAACCAATTGGCGCAAAGGCAGTGACTGCAATTACTGTTGCACCTAGTAAAGGCCATTTTGTTTGCTCAACAATATTAACAGCCGCTTTGAGTTTTGTTTGGCCACGTTTGAGGTTTATAAGTATGCCTTCGGTGACGACTATTGCGTTATCAACCAGCATACCAAGAGCAATAATAAGTGCTCCAAGCGATATACGTTGCAAGTCGATAGCAAACAACTTCATAAATATAAACGTACCCAGTACGGTAAGCAGTAAAATACCACCAATTAAAATGCCGCTTTTTAGACCCATAAATAACAGTAGTACAACAATAACAATCGCAATGGCTTCAAGTAAGCTGATAATAAAACCATCAACCGATTTTTGAACCTCTTGTGGTTGGTTGTATACAGAATTTATGTCAATACCATGAGGGCGTTGATATTCAAGTGATGCTAAATGCTCATCTATGTTTTTACCCACATCAACCACGTTAACACCCGACATAAACGATACGCCAATAAGTAAAGCTTGCTGAGAGTTATAACGAATAATGTTATTTGGTACTTCTGCGTACTCTCTGTAAACCTTTGCTACATCGCCTAAGTAAATAAGCTCATTGGCACCTGATTTTGAAATTAATAAGGTTTCGAGCTCTTTTACATCTTTAAATTCGCCAGTAGGGTGCAAGCGAATTGACTCATCGCCCACGCGAATTTTACCCGCGTTAGATACCGTGTTTTGCGATTGTAATAACTGGAATATATGGCTTGGCGCAATACCTAATTGAGCAAGTTTACGCGTAGAAACTTCAACCATTACTTGCGCTTGTTGTTGCCCCGCAACGGTTACTTTACTAACGCCTTTAACCAATACCAGCTCACGCTTTAAAAAATCGACGTAATCTTTAAGCTCATCATACGAGTAGCCATCACCGGTTACCGAATACATAACACCGTAAACATCGGCAAAGTCATCCAAAATAGTACTAGGATAAACACCACTGGGTAACGACGGAGAAAGGTCGTTAATTTTACGACGCATTTCATCCCAAATTTGGCGAAGCTGCTCTTTACGATAATTGCTTTTCATCTCTACTGAAATTTGTGATTTACCGTTAGATGAAATAGACGTAACGTAATCAACATAAGGGAGTTGCTGAATCGCGTTTTCAATAGGAAAAGTAACTTCTTCTTCAACTTGCTGCGGCGAAGCGCCAGGGTACATGGTAATAACCATGGCTTTTTTAAGCGTAAACTCAGGGTCTTCTAGTTGCCCTAAATCAAAGTACGAAACACTACCGCCAATTAATAGCAGCAGCGTAAACATCCAACTGATTACTTTTTTCTCTATGGAGAGTTGTGCAAAGCTCATAATTATAAGCCTCGCTCTTTATTCCATGCTCTTACTTTCATGCCTTCTTTTAGTGAATGCACACCGGCTGAAACTACAATTTGGCCTTCTTTAATACCACTTAACACTTCAATACCATCGCGGTGCAACTGGCCAACCTTTACAGCTTGTTTATGCACTTGGCTAGTTTTTGAATTAAAAAGCCATACGTAGGCGTTATCTTCAATTGATTCTTGCGGCTCAGAAAACACCGACTCGATAGGTAGTATTGTGTAGGCAACTTGTGAGCGCGTTACTTTGCTTAAATCAATAAGCACACTACCCGTCATACCTGCGAGTAAATTAAAGTCCTCAGGTACTGGTAGCGAAAATACAACTTTATAAGTAAGTGTTGCAGGATCTGCTTGGGTATCCCACTCTTTAATATCAAGTATGTACTCTTTATCGTCAAAGCCATCAAACTTTACAGTAGGGTGGTAATCGGTGCCTTTTTTAAAGCGAGCGACTATTTTTTCAGGAACCTGAATTTCTACGTCCATTAAATCGCGTGTTTCTAAGCGTAATATATTTTGCTTTGCTTGAATATTTTCAAAGTTTTTAACAAACACCTTAGCGACAGTGCCTGAAAATGGCGCGCGTAGCTCGCTGTACTCAAGGTTTGTTTGTGCAATTTTAAATGCAGACTCAGCAATTTGCATATTGGCAGTGGCTTCATCTAATTCTGATTGGCTGGTGATTTTTTTCTCAAACAATTGCTCAATTCGGCCAAGTTGTGATTTTGCCAGCTCAAAGCGTGCTTTACGTTCGTCAAACTGTAACTGAAAATCTTCTGGGTCTAGTTTTGCTAATAAATCACCTTTTTCAACGTGTTCACCAGCAAGCACAGGAAACTTAACAAGTTCGCCGTTTACCCTAAATGCAAGGTAAGAGCCTTGGTTTGCAACAACTTCAGCAGGAAAACTACGAATGTTAATTTGCGTATCATGACCTATGTTGAATAATTTAACAGGGCGAATAGGCTCTTCTTTAACTTGTTGTTCTGGCTCAGAACAGGCTATTAAGCTAAGTAAGGTCGTTGTTAATAAACATAGACGAAAGAGTTTCATGTCTTCTCCGTTGCAATGATGGCAAAATAATTAAGTGCAGCATACGCTGCAAACATATAAAATAAAAATCATTAAATTTTAGAAACTCAATAAGTTTTACTTATAATGTTGCAGAGCGGTATATGAAGCTGAATCAATTAATAATTTTAGATGCCATAGTGCAAAGCGCAAGCTTAAGCGGAGCAGCACTAAAGCTACATAAAACGCAGCCCGCGCTTACTCTCGCCATTAAAAATTTAGAAGCCAAAATAGGATTTGAGTTACTAGACAGAAGTAAATACCGATTACAGCTCACTGAAAAAGGGCGTATTTTTCACCGCGAAGCGAAGCAGCTCCTGCATGCCAACGACGAGCTGGCACAACTTGCTGAAGAATTAGCATTAGGCAATGAGCCTCAATTTAGAATTTGTTACGAACAACTGTGCCATATGCAAAGTTACAATGAGATCATAAGTAATACTTTTAGGTTGTTTACTAGTACCGAATTTAGCTTAACAAGCGGAAAACGCTTTATTTCATTAGAGCAAGTAAACAGTGGGCAAGCCGAATTAGGCATTGGCCCGTGGTTTGACTTATTTCATGCAACAGGCGACTTAGAAAGTGTACCAATTGGCAAGCTTGCTATTGGCATTGTAAGCGCTAAAGGCGTACTTCCTCAAAGGCTCACCTATAGCGAACTGCAAACGTATCCGTGTTTAGCCATGTTTGAAAGTGACTTGAGTATCGACAGCGACAGGCTATCGTACTCAAAAGGCTCCGCCATGATGAAAATTGATGATGTATCGACCTTAAAATCGTTTTTACTCTCAGGTGCTGGTTGGGCAATGATGAGCCTAGAGCACTGCGACTCTGAAATAAAAGCAGGCTTACTTCAAGAAATACACATAACTGACCGAGAGCATAAGTTTAGCGCGCAAATTAGAGCCTTTAGGCAACATGCAATGCACCACGGCCCTGTAGCGCGTACTATTTGGGAGCAATTTAAAGTACTTAGTGAGGCGTATTTAAATGAACGCTGATATTGATAAAGAAACACTTATTTATACTGTTATCGCAGGCATACCAATAGGCAAAGTAGCAAGCTATGGGCAAGTTGCTGCGCTTGCGGGCTATCCGCAAAACTCACGCTTGGTGGGGCGCTTATTAAAAGTGATGCCAAACGACTCAGTTATACCTTGGCACAGGGTAGTGAATAGCCAAGGTAAAATATCATTCCCTGCAGGTAGCGAAAAATACCAAGAACAACGCGAAAAGCTATTATCAGAAGGCGTATTGTTTAAAAACGACAAAGTGAATATGCGCGAGTGCCGGTGGGAGTGATATAACTATTATGGGCAGGTAATTGCCAATTGAGGACATTAAGATGTAACTCGTTTCTGCCCCATTATGAGTTTGCGCAACAGAATAGTGTGTTTTTCATTCAGGAATACGCCTACAATTACTAATGAGTGAGCTTGTAAAACAGCTTTCTGATTGATGTGTTCACATCAAGCTCTTAACCATACGACTCTCGTGAAATTGCAAGTATAAGCGGGTAAAAGTAGATATACCGATCCAGCTTCATGGTTCGGCTTCTTCTTGAAATACGACCAATGACAGAAGTGTTACACGCATAGTTTAACAGTTGATGTACACACTTAATCCGCAAGCAACTTTAGCGAGCTATTATGGTTAGATCGTCCAAGTGCATTTTTATCATTGAGGTAAACCAAGCTCTGCTTGCTTTCGCTTGCTTAGCGCTGAGGAAACTATTCGATAGGATTCAGACAGGTAATACTTCAGCTCTTCATCAAGCGTTCCGTCGGTATCGGTTTGCTGGATCCATTTCATCCCTCGACTAGCAAAGTATGGAGCAGGGCGGTAGCCATCATGGTTACACAAAAACTCATAATTCAGGTTCGATGCTTTGAATGTGTATGCTGCCGTGCCTCCTTTTAAAGTAAAGCCAATCGCATACACCTTTCCTCCCACCTTCCACACATGTGAGTTGTCCCATTGCATGACATAGGTTGAGGATTTTAAAGCTTCACAAAATTGATTGAATTCATCGTGTTTCATACCCCTGTATTCCTTATCTGATGCTTTTTAAGCTACTTAGCTCACTTTAGCTACATTGGCTTTATAAGTGAAAAGGCGAAAGCTTTTAAGAAGCGGACTTTCCTAAAATCAGAGACATAACTGGGATCCCCGTTATTTTTGAACTTCCGATTATGTAGATTGTGGCAGCGAGCAGATCCATTAATGAAATAGGAATAAATGCCATTGGCGCGATACCAAGCAGAGCGGCATAGCTGACAACGAAGAAGCCGAAAAGTCGAACAAGGCCATTCCAGACAATAATTGGAGCACGTCTAGGTAAATCTGAGACAGCCCAAAGTAATGCTGCCCCGATACATATTAAGAACGAAGCGAGCACAAGAGTAACAATGAATGAACTTGGCTTAGGAGAAAGAAGCTCAGGGATCATTATCCCAATCGCGATAGGAAAATTAAAAATGGCGGTAATTTGTACAAACTTCTTAAACATATCTCTACTCAATCATTTGAATGTATCGGTTGACTAGGATTTATTTTGTAGTGATCAGTAAGTAATGTCAATATTTTTTAGCGATTACTACAAAATAGGTTTCACCCCTTATCCTCGTTGCAAATCAATCACACAGACTGCATGAAGAATTCGCTTATGCTCTGTCATTTACCAGAACAACAAAAAAAGAGTTTGCCCACTTACAACAAGACTCAAACGGCGATACTCACCATCACAATAAGCGGCACAAACTCCTTTACCCTTTCTCTCCCCAATCAAATGAAAGGGTTGTTCGAAGTAATTCTGCATCGTTCACTAAAAAATATTTAGTTATAGCGTTGACATTACTTAGTGATCGATACGGAATGTTCACCCTGGCGTGGTTGCAACAGATATGGCGGATATTACTGGTTTAAGTGAAATGGCATCGTCACCACAATAGTATTACTGACCGCTGCTAGTCTGTATCGAATTGAGTGCGTAGTCCATGACCGATTCTGCAACTTGCTGTGACTCACCCGCTCGAATCTGAGTAGAAAGCCCATAAAGAACCGATAGCAGGTATTTTGTCTGCAGTTCTGCGGTCTCAGACTCAGTTATTACACCCTCAGACTCGATCAAGGTAGTGATCAAGTTTTGGGTTTTCAATCCAAATTGATTGATGTACACCGTCGCTTCTTCAGGAAAGGCAACGCTGTCAGACTCATTGACGCTTTTTACTAATAAACACCCCAGCGGGGTATCAGCATCTGAAAACTCTTGAATCAACTCATAGAAACACGCTCGTAACCTTTCTATGAAAGGCGCGTCTGAAGGCTCTGTGATATGGCGATAACACGGGTCACTATATTGCGTGATGTAATGCACGATCACTTCTTTGAATAGCTTCTCTTTGTTGCCAAAAGCGGCATACAAGCTAGGCGTATTGATCCCAAGCTCTGAGGTTAGATGCGCCACAGATGTAGCTGCATAACCGTTGTTCCAAAATATGCGCATTGCCTTATCGAGTGCGATCTCTCTGTCAAACGCTCTTTTTCTTCCGGCCATTACCGATGGTGCTCCTACCTAAAGTATATTGATCGATAACTATTTTGTAGTATTCACTAAAAAATGTCAATTTCGTTGTTGACTTGCTTTATCGATCGGTACAGAATGCATCCATACAATATGTATCGATCACTACAAAACATTAATGACCGTGCAGACGATTTTATGAATACTAACCAATCTGTAGGAAAAAATAATGACGATTAAAGCATTAAGAACACCAGAAGAACGTTTTTCAGTACTCCCTGCGTTTCCTTATCAACCTAATTATGTTGATGATCTCGGCGGATATGAATCGCTGCGAATGGCGTATATTGATGAAGGTGATAAAGACTCGGAATACACGTTTCTTTGTTTGCACGGTGAACCAACATGGAGTTATCTATATCGTAAAATGATCCCAGTTTTTACTGATGCAGGTCATCGTGTTGTTGCCCCTGATTTATTCGGCTTTGGCCGCTCAGATAAGCCTATTGAAGACTCTGTGTACAACTTTGAGTTCCACAGAAACAGTCTAATTCAATTAATTGAACACTTAGATCTTAAAAATATTGTGCTGGTTTGTCAGGATTGGGGCGGGTGCCTTGGTTTGACGATACCAATGGATATGCAAGATCGTTTCAAAAAACTTATTGTGATGAACACTACTATCTCAAATGGTGAACCGCTGGCCGAAGCCGCAGTACAGTGGATGGCTTTTAATGAAACAATTTCAGAATTACCAGTAGCAGGGCTAGTCGCATGTGATGCTGGCGCAGCTGTCAATGTGATGGATGCAATTGCGTATGACGCGCCATTCCCTGACAAAAACTACAAAGTTGGCGTGAAACGATTCCCACAAATGATCCCAACGAATGCAGATGATGATGCGGTGAAGTATGGACTTCGTGCGATTGAGTTCTGGTCAAATGAATGGAGCGGTGAAAGCTTTATGGCGATAGGAATGAAAGATGCTGTCTTAGGTGAGGCCGCCATGATGCAACTAAAAACGGTGATCAAAGGTTGCCCTGAACCAATGAAAATTGAAGAAGCGGGTCACTTTGTTCAAGAGTATGGAGTTGAAATAGCAGAGCAAGCTCTTGCTTCATTTACTATGAGTTAGTTGTACTCATTCAAACCTGACAGTTGTCTATAACTCGACTCGGCATCTGTCAGGTGATATCTGAAAACCAACCTCTATATATTTATCCTATCCCCAATGAATAAAGTCTTGATCATAAGCATTTCCTCTGTTGCAGATCATAAAGTTTCGCCAGCGAGCAGTGTGTATGCAGATACTAAATTTGCCGTTCGTGCAATTAGTCAGGGGCTACGTATGGAGGTGGGTCGTAATATTCGCACAACTGTCATCTCACCTGGACTCATTGATTCTGAACTTAAACATGGCACCTCAGAAGCAACGAGCTCTCAATTTGTGAATGAGGTGTATAACGATGCCATTTCAGCGACGTCTATCGCTAATGCTGTCACTTATGTGATTGAACAGCCTAACGATGTTGATGTTAACGAGATTGTATTGCGCCCTACAGTACAAGAATTTTAACTGGCACTAACAGTATGTGCGGTCGATATGACGTGTGTCGACCATGATCTGTTGTAATGGATGAGTAATTTTGGACACCTGATTAGAGGTTTGCAATACCTTAGGTAATCCATGGGCTGCTAATTTAGAAGAAGTACTGACGCAGTTCTGTCCAAGAATGAGTTTATCTGACCGTCTGCTTCTCGCTCAAACCAGACCATTCTAATTGGCTTTACCTGCCTAATAAACATAATTACTAATTGAAATATAATGGCAAACACACCCAGCAATAACAAATAAGTGCCAGATAGCGTGGCTAAATTGGGTGCTTTTAGCGCTGTAAAATAATGTACCTAAACTATAAAAAATACCGCCGGCAAGTAGCCAGTAAAGTGCTTTTACATCAACACTTGAATAAAGCGGATATACAATAGCCAGTGCAAACCAACCCATGAGCAAGTAGGTGGCGAGTGATATTTTTTTATTACCGTTTTTTACAAATACTTTGTACGCAACGCCTGCTAGTGCTACCGCCCAAATAAATGTAAGTGTTGCCCATGACCAAGCACCGGATAATGAGATTAATAAAAAGGGAGTGTAGGTGCCAGCAATTAATAAGTATATGGCGCAGTGATCGCACTTTTTATAAAAGGCTCTTAAGCGCGGTTGAATACTGGCGTGGTACAAAGTGGACGACAAAAACAGCACAAATAGGCTGCTGCCATAAATTGCAGTACTAACATACGCTTTAGTGCTAGTGGCTTGGCTAAATAAATCCCACATAACTAACGCGGCAAATATAATACCGAGTGCATGGCTGATTACGTTTAATTTCTCTTCTTTACGGGAATAAGGTGCTTCTAACGACATAACTGTTCCTACCACTATTGGAATTAATTTCAGTGTACAACTGTACGCTGAAATTTTCAATCTTAGCTGTGAGTAATACTAAATAACTTTATTTGATACGCTACTTTAGCTTTTACTTGATTTTAAAGAGAATTAATTCACTATGTTGGTGTCTAGTGTAATACATATTACGAGCTGAAATAACCATGAAACAAGATCTAAAAGCTGCTTTACTTACCGCCATTGTTTATCCTGGAGCGGGGCATTTCTCTTTAAAAAAACACCTAATAGGCGCTATTTTTGCGGGTGCGTTTACTGTTTTTTTAATTTTAACCTTTCAAGATATATTTGCGATTGCACAGTGTACTGCAAATGAAATTGTACATGGAAAAATCCCCATGTCGGTTACGGCCATTTTAAAAGCCGCGCAACAACCTTCCGACGCCTGCGCTAAACTCGCTGAATATAAGTATGTACCTTTAATGATTATAATTTGGGTGCTGAGCATGATGGATGCATACCGTTTGGGCAGAAAAGTACTTCCCACAAAAAAATAAGCCAATTAATTAGAGCTAGGTTTGGTTGGCTTATTAATTGCCTCCCTAATATTTATTCCTGATATTTAGCTATTATTAATGGCGGTAATAATTATTATTACCGCCTTTTCATTTTTATATATATTTTTTGTAACCGAGATTTTTTGCCTGCATCATGTAAACATCGTGTAAATGCCTGTATATACCCAGTAAAATCCTCAAACCTCGTTAAATTGCTCATTTGTTGATATTTAGTTAATTAAAATCCTTCTCCTTGTACCTTTTTATTCATTTAATGTTAATAAATAAATGGTACTTTCTGCTCGCCAAATTAACTTTTTTTAGCTATTAAGTATTGGTTTGGTATCAATTTATTACGTCAAGCAATGACGACTGATAATTTCAATTTAAGGAAATACAATGAATAACAGTTCAAATAATCACAAAAGAAAGGATTTTAAAGTGGCGAGCTTATCGTTAGCTTTATTATTAGGATGCTCAACAATGGCCAATGCCGCTGTTGAGAAGTTAACGGTGAGTGGGAACCAAATTCTTGCGGGTGGAGAAAACACAAGCTTTGCAGGACCTAGCCTATTTTGGAGTAATACGGGGTGGGGCGCTGAAAAATTTTACACCGCAGAAACAGTAGCAAAGGCAAAAACTGAATTTAATGCAACATTAATACGTGCAGCTATTGGCCATGGTACGAGTACCGGTGGTAGTTTGAACTTTGATTGGGAGGGCAATATGAGCCGTCTTGATACTGTTGTAAACGCAGCTATTAGCGAAGATATGTACGTTATTATTGATTTTCATAGCCATGAAGCACATACCGATCAAGCAACTGCAATTCGCTTTTTTGAAGACGTAGCGACCAAATATGGGCAGTACGACAATGTTATTTATGAAATTTATAACGAGCCGTTACAAATTTCGTGGGTTAACGATATTAAGCCTTACGCAGAAACAGTTATTGATAAAATTAGAGCAATCGACCCTGATAACTTAATTGTGGTTGGTACGCCTACGTGGTCACAAGATGTGGATGTGGCATCACAAAACCCGATAGATCGCGCCAATATTGCTTACACTCTGCATTTTTATGCTGGCACGCATGGCCAATCGTATCGAAATAAAGCACAAACTGCACTCGATAACGGTATTGCACTATTCGCCACAGAGTGGGGAACAGTTAATGCTGATGGTAATGGTGGTGTTAATATTAATGAAACCGATGCATGGATGGCATTTTTTAAAACAAACAATATTAGCCACGCTAACTGGGCTTTAAACGATAAAAACGAAGGTGCATCGTTATTTACTCCAGGCGGTAGTTGGAATTCACTAACCGCGTCAGGCACTAAAGTTAAAGAGATCATTCAAGGTTGGAGTGGTAGTACGGTTGCTTTAGACTCTGATGGCGATGGTATAAGTGACAGCCTTGATCAGTGCGATAACACTCCCGCAGGTACAACGGTTGATAGTATTGGTTGTGTAGTAACTGACAGCGATGGTGATGGTATTAGCGATAGTGTTGATCAATGCCCTAATACACCTGCAGGTGAAACTGTTAATAATGTAGGTTGTGTTGTTGAAGTAGTTGAACCACAAAGCGATGTGGATAACGATGGTGTGAATGATGATATTGATCAGTGCCCAGATACACCCACTGGTACAAGTGTTGATACAAATGGATGCAGTGTTGTAAGTTCAACCGATTGTAATGGTATTAATACATACCCTAATTGGGTGAACAAAGATTACTCAGGTGGTCCGTTTACTCACAATAACACCGACGATAAAATGCAATATCAAGGCAATGCATACAGCGCAAATTGGTATACAAATAGCCTTCCAGGCAGTGATGCTTCGTGGACACTTCTTTATACTTGTAATTAAGCACGTTTGATAAAATATACGAAGAAGGTAAATAATACATTTACCTTCTTTTTAAAAGTATTAGCCTTTATAAACACTTTGATGCTGGTTAACTATGTTATAGCTTGGGGAGTTTATGTTATCTATATAACGCCAATCGGTTGTAATTTGCTCTTTAGTAATCGTCAGTAACATATATCCACGGTGTGATAAGTCACAATAGTTTAAGTCGTTTATTAGCAATGAAAGCGAGTCAGCCATTTGCTTTGCTTGTGCTGTATTAAGCGCTAAATAATGCTCCATACCCGGGGATGTAACACCTGGTGTTGCAAACTCTACTCCTACGCTTTCGCCTTTTGCATTTTTTAATGTGCCATGCCACGCATTGTGCGTATCACCTGCAACCACTACTAACTTTTTATTTAATGCAGTAACGCTTTTGTATAATGCTTCGCGCTCGCTTGGGTAACCATCCCACGCATCTAAATTGTAAGGCATTAAAGTATTTACGCGTGCAAGTTGCGCGGGTGTTACCGCTTTATTTGCTAACACGGCTTTTTTAATGGCAACAAGCTCTTTTAATACCTGGGGTATTTTAGTGCGATCGGATTGCGAGAATATTTCAGTAGGTAGCCACATTTTAGTCATCAATACTTGCTGGCCTAATATTTGCCACTTTGCATTCGATTTAGTTATTGCACTCGTAAGCCAGTTAAGTTGTGTGTTACCTAGTAACTGCCTTTTTGGATTATTTAAATCACTGGCAAAGCGAGCAACATCCATTTGTTTGGTCTCTAGGTTTTTATAGTCGCTGTAAGCGAGTTGTTTATCGCGTGCTATTACGCGAGTATCTAGCATGTGTAAGCTTATTAAATTTCCAAAATCGAAGGTACGGTATATTTGCGGGCTTTGCTCGCCCATGGGTGGTCTAATTGGCAGCCATTCGTAATACGCTTGAATAGCTGCTGCGCGGCGCTTAAAAAAGTCACCTTCATCAGGGGTATGATTTTCAGCACCATCTTTGTATGTATCATTCGCAATTTCATGATCATCCCATATTGCAATAAAAGGCGCTGCAGCGTGAAGTGCTTGAAGGCCTTGGTCTGTTCTGTAAATTGCATAACGTTTGCGGTAGTCGTTAAGGGTGATAATTTCACCGCTGTTATCGGCTGCTAATTGTCGACCAATCTTTTCAGCATTTTCGGTAGCGTATCCACCCATCGGGTATTCGTAAATATAATCTCCCAAATGTAGCACTACATCTAAACCTTCTTGCTTAGCGATATCAGTGTATGCATTAAAGTACCCAGCAGGGTAGTTTGAGCACGACACAACAGCCATTTTTAGTTGTTCAACATTGTTTATTGGTAGTGTTTTAGCTCGGCCAATTGGGCTTTGTGTATTCAACCCCATAAAACGATAAAAGTACTCTGTGTTTGGAGTAAGGTCTTGCACATCTATTTTTATTGTAAAGTCGCGGCTTTTATCTGTTTGTTCTCGCCCGCTGCGAATAATGTTTTTAAATTGAGAATCACTTGCCAACTCCCAGGCAACAGTAGCTTCAAAATTTGATTGAGCAGTGGTTGCGCGTGTCCAAATAATTAAAGCATTACTAAGCGGGTCGCCACTCGCTACACCGTGTTTAAATTCAATAGCCGATAGAGGTTTGTTTATTAATGTTTGAGCACAACCTGTAATGGCACTCGATACTGCGACGGTAAATATACTTGCTGCTGAGGTTTTTAAAAAATTTCGACGTGATGAAAGAGTCATACTGCACTTTTTTAATTATTAATAGTGGTGCGCACTTTAACGATTAGATATGACGTTTTTATAAACGCTAAATGTATTTAGTGTGACGGTATTAATACATTAAAACCCTTTTATTTATTAACTAAAAAGTAGTCAAAAAATTAAATTAAATGGTTAAATTAACGAGGGATGAATTTTTTAAATTAAAGTGATGCGTTTAAAGTTTTTTAATTACAACTGGTTAAGATTTATTTTTATGTTGGCACAACCCTTGAGTATATAACTACGTCTAAACAATACACAAACAAGGAATACCATTATGAAACATTCAATTAAAATCGCTATGGCAAGTTTATTAGTATTAGGTTCTGCGCAAGTACACGCAACAGAAGTGGACCTAGATGTAACTGATATATTAACTCAAAGTGTAGCAAGCTATGTTAAGCAAACCACAATCGAGCTTGAAAAATCACTAAAGGAAACGCTTTATTTTGATGCTAAATCTGTTTTAGAGGGTTTATTAGATGAGCCCGTTTTAACAGATAGCACAGCGCTTAAAAATACTGACGCTAGCGTTAAAAACGTAAAATAAACCACTTAAAGGATTAAAACGATGAGCAGTGAACTTGGATTATTTGCATTAATGTTAGCACCCGTAGTCAGTATGATTAGCGCTTATTACTCGGTTCAAGTGTTTAAAGCTATGGGAGGTTGGTTTAATCTTTAGCCAATTATATAGCTGGTAATTAATTCGATTCATACAAAGCTGATCGACTTAGCAAAAGCGCACGTAAATAAAGGCAGAGTGTTTGAAATAAGTAGACTTTATGAAACGTGCGATTTTTCCATTACCCATTTTTATGTTACCTGAAGGTTATACGCGATTACGCATATTTGAGCCTCGCTATTTAAATATGGTTAAAACCGCATTAAAAAATAATACAGGGTTTGTGCTTTGTACGTTTGAGCATGACACGCCTTTTAATATAAGCGCGCAAGGTTGCCTTGTTGATATTATTGATTTTGACCAAGACGATAACGATGTATTATTAATTGATGTATTTGCATCGCAAAACGTGCAAATTAATGATGTTTATCAAGACGAAGACGAATTACGTCATGGCTTGGTATCGCCTTGTAATACACCGTATTGGTACAAAGATTCTAACAACCAAATTGGTGAACATTACCTATTACACGACGCGCTTAAAAATGTGTTTCAAGGTAATCCGGAACTTAATTTGTTGTACAAGAAAACTCATTTTGACAAGCTTCCCTGGATTGCAGCACGTTGGCTTGAACTCCTACCTGTTTCTATTGAGAAAAAACAGCAACTTGCGTTTGAAACGAATTTTGATAACTTACTGAATTTCCTCCATACTGTGATTAATAACGAATTTGCCTAAATTTTATGATCCTAAATTAATTATTGCCCGTATTACTTAATACAAAAGCAATAACGGGATAAATTATTATGGTAAGTCAACAACAGTCACCACGTTGTGAACCTAATACAGGTAAGTACACTGCCATGCCAGAAACGCCGAGTAAAGAGCTCATGCAAGCGCTTATAGATGTTGCGCAATCACGCGACAAAAAAGCGTTTTCTTATTTATTTGAATACTTTGCGCCAAAAATTAAACGCTTTGGAATAAAGCAGTTTGGTGTTGAAGCTCAAGCAATGGAGCTTGTGCAAGAAACGCTAACCTCTGTTTGGCGTAAAGCACATTTGTATCACAGTGATAAAGGTGCAGCGACTACGTGGGTTTATACCGTTATGCGTAACGCGTCGTTCGATATGCTTCGTAAGATGAAAAGTAATAAAGAAGAAAATATAAGCGAAGATATTTGGCCGTTACTAAACGACTCACAAGATACGCATCACGAATACAGTGATCATTTAGAAGATAAGCAAATTAAGCGCTATTTAAACAAATTACCAATTGCTCAACGCGAAGTGGTAAGAGGCGTTTATTTCCAAGACATGTCGCAAGAGCAACTTGCACATCAACTTAATATTCCAGTAGGCACGGTAAAATCACGGTTACGTTTGGCCTTGCAAAAATTACGTAATGAAATGGGAGATCAGCATGATTAAACATCACCCGAGTGAAACTTTACTGACACAGTATTGCGATGCATCACTTGCTACATCATTGAGTTTAGCCGTTTCTATTCACGTAGATATGTGCCCTGTGTGCCAAGCTAAAGTAGCTAAAATTGAAGCAAGTAATGCAAATGCATTATTTAGTGAAGAGCCTGCTCAATTTGAGAAATCTCAAACTGAGAAATCTGATTTACTTGAAGAATTTGAACTAAATGTACTTGATATGATCATGTCTGATGATTCTATTGATGAAGTTTACGAAGTAGAGCCTGTATCGATTAAAGTGAATGAGCATAACTATCAACTTCCACGTGCTTTAACACGTATTTCTCATAGTAAGTTTACACAAGTTGGTAAGTTAGCTCGTTCTCGCGTTGCATTAGATGACGGTGCGCTGCGTTCTAGCTTGCTACATATTGATGCTGGCGGCGAAATTCCTGAGCACACACATACCGGATTTGAAGTTACTTTACTACTAGACGGTGAGTTTAGTGATGAAGATGGTAATTACGTACCAGGCGACTTTATTTGGCAAGATGGTAGTCATCAACATACACCTTTAACGAAAGATGGATGTTTATGCTTTACAGTTGTCAGTAGTGCGCTACATTTTAATAAGGGCTTCAGCAAGTTACTAAATCCAATAGGTAATTTGATTTACTAAGAGAATATATGCATACAGATATAATAAAAATTGGTATAAGCGCCTGCTTAGCAGGCGAAAAAGTTAGATTTGACACAGGACATAAAAAGTCAAATTTTTGTATGGATGAGCTAGGTAAACACGTTGAATACACGCGGTTTTGTCCGGAAGTAGCGGTAGGTTTACCAATACCCCGTCCAACTATTCGCCAGGTTAAAGTGGGCGATACTATTAAAGTATGCCGCCCAGATGGCACCGGTGAAGTAGGCCAGCAACTTACTGAATATGGTAAAAAAGTTGCAACTGAACAAGCTAAAGAACTAAGTGGATTTGTATTTTGTGCTAAAAGCCCAAGTTGCGGCATGGAGCGCATTAAAATTTACAATGAAGCAGGAACAGGTAACACCTCAGAAGGTGTTGGTTTTTTTGCTGAGCAAATAATGAAGCACAACCCATTATTGCCATGTGAAGAAAACGGACGTTTAAATGACATGCACTTACGTGAAAACTTTGTAATGAGAATTTACGTATTTAAAAACTGGCAAAAATTAGTACAAGAGCCGCTTACGGTTCATAAGCTTACTCAATTTCATTCTCAGTATAAGTACTTGTTGATGGCCCATAACTATCAAGCTTATCGTGATTTGGGTAACCTGTTAGGAACATATGTAGGTGACGATATAAGCGCAGTTGCTGATGAATATATTTTAGGTTTGATGACGGGTCTTAAAAAGCCAGCTTCTCGAAGAAATAACTGCAACACGCTAATGCATTTACAAGGTTACTTTAAAACATTTTTATCGAAGGTTGAAAAACAAGAACTTCGTGATGCAATAGATGAATATCGCGAAGGATTAGTGCCATTGTATGTACCACTTACTTTGCTAAAACATCATTTGAAGGTTCACCCAAATGAGTACCTTGAAAAACAAGTGTTTTTTAACCCTTACCCTCACGATTTAAAACTACGATTTGGTATTTAATGGATACATTATTTTGGTTTAGGCGCGATTTGCGCCTTTTTTATAACGAAGCGTTAATTCAAGCGCTAAATAATGGCGCTAAACACGCCATTTTTTTTGTGTCTGAAAAACAGTGGCAACAACACCAAGCTGCGCCTATTCAGATTGACTTACTCAAGCGCCGAGTTACTTATCTTCAATCTCAGCTTGCTGATTATGGCATTACCTTACATGTTATTGAAGCGCCTAGCTTTGTCGATTGTACGCGTGAGCTTATTGATTTCTGTAAATCAAACGATGTAAAACACGTAATTGCTAATACAGAATATGAGCTTAATGAAGTAAACCGCGATAAAGCAATTTTGCACGAATGCGATGAGCTTTCTATTACTTTTACTTTGTACGAAGGTGATTTGATTGCACCTGTTGGAACGGTTAAAAATCAAAGTAATGAAATGTATAAAGTGTTTACTCCATTTAAGCGAGCATGGCTAAAGCAGTATCAAGACACACATTTTAGTTTGCCTCAATGGCCTCTAACTTCTGATCCAATAAAATTTGATGAAAGCGACTTACTAAAAAGTGATGGATGCTCAGATAAGTGGCCGGTTGACGACGATACACTGTCTACCGTGGTCGATAACTTTATATGTGACAAGCTTACAAGCTACGACGATCAGCGTGATATACCCAGCGTAAAAGGCACATCAGGTTTAAGCCCGTATTTAGCATTGGGTATTGTAAGCACAAAACAGCTGCTTATTAATATTCAGCAGCGTTATCCTGATATTTTAACTACGTCAAAAAGTAAAACGTTTACGTGGATTAACGAGCTTGTTTGGCGCGAATTTTACAGGCATTTAATTGCTGAATTTCCAAAGCTTTCGCGCGGTGATAACTTTAACGAAAAGTATAATGCCGTAGTGTGGCGTAAAAGCGAAAATGAATTTACAGCATGGTGTGAAGGGCGAACAGGTTACCCGTTAGTGGATGCTGCAATGCTACAACTAAAGCAAACCGGTTGGATGCACAATCGTTTACGTATGGTTGTTGCGAGCTTTTTAACTAAGCATTTATTAATAGACTGGCGCGAAGGAGAGCGTTTTTTTATGCAGCACCTAATTGATGGTGATTTAGCCTCAAATAATGGTGGTTGGCAGTGGGCTGCAAGTACCGGCTGTGATGCTCAGCCTTACTTTAGAGTTTTTAACCCTATCAGACAAAGCGAGCGCTTTGATCCAACTGGCAAGTTTATCCGTAAGTATTTGCCAGAGCTTGAAAACGTGCCAGATAAACACATTCATTTTCCACACACTTATTTAGCCGCAATAGGTAAAGATAAGGAATGTTACTGGCCAGCAATAGTTGATCATAAAGCGGCACGAGAACGTGCACTTGCTGCATTTAAGGTGTGATATGGATAACCAGTTACCAGTAGATAAATTTGTTGAAATATACCAACAGCTTGATAGCACAAACCTTGATTTATTGAGTGATATTTACTGTGACAACATACAGTTTATAGACCCGATGCATGAAATTAATGGCATTGTAGAATTGCGCAGGTACTTTGCTAACTTATATAGCAATGTTAAGCATTGCCAGTTTGATATTAGTGATTCGTTTAATAGCGGAAACAATGCTTTTATTTATTGGACTATGCACTACGCACATCCAAAACTTTCATCAGGTAAAACTATCTCGGTAGAAGGTCATAGTAAGCTGATTTTTGAAAATGGCAAAATTATCAAGCACAGAGATTACTTTAATGTGGGCGAGTTGCTGTACAAACACATTCCTTTACTTGGTAGTGTTATAAAGCTAATTGATAAAAGGGCAGGTTAATTATGATCACACTAATTACGGGTGCTACTTCAGGTATTGGTGAGCAGTTAGCAATTAAATATGCGCAGTTGGGAGACACTGTTATAGCTTGTGGCCGTAATAGTGAAAAGCTCGCTGAGCTTGCTAAATACGACAATATTCAAGCATGTAAATTTGATGCAACTAATCTACATGACATTAAAGAGTCTACTATTGGCTTCCCTCATTTTGACCGTGTTATTTTAAACGCGGGTAACTGTGAATACATAGATGACGCGCGAAATTTTGATAGTGCATTGTTTGAGCGTGTAATTAATGTGAATTTACTCTCTATGGGGTATTGCCTTGAAGCGCTACTTCCTAAAATAAATTCAGGCGGCCAGCTTGTTTTAGTTAGCTCAAGTGTTACTTATCTTGCGCTACCTCGTTCAGAAGCTTATGGTGCATCAAAAGCGGGTGTAAGTTATTTAGCAAAAAGCTTAGCTGTTGATTTAGATGATGTTGATGTGACTTTAGTTCATCCAGGCTTTGTGAAAACTCCGCTCACTAATAAAAATGATTTCCCGATGCCTATGGCTGTTACCGCTGAAAAAGCAGCTGACTACATGATTAAGGGAATACATAAGCGCCGAAAAGATGTTCACTTTCCGTACCGTTTTACACTTATATTAAAAGCATTACGTATTTTACCACTCCCAATTTGGCTTAAAATCGCAAAAGGATTAGCCCGTTGAAAAAAATAGCAATAATAGGAACTGGTGTATCTGGTTTAACATGTGGGCATTTGCTTCACAAACATTACGATGTAACCGTATTTGAAAAAAATGATTATATAGGTGGCCACACTGCAACGGTTGACGTTGATGTGTGCGGCATAAAATACGCAATAGATACTGGCTTTATTGTATTTAACGACAGAACTTACCCATACTTTGAAAAGTTACTATCGCGTATTGGTGTAGATAAACAGACAACGCAAATGAGCTTTAGTGTTCATAATGAAGCCACTGGCTTTGAATACAATGGTCATACATTTACGAGCCTGTTTGCACAGCGACGTAATATTTTTAGACCTAAGTTTTGGCGATTATTGTACGACATTGTTAGGTTTAACAAACTGTGTAAAGCACTACATGAAAAAGATGATTACCAATCTGATCAATCATTAGGGCAGCTGCTTAGCGACAATCACTTTAATGACTTTTTTAAATACCATTATATCCTTCCGATGGGCGCGGCTATTTGGTCTACCAGCATTAAAGAAATGGAAAATGTAGGCGTTGAATTTTTTGTTAAGTTCTTTTTTAATCATGGCCTGTTAGACGTAACAAACAGACCACAGTGGTATGTAGTACCGGGTGGCTCTCGTCAATACATTAAGCCGCTGATAAGAGGCTTTGCCGATAAAATTAAACTCAATACAAACATCAAATCTGTTACGCGTCAAAATGATGAAGTAACAATAGAGTTTGCCAGTGGTGAGCAAAGTAAGTTTGATAAAGTAATATTTGCTTGTCATTCAGATCAGGCACTTGCACTACTTGGTGATGCGACTGAGCAAGAAGAGTCAGTATTGGGTGCAATAGCTTACACTGAGAATTCAGTGGTGCTGCACACCGATACAAACCTTTTACCAGATAGAAAAGCGGCATGGGCAAGTTGGAACTACCTACTTAATAACAACACTGATAAAGCAGCTGTTGTTACTTACCAAATGAATATTTTGCAAGGTATACAATCGGATACACAGTTTTGTGTAACGCTTAATCATCTTGAAGGAATAAGCCAAAGTAAAATTTTGCGCGAGTTTACTTATCATCACCCTGTATTTAACCAAGAGTCAATTGCTGCTCAAAAACTTAAACACAGTATTGATGGACAAAACAATAGTTATTTTTGTGGTGCTTATTGGTACAATGGCTTTCATGAAGATGGCGTACACAGTGGTGTAGATGTAGCCAAGCAACTTGGGGTCGAATTTGACTAGTGCAGTGTATTTAGGCGATGTAAAACATCGCCGTTTTGCTGTTAAAGAACATCGTTTTAGTTATCCATTGTATATGATGTGGGTAGACTTAAATAATCCTCAACAACTAAATGGTGTGCATAAACACATAGGTACGTCAGGATTAAAAGCGTTAAAATTTAATGAAGCTGATTATCTTAAAGGCACCTCACACCTTGCTAAACGACCTCTTATTGAGCGTGCGCATGAACAACTTGCCAATTTAGGTATTACCGAAACCTTTTCTCATATTTACATGCTAGGGCAATTTCGTTGTTTTGGTGTGTATTTTAGCCCTGTTAATTTTTATTTTTTTGGCCACAACGATACTCGTTTTAAGTATATGATTGCTGAAGTGAGTAATACACCATGGAACGAACGTCATTATTATTTAGTCCCTTTAGAAAAAAAAGTGAACTTTAAGAAGGTTTTTTCCGTATCACCTTTTATGAATCTGGATATGAACTATCATTGGCATGTTAAACAATCGCCTGATAAAACATTGATACACATTGAAAATAAGCGAAATGAAGAGTTATTATTTGATGCAACACTTCGTTTAAAACGTAAAGAACTCACTAACGAAGAGATTAATAAGTTGTTTAAACGTTTTCCGGCCATGACATGGTCTATTTTCAAAGGTATTTATTATCAAGCATTAAAGTTGTTTTTAAAACGAGTGCCTTTTTTAGGTCACTCAGGTAAGCCATAAAGCACATAGGTAGTCAGGACAATTAATAGGTATTTTAATGGATAAAGTGTCGAGCTTAAATTGCGAACAAAGCACTAGTTGGTTAACTAATATATATAAAAAATTAGTGACTAAAGCCTTTTCGTCAATTGAAACAGGTCAAGTTGTTTTAATTGATGGAAATGAGCGTACAGTTTTTGGCGATGTATCGTCTGCGTTAAAAGCAACAGTAACAGTTAACGATAAAGCTATGTATAAAGCGTTTGCATTATCTGGGAGCGTTGGCGCTGGTGAAGCGTATATTTTGGGTCACTGGTCTTGTGACAACTTAACTTCATTTATAGAAATATTTGCTATAAACGAAAAGCAACTCGATGAGTTTGAAAAAAAATTCGCATTTTTTAGTAATATCGCACACCGATTTAATCACATAAAAAATAAAAATTCAGAATCGGGCTCTAAAAAGAACATTGTTGCTCATTACGACTTAGGTAATGATTTGTACGAATCATTTTTAAGTAAAGAAATGCTTTACTCAAGTGCTGTATATCCTACAAAAGAAGCAACACTTGAAGAGGCACAGCAATACAAGCTTAAACGCATTTGTGAGCAAGTTGAGCTTCAAAAAAATGATTCAGTAATTGAAATTGGTACAGGGTGGGGGGCTTTTGCTATATACGCAGCCACACATTACGATTGCCATGTAACAACAACCACCATATCTGATGAGCAACATGATTTTGTAGCTAAAAAAATTGTTGAACTTGGTCTTGAGAATAAAATAACATTACTCAAGCTCGATTACAGATTACTAAAAGGTAAATACGACAAACTTGTTTCTATTGAAATGATAGAAGCGGTTGGTCATGACTATTTACCTAGCTTCTTCACTCAGTGTGGTGAGCTCTTAAAAGACGACGGCGCAATGCTTATACAAGCAATTACTATTGGCGATCAGCGTTATAAGCACTACTTAAAAAACTCTGACTTTATCCAACAGTATATTTTCCCAGGTGGGTGCTTGCCATCACTTAACGAAATGAGTGAGCAAATCAAGAATAATACCGATATGGTTATTCACACTGTTAATGATATTGGCGCTCACTACGCACGAACATTAGCGGATTGGCGTACTCGTTTTATAAAAAGCTGGCCTGATTTGGACCGCTCTAAATTTGATGAACGTTTTTATCGTTTATGGTTATTCTATTTTGCTTATTGTGAAGGTGCATTTAGAGCTAGAGCAACAAGTACAGTGCATTTAATGGCGCGTAAACCACGTTTTATTAGCGATAACGATGATATTGCGCTCAATTACTAATTTTGTTTTGTTTCAAGCAGTGTGGTTTTTATCATTACTGCTTGAAGCTGATTCGCTACTTTTTAGCGGTTTAATTATTATCTTAATGTTTTTGTTGTCAAAGCAGAAAAAACAAGACTCCTTACTATTAATTAAAGCCCTACCTTTAGCCCTGTTATTAGAATTTATAGCGGTAAAGCTAGGCTTGTTAGAATTTAAAGTATATCCCTTCCCACTATGGCTCGCTTTTTTATGGGCTGCATTATTACTTTCTTTAAATACCTCTATGGTTTTTTTAAGTAGATTAAAACTTTGGCAGGCCTTTTTGGTATGTATTGCTTTTTCGCCTGCAAGTTATTGGGCAGGTGCTCGTTTTGAAGTAATAAGCCTAGGATTACCTTTATGGCAATTTTGGCTTGTTTACGGAGCGATATGGTCTGCAGTGTTTACCGCTATCCTTTTTATAAACCAAAAAATTAAGTTGTTTATTAATCGCTGAACGCCCACAAATTTTCATTTGGCAACATTACTCACTTATTCAAAGGGAACTTATTTTGAAATTTTTACTAAAGGCAGTTACTTTTTATTTGCTTACAACTTCAATTGTTTTAGCTAACACGCAATTCAATAAAGTAGGCGAAGCACGAATGGAGTATTTATTTTGGGATGTATATGACGCTGTGCTATTTACCCCTTCAGGTAATTACAGCGCAGGAACACATCCTATTAAGTTTAAGCTTACCTATTTACGCGACTTTGAAGCTAAAGAAATAGTTAAAGCAACAAATGAGCAGTGGGAACATCTTGGAAAAACAGAATTAGCTGACAAATATGACAGTAAATTGTTGTCTATTTGGCCTGATATAAAAAAGGGTGACTCGCTAACGTTAATCACAAATGAGCAAGGTATGAGCACTTTTTATCATAATGATGAAAAAATTGGTGAAATTAATGAGCCTCAATTTTCGAGTGACTTTTTAGCCATTTGGCTTGATAAAAAAACCTCTGAGCCAAAACTACGAAAGCAACTATTAGGGAATTAATATGAACATATTAAACACGTTGAAAGCAGCTGTAATGACCGTCTCGGCTCTACTTTTAATTAGCTGTTCGGCACCAAATGTTGAACATTATAAAAATACATCGCCAAATTTCGACTTTAAAACGTTTTTTAGCGGAAATTTGAAAGCCTATGGTGTTGTACAAGACTTTAAAGGTGAACTGACCCGAAAGCTTGTCGTAGATATGAATGCGACCTGGGACGGTAACCAGGGCGTTATTGAAGAGGACTTTGTTTATGATGATGGTGAAACCCAAAAACGAATCTGGAAAATAACATTAAATGAAGACAATAGTTTAACGGGGTCGGCAGCTGATGTTATAGGTACAGCAAAAGGTAAAAGTGATGGCAGTGTATTTCACTGGAATTATGATGTTGAACTTCCATACGATGGCAGTACTTTGGAAGTGAATTTTGACGATTGGATGTACTTGGTTACACAATCGCGCTTGATAAACCGCACGTCTATTGTTAAGTTTGGAGTCGAGGTCGGGGAAGTGACCTTAGTTATCGAAAAAATATAGCTTATTTACCCAGTTGCTTAACTTGCGCCAAAATTGTACTCAAATTAAGTCTTTGTTAACCCAACATGCTGTATTTTACCGAGAATTATTTAAATTTTACTCATTTTTTAAGAATTTAAGCAAAAAATGCAATTTGCTGTTGCTAACTCTTTAAAAATGCATAAAGATAGGTTTTGCGAAGGCAAAATAATAACGAATAGGAATCTAACAATGAATAAAGCTCAATTAGTTGAAAAAATTGCTACTGATGCAGAAATCTCTAAAGCCGCTGCTACTCGTGCTCTTGACGCGTTTACAGGTGCTGTAACTTCTTCTTTAAAAGAAGGTGATTCAGTAGCATTAGTTGGTTTTGGTACTTTCTCAGTAAAAGAACGTGCAGCTCGCACTGGCCGTAACCCACAAACGGGTGCTGAGATCCAAATCGCAGCGGCAACTATCCCAAGCTTTAAAGCAGGTAAAGGTCTTAAAGACCAAGTAAACCCTTAATAGGTTTAACGAATTAAATTAAAAAAAGAGCTATTTAGCTCTTTTTTTTTATGTTTAAAAAGCCGCTATATAACGGCTTTAATAGATGAGTGTTATGCTTTTAGCGCTTTATCGCCTCGCCCAATACCAACAGCACCAGAACGTACAACTTCAATAATATCGGTTTCATGGCGAAGTGTGTCTAAAAACGATTCTATTTTGTCTGTACTGCTCACTAGTTGCAGGCTATAGCTTTGTCGGCCCATATCTAAAATAACACCTTGAAATACATCAACTACGCGAGTAACCGCTGCTCGAGTCGTCTCGTCTTGAGCAAATACTTTAACAAGTAATAGCTCGCGCTCAATGTGGCTCATTTCTGTTAAATCGATAATTTTAAGCACATCTACTAACTTGTTAACTTGCTTTGTGATCTGCTCAACAACTCTGTCGTCACCCATAGTAGTAATAGTAATACGTGACAATGATTGATCATCAGTTGTGCCAACAGTTAGGCTGTCAATGTTGTATGCACGTTGTGAAAAAAGCCCAACAATACGCGACAGTGCACCGGGTTCGTTTTCTAATAGAATAGATAAAATACGACGCATTATGCTTTTACTCCTTTACGTAACCACATCTCATCAATGCCACCTAACTTGATTTGCATTGGGTATACATGTTCTTTCTCATCAACGTTTATATCTAAAAAGACTAATCGGTCGTTAATTGACATTGCTTTATCTATAGCAGGTTGCAATTCATCAAGTGTATTTACTTGTATTCCTACATGCCCGTAGCTTTCAACTAACTTAACAAAATCAGGTAGCGAGTCCATGTAAGATGATGAATGACGTCCGCCGTAAACCATATCTTGCCATTGGCGTACCATACCTAAAGAGCGGTTATTAAGTGATACAACTTTTACCGCTAGGTTGTACTGTAAGCAGGTAGATAGCTCTTGAATATTCATTTGAATAGAGCCATCACCCGTAATACATACAGACTCTTTGTCTGGAAAGGCTAGTTTTACACCCATTGCTGCAGGTAAGCCAAAGCCCATAGTGCCTAGGCCGCCTGAATTTATCCACTGACGAGGGTGCTTAAATGGGTAATATTGCGCTGCAAACATTTGGTGCTGACCAACGTCAGAACTTACATAAGCATCGCCATTAGTGGCTTTATAAACAGCTTCAATTACGGCTTGTGGTTTAATTTTGTCGCCATCAGTGTTGTAGCTTAAACATTTTTGTTCACGCCAACTAATAATTTGACGCCACCAATCTTCTTGTGCGCTGCGATCTATTTTAATTGGGCTTTTATCAATTCCAGCTTGTAGTTGTTCTAGTACTGTTGCTAAGCAACCTACAACCGGTATGTGCGCTTTGATTGTTTTTGAAATTGAAGTTGGATCTACATCTACATGTACAATTGTGGCATTAGGACAAAACTTTTTAACGTTATTTGTTACACGATCATCAAAACGTGCACCAAGCGCTAATATCACATCAGCATTGGCCATTGCTTTGTTAGCCTCAAGCGTGCCGTGCATGCCAAGCATACCTACAAAGTTTGGATGTACACCTGATATACCGCCAAGCCCCATTAGTGTATTTGTAATGGGTGCATTTAACGATTCAACTAAATGCGTTAATTGCTCTGACGTATTTGAAATAACAATACCACCGCCAGAATAGATAACCAGTTTTTTGGCCTCTAAAATAGTCGTTACCGCTTTACGAATTTGTTTTGAGTGCCCTTTAGTATTAGGGCTGTATGTTCTTAGCTCTGTTGTTTTAGGAAATTCGTATTCAAACTTAATGGCAGGGTTAAGCATATCTTTAGGAAGCTCAACTACAACAGGCCCCGGGCGGCCTGTGCTGGCTATGTAAAAGGCTTTAGCTAAGATTGTTGGGATTTCTTTAGCACTTCGACAGTTAAAGCTGTGTTTTACTACCGGGCGAGAACAGCCAACAATATCAGTTTCTTGGAATGCATCATCACCAATTAAATTTGTAGGCACTTGGCCTGATAATACAACCATAGGAATTGAATCCATGTATGCTGTTGCAATACCCGTTATACAATTTGTAGCGCCTGGGCCTGAGGTTGCAAGTACAACACCAACGTCTCCTGTAGCACGGGCATAACCATCAGCCATATGCGTTGCAGCTTGTTCATGACGAACTAGTATATGTTCAATATCATCTTGCTGGAAAAGTGCATCATATAGGTCTAAAACCGAACCACCGGGGTAGCCAAATATGTATTTTACCTTTAACTCTTTTAATGCCTGAACTACTAGTTCAGAGCCATTATATTCTTGTTTGCTCATCCTCATTCCTCTGTGCGCTTTTTTATGCATAAAAAAACCCCCGCGTAGTGCGAGGGTTTTTAAAAAGCAGTATCACCTTTTAATACATCCCCGCTGGGCTTATAACTAAGACCAGTACGAGTACGACTAAAAGGTTAATATGTGTGTTCATAGTTTTTACCCTATTAGCAAAACACTGCTTTTAAATTAAAAATTCTGTATGGGTTTATTTTTAAGGGTTTTGAGCCTTCATGTCAACCTTGAAAGTGCTTATTTGCATTTTAAATTCGTTTTTCGTCTTTTATTAATTTAAAACTGCAAAAATATTAACGTTAAGTGAGTTACCTAGCAGAAATTATGCGTTTATTGGCTGTACTATAAAATTAGAATATAAAAGTATTTATGAACCCATAATTATCAGAACATATGTTAACTATATGTTTTTATCGCATGTTTAAATTTTTATTATTAGGTATGATTACTACATAATTCTGTTTGAGGAAAACACAGTGAAAAAAGTGACGTTAATTGCGCTTTTATCTACGCTATTAAGCCCTATCGTAGCGGCTAATAATTTAAGCCCACACGATGTTGGTATAACTAACGAAGAACGTATTTTATATTGGCTTAAAAAAAGAGACCAAGTACCTTCAAGTGAGTTAGATAGTTCATTTAAGTCGTATATGAGTAATATTGAGGTTGCCAACCACTCAATTAAAAATGGCTTTAGGCAATTTAAATCCTCCTCTACTGATTTTTCAAACACAAATAAACAACAAGCCGCTTTTTCAACGTCGCTAGTGCCAGATCAAAGCATTAATGATGTAAAAGTGTTAGCTATCTTAATTGATTTTCCTGATCTCAAACATGACGATAATCAGCTTGTAGATCAAGATACAGAGATGTTTTACGCTGAATATTCAACTGAGCACTATCAGCAAATGCTTTTTAATACTCAAGGTTATGCGGGTCCTGATGGGCAAAGCTTATCAACAGCTGCTGATTATTATAAAGCAGCGTCTGGTAATAGTTTAAACTTTACCGGGCAAGTATATGGTTGGGTAAGCGCTGATAATAACGCAAAAGTATATGGTGAACGCCAAGGTACAACACGAGATAAAAATGCGCCCGCTTTAGTCAAAGAGGCTGTGGAGAAGACGGTTGCAAAGTTTAATATTAATTTAGCTGATTATGATTTAACTGATTTAGATGATATTGATGGCGATGGAATCCTTAACGAGCCTAATGGCATTATTGACCATGTAATGATTTTTCATTCAAGTATTGGCGAAGAAGCAGGTGGTGGCTACCTAAGCACCGATGCTATTTGGTCCCATCGTTATTATGTATTTGATGAAAATAGCGGCCCGAGCGAGATTGCAGGCAGCACTATTAAACTCTTTGGTTACACAATTAATCCAATTGATGCTGGTATTGGTGTAGTAGTGCATGAGTTTGGGCATGACTTGGGATTATTGGATGAATACGACTTACAATCTAACACGGTAGGTGAGCCCGTCGCGTCTTGGTCAGTTATGTCTACAGGAAGTTGGGCAGGTTCGCCAAGAGGTTCAGAGCCCGTTATGTTTAGCCCTTACGCACTTGAGTATTTACAAAATCGATACCAAGGAAATTGGGTTAATCAGCTAACGCTTGATATGGATGAGATAGACGCTAACTCACAGCAGACATTAATTAATACTGCGAGCACTTCACAACTACAAAACCAAATAAAAGTGACACTGCCTCCAAGGCTCGAAAAATTTAAAACGCCAGTAGAAGGTGATTTTCAGTACTATTCAAATACGGGCGATAACATTAACAACAGCTTAGTTAATACCATAGCGCTACCAAGCACAACTGAGGCACTTACTTTAAGCTTTATTGCTTATTACAGTATTGAGCGCGATTACGATTTAGTACAAGTAAAAGTAAATGGGGAGCCTATTGCTAGTAATTATACACAAGCAGTTAACCCATATTATGGCAATATTGGTCCGTATATTTCAGGTGATTCATTTTTAAATAGCGATGCTAAGCAACCCAATGGATACTTAACTCATAAGTTTGATTTATCAGCTTATGCTGGGCAAACAATAGATTTGAAAATTGAATACATTACAGATGCGAACACACATTATTATGGTTTTGTTGTTGATGATATGCGTATTGAGCAAAGTGATACCTTAATCTGGCACAATAATGCACAAGATCAAATTAACACTGAATTTAATGGCTTTGCAAAAGTTGGTAGTTATACGTACGCATCGCCATCACATTACTATTTACAATTGCGTTCGTACACAGGTGTTGACAGCAGTTTGCAAGCAGAGCAGTACTCACCAGGATTATTGTTGTGGTATAGCGATAAATCTCAAGCGGATAACAACACGACAGAGCATCCAGGCAGTGGTTTTGCATTAGTGGTAGATGCCGATCAGCATTCAATAAATAAAGGCAGCACGCAAACTCCCGCTGCTTCAGCAATTCAAATACGTGATGCTGCTTTTAGCCTATATCAACAAAGGGCAGGGTTAGGTGATGATGATTTATCAGCTATCACAGAGTTTACTGATAAAACCGACTATAGTTTTTCAGCGCAACAGCCATCAGGCGTTATGCTTCCACAGGTTGGTTTTGGGTTTAATATTATAAACCAGTCAGCTGACAGTGAAGACATAGAAGTACAGCTTAATTACGATGTTATTAAGGGTATTAATTTTACCAAAACAGGTTTAATCGTTGATTTTAATATAGAAGGTTTAGCCCTAACACCTGCGAATAAATTTGCGTGGAATTTTGACGATGGCAGCTCAAGCGCAGAGTTAAATCCAACGCATACATACCAAAACTATGGCACCTACAATGTTAAGTTTACTGCTAGCAATGGTACTTCACAGCAAGTAACTGTAGTTGAAGTTACACTAGTTAAACCATTATCTGTAAATGAAATTGAATATGAAATAAACCAAGGAATATTAACAGCTCAAGCTTCGTTTACAGGTGGAGTCGCACCGTATACTTATAATTGGCAGCTAGGGGATGGAAGTACTTTAACGACGCAATCGATCACCCATAATTATTTATACTCTGGTGATTACCAAGTAACGCTTACAGTGACAGATAACGAAGGCACGGAGCAAACTAAAGCGGTTGATGTAACTGCAGTTGTTCCGCTTAGCATAGATGCAAACGTTACAGTAAATGATTTGAGCGCTCAATTTAATGCGCAAGTGACCGGTGGCTTTAATAGTTATACTTACAGTTGGGATTTTGGTGATGGCAGTGCGCTATCAAATTTACAAAACCCAATACATACTTATCAAGCTGACGGGGCATTTAATGTAACGTTGAGTGTTACTGATACTCAAACAAATGATACTTTTACTAAAGAGCTATCCCTTACAGTGCAAAAGCAGCAAAGTAGTTCTGGTTCAAGTGGCGGATCATTGGCAGGTTTATTAGTGTTATTACTTTTATGCTTACCTAGGATAAAACGCAGCTAGCAAACACAAAAAAGCCCGCTAAATTAGCGGGCTTTTGAAATTAATAACAAATATTAATTATAAACGGTCAATTACTGATTGAGTGAAATCAGTTGTACCGTGGCTGCCGCCTAAATCGCGAGTTGTACGGTCGCCTGATTTAATTACATCAGCAACAGCACTACGAATACGCTCTGCTGTGTCGCCCATATCTAAATGCTCAAGCATTTGGATAGATGCTAAAATTACAGACGTTGGGTTAGCTAGGTTTTTGCCAGCAATATCTGGAGCACTACCGTGTACAGCTTCAAAAATTGCTGCGTCTTCACCAATGTTAGCACCTGGAGCCATACCTAAACCGCCAACTAAACCAGCACAAAGGTCAGATAAAATATCACCAAATAAGTTAGTCGTTACAATTACGTCAAACTCTTCAGGTGTCATTACCAGTTTCATACACGTTGCATCAACAATCATTTCGTTTGATTCAATTTGTGGGTAACGTTCAGCTACTTCACGCGCAACTTTTAAAAACAAACCAGATGTTGATTTTAAAATGTTAGCTTTATGAACAGCTGTTACTTTTTTACGACCTTCACGTACCGCTAGCTCGTATGCAAAAGTTACTATTTTTTCTGCGCCTTCACGCGTAATTATTGATTTTGCTTCTGCTTCATTACCGTCTTCACTTACTATTTGGCCTGCACCTGAGTACATACCTTGCGTGTTTTCACGAATAGTAATGATATCAATATCGTCGTAACGAGCTTTAGTACCAACAAATGATTTAACAGGACGTACGTTAGCGTATAAACCAAATTGCTTACGAAGTGTTACGTTAATAGACGTAAAACCTTCACCTACAGGCGTTGTTAATGGGCCTTTAAGAGTGATTTTGTTTTTAGCTATTGTATCAACCGTGTCTTGTGGAAGTAACTCACCTGTTTTTTCAAGTGCAGCTAGGCCAGCATCAACAAATTCATAATCAAAGTCGCAACCTGCGGCTTTTAATATTTCAAGTGCTGAGTCGATAATGCTCGGACCGATGCCGTCGCCTTTGATCACTGTGATGGTTTGTTTGGCCATTGACTTTTCCTTTAAAGAGTTTGATTTGCACATAAATTATTACCCTGAGAGAGTAATAGCTTGTTAGGTCATTTATGTGAACGTGCTTGAAAATTTAAGGGCGCATTTATACCAAGTTATCGCCCATTTTGCTAGTTTATACAGGAAATACCGGGTATACACCAAAGTTATAATGGGTATAAGAACGTTAAATAGTCCTCTATAAATTAAATACTATTAAATAGCGCAAGCGATTCTAATTTTTGATTGAAATCAGTTAGATTTTGCCACTTTAGTATTTTCAGTTGTTCGTTTAATGTTTGCAGTTGCCACGCTGTAAGCGCAAGTTCCGGTTTAAAAACACTCTGCGCAACAATTTTAAGCGTGATCCAGAGTTTATGAGAGTCAGTTAAATGTTTTTTAGGTGTTTGCTCTGCTTCTAAAAGTGCCGTTGTCCATGGGTTGTCACTTAATAAATGAGTAAGCTGTTGCGTTAGTTGCTCGTTATTAATTGCATCCACTCCAAAAAATGAGCTAATAGGGGCACTCAATGTTTTATTTGGTGTGTCGTCAATCAGCGTTTTACGAGAAAGCTGTGTACTGCATTGCGTTAATAAAAAATGAGCATAAGCATATAAAGGTAATGTAATGTGTTCAAATTGGTCGTGTTTATTTTTACTGACTAATAAGGCCATTATTTTCACTAAACAATTTAATCTGTTAGTAACGTATGCTTGCAGAGGGTGTGGGGTAACATTAACTAATTGCTCAAAAACAACTCTTTGAATTATCGCAGGCGCATTATAATAACCGACCATCGATAAGCTATGCTTTAAGTCTTTAGCGGCCTGATGCTCCTTATTGTAAGGTTTTACTGCCTCACATAAATTCGCGACTACCTGAGGGTGAACCGCCATTAGTTGGCTTAACCCTTTATAGCTATATTCGTGCTGCAACTTAATATTACTTATTAGTTCAAGTAAAGACTGTGCTTCATCAACGTCAACTGCACTTTTCGACTTTACATGTTCACTGTTGAACACTTTAAAGTTAATAGTTTTATCAGCGCAATGCCATTGTTTTGGGTTGTCGTTAAGCGTTGCTTTAACGCTAAACCAAGCTAATTTATTTGGATTAGCGGTACTAATTAAAATATGTTTTTGTTGCGCATCAGTCGCTAAAAAAATCATGGTTTGCTCGGCATAAAAAACGCGGCTTCCCGGTAACAGTGGCCCTAAATGAGCTATAAGTGATTTGATTAGCTGCAGTGCAAATAAGTTGGGAGTGCGAATGTACAAATCAGCAAGTGCTTTAAATAAACTCATATGTTTATTAGCCGTATTGCTAGTGATGTTCATGCTAATAATATTTGCTAAAGCAATCAACGTTATGCCCCCATCGTAAAGCATAATTTTAGGGGCACTTACTAATGCTTGTTTATATTTACTTAATTTAGCTAATAATTGCGTAACGGGTTTGGCAGAATCGCCACCGGATAGCATAACTTTTGCTGCTAGTTGATGACGCACTTGCCATGTTTTTTTATCAGAGTCTTGAAAAGGTGTCTGCTCACAGAGCTTGTTTAATTGTGCTCCAACACATAAATGCTCAATAAGTGAAGCTGCAATGTATAGCTCGCTTAGAGCATTGTTGTAGTGTTGAGATTTACAAAGTGCAGCGGTTATAACGCTCTGACTAACAACTAAATTAGTAGCATAAGAATAATTAGGATTATAAAGTGTTAAACGTGCTTGTAATGCGAATGGCTGTTCGCTATAGAGCACTCTATATTGCTCAGCTAACTTACTTGCCATGGGGTATAAGGCTGTCCACTTTTGTTTATTGTTATAATAGCTTAAAAAGAGCTGCGTATTATTAAGCAGCTGCTCTAAAGTAGTTGAAACAGCTTCATCCATTAAACCTTCACCTAATTTTGTTCTTGATATTTATTATATGCACTAGGACCCCATAAAAATAGCTGCCCATTTTTAAATAATAACCCAGTACATTCATCCATAGTGGTTATACCGTCAGATGTTTTATGCTGTGTACGATAAAAAACTATCTGAAATACCTGTTCACCATCTCGTTTGGCATAAGTAAGGTCAGGGCTGCCTAAATAATCAAGCACAGTATTTAGTGTTGTTGGCTGCTCAAGTGATAGTTTTTCGATATAACGTTTATTAAAAGCTTCTCGGTCTTGCCAGATCATAGCCTGAGGATCGTCTTTATAAAAGGTGATCACCAACGTTGCTATCAGTGCATATAGCCCTAAACCTAAGATTAAATATCGGATAAATTTTTTCAATATGGTTTACTCTGACTCAGGTAACTAATAATAGTATACGTTTTGTAATGTTTAGAGGCTATTAACTTGCGACTAATTAAGTCTTAACTGCTTTAAACTAAAGCCTAAATTTATATCGGTGCGTAAACTAACCAAGTGCTTTGAGATTACGTACATATCCATATTAGCGGCTAACTTTGCTTTAATACTTGGGCTTAGAGACTCATCTTCGGCCGCATGCTCAATTGAATTATAGTTATTAACTATTTGCTGCGCAGACTTAGTACCAATTCCTTTTACTCCCGGAATATCATTTGTTTTATCACCAGCTAAAGCCCAAAAATCAACGAGCTTATTTTGCTCAACACCAAAACGCTCTTTTATACTTGTCTCATCTAAATAGAGTTTTTTAAAGTAATCATAAACTGTAATGTAGGGGCCTAAATAGGGTAAAAAGCCTTTATCAGTAGAAACAACAGTATTAGCTATTTGATTATTTGATGCCTTAAACGCAAGCGTTGCAATAATGTCATCGGCTTCATCGTTAATAGGCTCAAATACAACAATACCAGTTTCTTCTATTGCGGTTTTAAAGTGCTTTAAGGCATCTTTTAGCACTTGAGGCATTGGCGCACGTGAGTGTTTGTAGTCTTTATAAAAATGATAACGCCAGCTTTTGTCACCATCAAATACTGCAATCGCATGGGTTGCATTACTTGTATCTAAAAGCTTTTTACACGCATGAGCTACACGTGCACAGCACGTTTGTATCATTTGCTCATCGCTGTGATGTTTTTGATTTGCGTCAACGGCGTAAATGCGCCTAATTAAATTAAGCGCATCAATAAGAAGTAAATGGGGTTTCAAACTATAAAACTCATGCTTTTATTTTGTAACACGGAATGTATTTGCTGCCAGGGAGTTTCATACGGCCCTGATCAACAAATGCTTGTAATAACGTATCCATATTTTCCATAAGGGCAGGCTCGCCACTTAAAATGTATGGACCGTTTTGCTTAATGGCTTTTACGCCTTCGTCTTTTACATTTCCAGCTACAATACCTGAAAAAGCTCTGCGTAAATTAGCCGCTAATAACTGTTTTGGTTGATCAAGATGTAAATCAAGACTTGCCATATTTTCGTGTGTTGGTGCAAAAGGTTGTTGAAAATCGTTATCGATTTTTAATGTCCAGTTAAAGTAGTAGGCATCGCCTTCACTTTTACGGTAATCACGAACATTGGCCATAGCCGACCTTAGCTTTTGACCTACTAATTGCGGATTATCAATAATAACTTCAAACTTATCCAATGCTTCTTTACCCAGCGTCATTTCAATAAATTCACACAGCTCTTTAAAGTACGCTTCACTTTCTTTTGGGCCAGTTAAAATAACAGGTAAACATTGTTTGGTGTTATCTGGATGCAGTAATATGCCTAATAAATATAACAGTTCTTCGGCAGTCCCTGCGCCACCAGGAAAAATGATAATAGCGTGGGCTGTTCTTATAAAAGCTTCAAGGCGCTTTTCAATGTCAGGTAAAATAACTAATTCGTTAACAATAGGGTTTGGTGGCTCTGCAGCAATAATACTTGGCTCTGTTAGGCCTAAGTAACGGTTATTGGTATTGCGCTGTTTTGCATGGCCAATAGTGGCACCTTTCATTGGCCCTTTCATGGCACCAGGGCCACAACCAGTACAAATATTTAATCCACGTAAGCCTAGTTCGTAACCTACTTGTTTTGTGTATTTATATTCAATTTCGTTTATTGAGTGTCCGCCCCAGCAAACAACCATACTTGGCTCGCTATTAACACGCAAAGCACCTGCATTTCTGAGCATATCGAACACCATATGAGTAATGGCTTTTTGCTCTTTTAAATCTTTTTCGTATTTTTGACAAATAAACAAAATATCGCGAATAACAGAAAATATATGCTCGTGAATTCCGGTAATTATTTCGCCATCAACAAATGCGGTTTCGGGCGGGTTTTCAAGCTCAATTTTAATGCCTCGTTCGCGGCTTACTAAACGAATATCAAAATCTTTGTATTTGTCGTATATATCGCTACTTTCGTCGGTATGGCTACCTACATTAAGTACTGCTAATACGCAGTTTCTAAATAACCTATAACGCTCACTAGCAGAAGATTGCTCTAATAAATCAACTTCTAATTGCGACAGTAAATCTAAAACCCCAGTTGGGTTTAACTGTATTAACATAGACGTTCTCCTTACTGCTAAATCGTAAAAAACTACTTGTCATAAAATTTATAATAGCTATGACATTATTTACTGGTACAAAGTCTATCTCGTCCTGAATTTTTGGCCTCGTAAAGAGCATCATCTGCTCTATCAAATGCCTTTAACAGAGTATCGCCTTTTTTAAACTGAGTAGCACCTACCGAAATAGTGATCTCAATTTGTTTTTCTCTAAATTTAAAAGGTATATTTTTAATTACCTTTCTTACTTTATCCAGAGGTAATGTTGCGTTTTCAAGCGACACACCTGGCATTAACAATACAAATTCTTCACCGCCGTAACGCGCTATAAAATCGGACTTTCTTACCGATTTTTGCAACGCTTTTGATATAACCTGTAAGGTAATGTCACCTGCGGTATGGCCAAATCTATCATTGATAGATTTAAAGTGGTCAACATCAATAACCGCAAGCGTAACATCAGAGGGCTGCACATTAAACAAATGCATTTCGTGATTGTAACGTTCATCAAATGCAGCTCGGTTAGGCAGTTTTGTAAGCCCATCAAGTAAACTTTTAAAGCGCTGTTCGTTTAAGCGTTTTTTATACGTTGTTAACTTATCTTCTAAAGTAACAATTCGTTTGTTTATTTCACTAAAGCTAGTGCTAAGCATTTCTCTATCTTTTCGTTCTAGCTTTTCTTTTGCTAAAAAGTCTTCGCTTAGTGATTTTAATTCGTTATCTACAAGTTCTTTTAAAGATGAGATTGACGTTGCTTTTTGTGTTTGTTCGTTGAGGTTTTTTATTTTTAGTTCAATGCTTTTATTTAACGAATCAAATTCAACACTCATTGATTCAGAGTGCCTGCTAGTAGAGACAATAGAATTATGTAGATCTTCGAGGGTTTGATTTAATGAAACTAAAAAGCTTTGTGCAGATTTACGCTCTTTGCTAATGTTTTTTACTACAACTTCAATTATGTTAATCGCAACATCGAGTAATGCATCGATTGTGTCACTTTCTGTAATATTATTTTTTATACTATTAATTTGTAGTGTAGCTTCTTCTTCAAGTATAAGTTCGTTAGCTAGCTCAAGCAGTTTTTTTGCACGAGCTTGTTTTACAGGGCGCTGATTATCGGCTTGAGGGTCTTGCTTAGTTAGCAATGCTTCATGATAAAAGATAATAAGTTGATCAAGTAGCGGAATATAACCATGGGTTGACTGAACGTTATTAATCTCTTGATCGAGTAAATTTCTCAGGGCTCTGCGAGTATCGTCAGGTAAACCTTTGGTTTTTTGTAACTGTTTACCTGCATTTTGTACACTGTTGAATAAATCACGTTGCTGAGCTTGCTGAATCGATTCTTGATTTTTAAGTAATATCAAAGTTTCACTAACAAGGGGAGAGAGGTCTTCAAAGCTCATACCTTTATTGAGTGCACTTCTAAATTTAGCAAGGCGATTATCTAACTCAATATCAAGCCCTTTACAGCTTAGCGAAAGTTTAGCTGCAAAGTCGCACAAAATATCCACTTGATGTTTGCGTGCACTCTCAACAGCCATACGAGCATCAATTGCTTGTTTGAGTTTTTTATCTGTTGGATTAGATCTTTCAGACACTTAAGCGTACCGCCATCAAATTAATTTTATTATCTTCAGTTTACAACAAATTTTTATTATGTGTAGTTATCTAGTAAAAAACTTAGAAATTTTAATAAGCTACTACGTATAAACTCGTATACAGGGCAATTTGTCGTATTTAATTCACTTTTAAATAGGGGCTTGTTAGTCTTATAGGTAATTAAGTTTCCACTAAGAGTCTCTATGAAAAAGTTATTAGCCCTATCTATTTTAGCTGCGTGTTCAGCACCTGTATTTGCCGATGTAAATTATTCTTTAGAAATCTCACAACCTCAACACCATTTAGGAGATGTAAGTGTAGAGTTTCCAAAAACAGCGCAAGCACATCTTGATATAAAACTTCCTGCATGGCGAACCGGTCGCTATGAAATGCTTAACCTTGCCAATGGTGTTCGTTATTTCAAAGCTAAAGATGAAGACGGCAAAGAATTAAAGTGGGAAAAAATAGATCACAGTACGTGGCGTGTACATCTTAATGAGCCAACAGAAGTTAATGTTGACTATCAAGTGTATGCAAATGAGCTTGGTAAGCGCGCACGTCACATTGACGACAGCCATGCATTTATAGATGCGTCAGGCTTTTTTATGTTTAGTGAATCATTTCGCCAAGAGCCAGTAACCGTTAATTTAGACGTGCCTAAAAAGTGGCGCTCTGTATCGGGTATGGATAATTTAAAAGGGAAAAATTCATTTAAAGCAGCAGATTACGACGTACTTGTTGATTCTCCAATCGAAACGGGTATTAACCAACTACACACATTTGAAGTAGATGGCCGTGAATACGATTTAGTTATATGGGGTGATGGTAACTACGATGTAGAACTAATGCTTACCGATCTTAAAAAATTGGTTGCTACTGGTAATGTAATTTGGGATGGCTACCCATATGAACGTTATGTATTTATGGTTCATGCTACATCGGGTGCCGGTGGTGCAACAGAGCATTTAAACTCAACAATTATTCAACGTCCACGCGATAGATTTGGTAGCCGAGAAGATTACCTAGCGTTTATTAGTACCGCTGCACATGAATTTGTTCATACGTGGAATGTTAAAGCATACCGCCCTCAAGGTTTGGTACCTTACGATTACACGAACATGAACTACTCAAAACTGCTTTGGATTGCAGAAGGTTCAACAAGTTACTTTGAAGATCATCTATTAGTGCGCTCAGGCATTCAAACAACAGATGAATTTTTTAAAGTGATGAGTAAAACTATTAATCGTCATTTACAAACTCCGGGCCGTGAAGTGCAAAGCGCAAGCGAAACAAGCTTTGATAAATGGATTAACCAAGGTGGCGATCATGCACGTAACTACAGCACCAATATTTATTCAGAAGGTTCGTTAATTTCACTTGCTTTAGATATCGACTTGCTAGAAAAAAGCCAAGGTAAAATAAGTTACCGAGACGTTCACACAGCACTTTATGACAATCATAAAATACCAGCAGGCTTTACAGACGTAGATGTGCTTAATATTTTAAAAGATTTAACCGGGCGTGATTACTCTAGCTGGTGGCAAGACAATGTAGAGTCACCTGCAAGTATCAACTTTGACGACTTACTTACTAAAGTAGGCTTGAAATTTGAGCGTCCTGAAAAAGCAAAAGCGCTTGCAAGTATTGATGCTACTGCTAAAAACACAGGTGAGCTACTTACGTTAAGTTACGTTCGCCGTGGTGGCAGTGCGTGGAAAGCAGGTTTAACTACCGATGATAAAATTGTCGCTATAAATAAACATCACGTAGGTAAAGATTTAAAAACCAGCTTAGAAACGTTTAAAAAAGGCGATAAAGTAACCATTGACTATCTTCGTCGCGATGCTCTTGAAAGCTTAACATTAGTATTATCAGAAGAGTTTGATAAGCCTAAAAAAGTAGTTGCTGATAAAGAGGCAACGCCTGAGCAAAAAGCACTATTCAAAGCATGGATTGGCGTGGAACATCCAAATGATGTGACAAAAAATTAAACTCAGTTTTTATAGTGTTTAAATATAAATAACTACCATTAAAAAAAGAGCTTCGGCTCTTTTTTTGTTTTGCATAATGACGTATAAAATGTATATGGAAATTTAACATTAAAGTTAAATTTAATTATTATTTAGTATTTCTCTATTATTAAATAAAATTATTATGGATATAGCCTCAAAATGAAATCAGATAACCCGACTTCAAATTTAACCCATCAATTTGTAATTAACGACTATTTGCATCAGTTATTTGATGCGGTAAATGTTATTTCTGTTCAAGGTTATGACAATGAACGTCGTGTTATTTATTGGAATGAAGGCAGTGAGCGACTTTATGGCTATACCAAAGAAGAAGCCATAGGGCAAAAAATAGAAGATCTTATAATTCCAGAGCCAATGTGTGAATTTGTTATTGACGCGCACAGTGATTGGGTAAAAAAAGATATAGAAATTCCAGCGTCTGAAATTATCTTACAAGACAAAGATGGAAACAACGTATCGGTTTTTTCCAGCCATGTTATGTTTACAAATCAATATAATACAAAACAAATGTACTGTATTGATATCGATTTGTCGGATGTGAAAAAAGCACAAGCAGAGGCTTCATTTAATGAGGATATGCTAAAAACCATTTTTGGGGCAATCCCTGATTTATTTTTCTTGATGGAAAATGATGGAACTATCCTAGAGTATCATGCGAGCAATGAAACCGATCTTTATACCAAGCCAAAGCAGTTTATTGGTAAAAAGATGGGAGATGTATTACCTGAGGAAGTAGCCAAAAAATTTGAAACTTATATCAGCCTTGTATTAGAAAAAGAGCAGATGATGAGCTTTAAATACGAGCTAGCTTTGCCCCATGGGCTCGTTTTTTTTGAAGCAAGAATAAATAAAATAACAGAACATAATCAGTTAATGGTTATTATTCGAGATATTACAGAACAGCATAAATCAGATGAAATAATTAGACATCAAGCGTATTACGATAGTCTAACTTTACTCCCAAATCGTTTTTTAGCACTTGATCGTTTGTCGCAATTACTTATTGAAGCACAAAGAAATAACGAGAAAGCGGCAGTACTGTTTTTGGATTTAGATGATTTTAAAAAAATAAATGACTCTTTAGGCCATGAAACAGGAGACAAACTTTTAATTGAATCAGCGCAAAGGCTGCAAGAGGCACTGCGAAAAGACGACACGGTAGGGCGACTCGGTGGAGATGAGTTTATCGTATTGCTACGAGGTATAACTGATCACCATGCAGCGCTAAAAATTACTGAAAAACTGCTCAATAACTTTAGAGCCCCTTTTAAAATTGAGGGCCGGGAACACATACTAACAGCGAGTATTGGTGTAGCCATATACCCAGAAAATGGTACAACCGTTGCTGATTTATTACGAAATGCTGACACTGCAATGTATCAAGCAAAATCATATGGTCGTAATACTTATTCATTTTTTACTAAAAAGATGAACGTAATTATTCAGCGCCGACTAGTAATAGAAGAGCAGATGCGTGGCGCCCTTGAGCGTAATGAATTTGAGTTATTCTACCAGCCCCAATTTGACGCCAAAAATAAACACATCATTGGTGCAGAAGCGTTATTACGCTGGCATAACCCTGTGCTAGGTAATGTAACACCCGATGAGTTTATACCTATCGCCGAAAATACAGGATTAATTGTACCTATTGGTAAGTTTGTAATTAGCCAAGCATTACACTTTTTAAACACATGGCAAAGTACCTGTAAACGCCAACAAAAATACACCATGGCTGTTAACTTATCTCCTCGCCAATTTAGAGACGTAGGACTACTCAGTTTTATTCAAAACTCATTGAGTGAAGCAAACGTAAACCCCGAAAGTTTAGAGCTTGAAATAACTGAGGGAGTATTGATGAGTTGCCACACTAATGTTGTTGATATACTGACCGAAATTACAGCGTTAGGCATTAACTTATCAATGGATGACTTTGGTACAGGTTATTCTTCATTGAGTTATTTGAGAGAATACCCTTTTAATGTACTCAAAATAGATAGAAGTTTTATTGACGGTATTGTACTAAACAATGAAGATTGTAATCTCGTAAAGGCAATTATTGCTATGTCACACAGCTTAGGACTGACAGTGGTAGCCGAAGGTGTAGAAACAAAAGAGCAGCATACTTTATTGAACGAATTGGGTTGTGATTTTATGCAAGGCTTCTATTTTAGTAAACCAATACCAGCAAAGCAGTTTCTTGATTTTTCGATGAATTTTGATAAAAAGTAAGATTAAACACTCGATTGTAACAATTCATTGCACGGCTATTGACCTTATTGTCCCATCGCGAGTAACCTGTTATAGAAACAAATAAAAAGGATTCTATAATGCGTTTAAAACCTCTTGTAGCTACATTAGTAGCCACATTTTCTTTATCACTTTCAAGTAGTGCCATAGCCGACGAAGGCATGTGGCAACCACACCAACTTCCAGAGTTAGAATCAATTTTAAAAGCCAAAGGCCTTGAAATTGATGTTGAATCTATTTCTAAATTAACCGAATTCCCAATGAATGCGGTAATTAGCCTAGGTGGCTGTACAGCATCGTTTGTATCGCCTAAGGGTTTAGTTGTGTCAAACCATCACTGCGTTTATGGCTCGGTACAATACAACTCAACGCCTGAAAACAATATTTTAGAAAATGGCTTTTTAGCTAAAAGTCCTACTGAAGATTTACCTGCAGCGCCGGGCTCACGCGTCTATGTAACAAAAACGGTTACCAACGTAACAGATGAAGTAATTAAAGGTACTAACGAGCTAACAGCAAAAGCACGCTACGACGCACTCGAAAAAAATGAAAAAGCGCTAGTAGCCCAGTGTGAAGCCGACGAAAGCTATCGTTGTAACGTGTATTCGTTTCATGGTGGTTTAGAGTTTTACCTAATTAAGTCACTTGAAATTAAAGACGTACGCTTAACTTATGCACCGGCAATGGGCGTAGGTAAATACGGCGGCGATATAGATAACTGGATGTGGCCGCGCCACACAGGCGACTTTGGTTTTTACCGCGCTTATGTAGGTAAAGATGGAAAACCTGCAGAGTACAGCGAAGACAACGTACCTTATGTACCTGACTCTTACCTAAAAGTAAGTGCCAAAGGCGTGCAAGAAGGCGACTTTGTAATGGTTACAGGCTACCCAGGACGTACTAACCGCTACCGTATAGCAACAGAGGTAGATAACGTATTTAACGACAGCTACCCTAAAGCACGTGTTCATAATTCAAAATACGTGTCGCTTATCGAAGAAAACTCAGAAGACGGCAGTAAAGCGCGTATTGCTTACGAAAGCACCATTGCAGGTTATAACAACTATATTAAAAACTTTGGTTCTATGATCGAAAGCTTCAAAAAAGGCACTATGCTTGAGCGCAAAAAACAGTTTGAGCAAGAGTTAACACAATGGATCAATAGCGATAGTGAGCGTAAAGAGCAATACGGAAGCGTATTAGGTGAGCTTTCTGAGCTAATTGCGCAATCACAAGAGCACAGCGAACGCGACCGTATGTTAGGTTATGTACATCGCTCACAAATGATCAGCACAGCACGACGCTTATACCGCTTAGCTTATGAAAAACAAAAGCCAAATAGCGAACGTGAATCTGGTTATCAAGAACGTGACCTACCGCGCATTAAAGCAGGGCTTGAGCGCATGACGCGCCGTTATGATAGCAAAGTAGACAAAGCTATTTTACTGCACTTTTTAGAGCTATATGCAGCACTTCCAAAAGAAGAGCGTTTTAGCGACGTTGATAACGTATTTAAAGTACAAAATGGGTTTGATAAAGCAACTCAAAGCGCGTTACTTGATAGCATGTATGAGCAGTCAAGACTCGATAATGCCACTGTTCGCAATTCATTATTTGAGCAATCGTTTAGCCAGCTAAATCAAAGCCAAGACCCATTTGTACAGTACGCTAAAGCCATATTTAAAGTAATGAAAGCACAGGAAGATAAATCAAAAGCACTTGCAGGTAAATTACAAGCAGCTCGCCCAGAGTTAATGAGCGCAATAATTGCGTTTAACAAAGCTAAAAACAAACCTGTATACGCCGATGCTAACAGCACATTACGAGTAACCTATGGCACTGTAGGTGGCTATTCACCTCAAGATGGCTTGGTAGCAACACCGTTTACATCGCTTGAAGGATTACTTGCTAAAAACACCGATGTTGACCCATTTAATGCACCTAAAAAGTTACAAGAGCAAATTAAAGCCAAGCTTTATGGTGATTACACGGGCGGCATGAATACAGTACCCGTTAACTTTTTATCAAATGTAGACACTACCGGTGGTAACTCAGGTTCGCCAACACTTAACGGTAAAGCAGAGCTTGTAGGCTTACTGTTCGACGGTGTTTACGAAAGTATTATTGGTGACTGGGATTACAACCCTGAGCTTAATCGCTCAATCCACGTTGATTCACGCTACATGCTGTGGGTAATGGATAAAGTAGATAATGCACAAAACTTGTTAGACGAAATGACAATCGTAAAATAAGTAATTGGTGAGATAAGAGAAGGGCGCTTACCGTAAAGGAAGCGCCTTTTTTGTTGGTATTTGATTCGCTTATTTATGACTGCTAAGTGCCAGAAGCGGACACTCAAGCGTAACTCGTTTCTGCCCCAAAACGTGTTGAGGCGAATGCCTCAAAAGAGCGATAAGCAGACGGTCATCTTTTTATATCAAATGCATTTAAGATTTTCCTGACTTGAATTAACTGTTGTATTGTAAATAGTAATTTTGCTCGTGTATAAGGAGCGATATAAGTATCGTGAGATAAGGTTTACTTAGCTACTTTTTGTTAATGTAAATAAGGTAATAATTAATTTTTAAGGTTGAAGTAATGGAATATAACAATCTATCCAAGCTTGTAAAAAAAGTTCTCAAAACAGATCAAAGTGGTAATACAACAATGCCCTCAAGACGCGAAATGACAAGCAAAATTTTTGCGTTTATTATGCTTATTCCTGGAATTACTAGCATTGTGATGACAGTAACGAGCGAAGGAGGGGAAAGTATTTTCTTCGCTATTTCTGCAAGCTTCTTTTTAAGTATATCAATATTGCTTTTTGGTCGAAAGAGCCGCTTAGAGTTTAACGGGACAGAAAAACAGCTTAATTTAAAAACCGCATTATGGGGTTACTTTCAAAGAAGTAAAATTGTTGTACCGTTTGATACACTATCATTTGAATTAAGAAGTATAGGCGCGCAAGGCCCTTATCAAATTAAGTTTGTTGATCAGTTATATGAATTTAAACAGTATACAGATGCTAAGATGTTCATTTCATTTTTATATACGAAATATAATACTACTGCTGTTGAAACCATATCGGATTGGCCTAATAAAACACCGATAAGGTTTGCTCAAAGTGAATTATATAACTCACCTCAAGTTACTCATGATACTAAAAAAGCTAATTCAAACTCTCACCTAGAAGATGAAGATTTTAATAGTGAAGATCTTGTTTTCATTGAAATATGGGATCGCAAATCGCTAATAAAACTATCCCTGCCATTTTTTGTTTTTACAGCCATTGCCGGCTTAGTTAAATACGGAGTGCTGTAATGTATTTTAAAGAACTATCTAGTGAGCTAGCTATTTATCGACAACCGAGGTTAACTAGATTATTGCTAGTTTTGTTGTGTGGTTTCTTTTTATTTATCGGGCTAATTAATGTGTTTAATTCTGATGAAGCAAAATCATTACCGATATGGGTATCTGGGTTTATATGCTGGCTAGGGTGGAGTGGTTCGTTTGGTGGCTATGTATGTCGTTTTGATCTCGCAAAACAAACCTTGGAATTAAAGTCGAGTAGTTTATATACTATTTTTAAACGTGTTTATAAATTATCAGATATTAAAGGTTTTAAAGCTATACCTAGAAAAGGCTACACACATGACTATAGATTATATGCAGTGTTAACTGATAATACTCATATTGCTTTCGCAAACTACAAAGGACGAGGGTTTGCAGTTAAGGAGTGTATAAAAATGGCTGAATTTGTCAGTAAGCCTTATCAAATCAATATTGATACAGCTTCATTATAATTTTCTTAGAACAAAGTAGCGTGGATTAACACTTTTTTAGAAACCAATGCCAGACGCTTACTTCAGGTCTGGCATTGGTTCAAACTTAAGCATCGATCTGTTCTGATACTTCTAACGCATCATCAACTTCTATTCCCAAGTACCTGACAGTGCTCTCTAGTTTTCTATGGCCAAGTAGAAGCTGACAGGCTCTTAAATTTTTAGTTTTTTTGTAAATTAGTGATGGTTTAGTACGTCTCATAGAATGAGTGCCATATTGAGTCTTATCTAACCCAATTGAAGTGACCCAAGAATCAACTATACGTCCATATTGACGGGTTGAAAGGTGTTCTGAGGAATGAATTCGTGACTTAAACAAGTAATCATAAGAGTTGAGAGTAAATTGCTCTATGAGCGCCACAATTGATTTCCTTGTATTCCCAGTAATTTCAAATTGAACGGGCATACCAGTCTTTTTTTGAACGACTATTGCCCTTGATTGAATTGTTTTACCATGTGCGATGTCGTTAACTTTTAGTGAAACTAAATCACACCCTCTTAGTTTGCTATCTATGGCTAGGTTAAATAGTGCTAGATCTCTTATTTTATGAAAAAGTTCTAGTCGTATTCGGATAGCCCATATTTGCTGTAATTTCAGAGGTAACTTTTGTCCTACAAGCTTATTTTTATTCCAAGGCTCTTTAGGCTGATATATTGTTAACTGGTGCATTAGTTGTACTCCGGTGTTTATGGAGTTTTAAGCTTAGCCCGCTACAAAAGAATTCGGGTATGAGCGATAAGCGGACTGTCAAAAATTATGATGTATGAAGTCAAGATTTGACCCCTTAGGTCTTTATGATGTATGAAGTCAAGATTTGACCCCTTAGGTCTTCTCAAGTACCCGTAATTCCGTCCAAAACGCCAATTAAAACAGCATCAAACTCCACTTTATATTCTGCATAAAATGCATAAAATGCATAAAATACAGTAATCGATTGAACCAAAATAGGAACTCAGCTATGGTTTGTTTATCAATAAAAATAAATAAAAAAACGGGTTAATCTACAGGCTCGTTATGCCTAAAGGAACTGACGATCAATGAATCAAGATTGGATACTTCAAAAAAAGGAAACTCGCCGGACTTTTTCAAAGTCTACTTGGGTGCCTTTGAGAGCATCAATTAACGATGAAAAAGGAAACTGCAAATATATAGGGCACGCTGGCGAGTACTTTGGTTGTGGTTCTGTAGCATTTCCTCCAGAGCACAGAGAAATAGCAGAAAAAGCTAGCTGGAGTGACATTGGGATTGGTTGTACCCCTCAACCTTATGCATATGAAGATGGCTATTATTCTACAATTGAACAGTACCAATGGAATGATAAAGAACCAATCGGAATCCATCTTATATTTGAGCACCCTCAACCTGTAGTTGGCGGAAGTTTATGGATATTGAATCCTGACTTAGTAGTAGCGCTTCGTCTTATAAAAGAGGGGAGTAATTGGGTAAGGCCAGAAGAAAATTTTGTAGTAGTAGCTCGGGAGGTTCTCGATGAAAAAGGGGAACAGCACCTGGTCGAAATAAAAAGAGAGTTCCTTCTCGACTATTTGGCGGCTAGAAATTTATCTCTCAGGCTATCGTACTATCGACAAAGAATTGAAAACGTACCGACACTTGAAAATAGCGAATATGCAGGCCTGGAAGACCACCAAGAAGAAAGGGATGGTGGCCGATATGAACTACTTATTCGAAATGTTAATGATGTATTTGGCGGTAGTTGGGCAATGTTTCGTACTTGGCGTACAGATGTAGACGAAGAGGAAGACGCTCCTGTAATGGGGCCAGAAACAAACGAAAATACTGATTATGAAAAGTCTGAAGGAAACAAGTCCGGTTATGATGGTGTAAGGGTGGAAGGAGAATTTTGGCGGGATGAATGGATTGAGCACCAAGATATAAGCAAACGCGTTAGAGGGGACGCTGATACAAATCTACCTCAATTCATAGTCGAAACAGATAGTACTCGCATGGCATCATCTGAGCTAAACAATGAAGACGTTGGAAGGTGGCTGTGGTTTCGTTCAAGTATTGTAAATGAGCTGTTGGGGCTTCGAGGCTTCTCACTTGAATGGTATACAGCCGAAACAGGTTCTATTCACTCAACGTCCGGTTATCGAATTCACTTTGGAGTAAACTCAGCGGATTTCATTACTGTATATGCTTATGACATCGCCCGTCTCCCTTCATGGGAACAGCACTTATGGGCCGCACATAATACAGTCCCAGAGGGTAAGGTTTCCAGTGAGTTGTTAGATTCTCAAGTTAAGGCTCAACCCGCATCCACACATGCAGTAGAGGAGTTACTTTTTGAGGTAATGAGCATGCTGGAGAATGGATTTAAGCAAGAGTTTAATGTTTCTCTTTTCTCACATGATATTGACCGTAAAGAAGCTTCACAGAAAATATCCAGGTTCGAAAGTAAAGGTCAGGCGTCATTGCTAAGGCTAGCAAAAGAAATTGTACGCGTTTTCTCTGACCGGCTTAATGTCAAAGAGTTGCGGGCGTTATCAATACATGCGAATAAGGATAAACTTGGCTCAAACAAACTATTGCAAGACATACTATCCCAGAAAGTTGGAGATGCTGCTGCTCGTAAAGTCTTTGGTCCAATTGTAGGTGCTTATGATATGCGATTAGGTGATGCACACCCGACAAGTTCAAAAATCGGAGAAGCCTTAAAGCTTGCCGGAATTGACACTGAAAATTCGTATCTAAGGCAGGGGCAACAATTGATTTCCAATGTTGGGCAGTCAATTTGGTGGATTGGTAAGATGATGTTTGAAGATCCTGAAAAATGATGAGGATCGCAAGAAGGCATAACAAGGCGCTGCTGTCGGACAAATTTTCTGCTGCGCTCCAAATTTACCGCAAAGCGCGGCGTTACGAATGTCCGCTCATGACACTTAAAAGTACTTCGGCAACGAGCGAGGGGCGGACGGTCAAGAATTGCGATATATGAAATCAAGATTTGACTCCTTCGGCAGAAATTTAGAAAGAAATATTTAGAACCCATAATATTCACTTTGAAGAAAGCTATACCAATCCAGCGATATTAGCTGGCGTAGATAACTAGTAAATGGCAAACAAGCGAATAAATACGACGCTGTTCGTTATCAATTAGCAGTTAATCGATCGAGTATAGTTGTAAAGTGAAATTAATACTGTATTTGCTCTATTGAGTGCCCAGCAAACGATAGGAAGTTTAAAGTCCATATGACAGAACAAGAAAAGCTACAAAAAGAAGAAAGTAACTTGATACACAAGATGGGAAGTATATTTCTTATTATACTATTTGTAATTTTTGGGACATTCGGTGTTTTTTTTGAACTCTCTCCTTCTAGGGATTTTGATGTTTGGGTTAAAACATCAGCAATTTTTAATAGTGTAACCACCCCTTTTTTAGCCGCAATTTCAGCATTTTTATTATATTTTGTATGGAAAGACAATCGGAGAGAGTTAGCTGAAACAAAAAAAGCACTTACAGAGCAATCTGATACACAAAATTTCAGTGTTATTAAAAGTGCAGTTTTTGAAATCGCCGAACAAGTTCAGAAGCAGCTTAAAGTTGAAATGAAAGTAGTTGACAGGCCACATAGTTACGAATTATTTACTCTAGATAGCCCAAAATTTAAACTGCCAGAATATTTAATCGATGAGCTTTCTGACAAAGTTTACACCTCTAAAGTGGAAACAATAATTGAAAATTATTTTTATCATATGAAAGGCAAAGCCTATGAAGATAAAAACAAAGAATCTCAATACGAAAATATTTTTTTTACAGATACGTTCAACCCTTATATAGATAAAATTAAAACTATTGCACTATTTATTAGAGAAGTGAAGAGTGCTAATTATAGAAGTATTTTGGAAATCACTTTATTTGCCAAGCTAAGTGTCTTCACTTGGTTAATGTTTGTAGAAATTGCTTTTTATTTATATAAAACATCAAATGAGGGTGAGAAAGAAGCTTCTGAACTTGTGTTCTCAGAAATAGCTGGTTTAACATGTAGGCAGCTTAAAGAAACTTATTGGCGTGATTCTCTTTCCGATGAAGTTTTATCAGAGTTAATAAAGCGCAAACTAGTTTAACCTAGCCCCTTTTCCAGTCGATAGCTTTTAGCCTAAACTTTATGCTCGTTATCAGCAAGCGAAAAGGTCGAGTTTTGACATTAACCTCATTTTACTGTTCGTCTCCTTTTGGCTGTGAGTTCAACCACTCGATTCAACACACTGATTAAATCGCTCCGCAGGTGTTTCGTATTCCAGTGTTTTCCGAGGTCTCTCATTAAGTTGTCTGGCAACTTGGTTTAATCTTATCTGAGAATGCTCATTTAAGTTAGTTCCTTTTGGAAAGTATTGTCTTAATAGCCTATTTGTATTTTCATTGGAACCGCGTTGCCAAGGTGATTGTGGATCGCAGAAATAAAGAAAGCGAATGGGGTCAAATCTTGACTTCACACATTAAGAATCTTCAATGTCTGCTTATGGCACAAAGCACGCATTCGTCATAACTCATTTTTGTCCAAAAACGAGTTTACTCGACTGTCTGCTTCTCGCACTGAGCTGCCTTTAACTTAAATCAAACCACCTCAACACCCTTTAATATATTTCATGTGCATTTTATAACCAAGAAGTGCTAGGTTAGTGGTAAATTAATTGAAGGAAATAATTATGAAATTAGAGTCATTAGCACTGCACCACGGTTACGAATCTGAGCCTACGACCAAATCGGCAGCCGTGCCTATCTATCACACTTCTTCTTATACATTTGATAATACGCAGCATGGCGCTGATTTATTCGATTTAAAAGTACCTGGAAATATTTACACCCGCATAATGAACCCAACTAATGCCGTACTTGAACAACGTATTGCTGCAATGGAAGGGGGTATTGGTGGGCTAGCTGTTGCCTCTGGGATGGCCGCTATTACGTATGCTATTCAATGCTTGTGCGAAGTAGGCACTAATATTGTAAGCACCAGCCAAGTATATGGTGGCACGTATAACTTATTTGCACATACCTTACCTAGGCAAGGTATTGAAGCACGCATGATAAAGGCCGATGACTTTACCGCGTTCGAGAATGCAATTGACGACAACACCCGCGCTGTTTTTTGTGAATCTATTGGTAATCCTGCAGGTAATATTGTTGATATTGAACGTTTAGCACGTATTGCACATAGCAAAGGTGTGCCGCTTATTGTTGATAATACCGTGGCTACGCCGTATTTATGCCGCCCATTTGAGCTAGGCGCCGATATAGTGGTTCACTCACTTACAAAGTATATAAACGGGCACGGTACTGCTATTGGCGGCATGATTGTCGACTCAGGAAAATTTGATTGGAAAGCGAATGCTACACGTTTTGCAATGATGAACGAGCCCGATCCGTCGTACCACAATGTGGTTTATACCGAAGCTTTTGCTGAAGCTGCATTTATCGGTCGCTGCAGAGTAGTGCCACTTAGAAATACCGGCGCAGCGCTTGCCCCTAAAAACGCATCTGACATTTTAATCGGCCTTGAAACCTTAGGCTTAAGAATGGATCGCCACTGCGAAAATGCACAGCACTTGGCTGAGTATTTAGAAAATCATCCAAAAGTGCTTTGGGTTAATTACGCAGGGCTTGAATCAAGCCCGTATAACGAAATGAGTCAGAAAATTACCAGTGGTAAAGCATCGGGTATTTTAAGCTTTGGTATTGCTGGTGGCCTAGAAGCAGGTACTCGTTTTATTGATGCGCTAAACATGATTTTACGCTTAGTTAATATTGGCGATGCCAAGTCGCTTGCGTGCCATCCTGCGTCAACCACACACCGCCAATTAAATGATGAAGAGCTTGCTAATGCGGGCGTAAGCCGCGATTTAATTCGTTTGTCAGTCGGTATTGAGAACATTGCAGACATAATTGCCGATGTAAGCCAAGCGCTCGATAAAGCATAGTTACCTCACTACCTTTCATAAAAAACTTTAAAGCATAAAAAGCGTTAGTTGAAAATAAACTATCGTTTTTTATGTTTTTCTAAAATCTATTAATAAGTATACCTCTTTATTTTATCTACCTTTTTTATAAAACCTTCCTAAGGCTTTTATATTTTTACCGCTTGTTTTTTATTCACATGTCAATTTTGTATTGACACTAAGATTACTTACTACTACATTTGTAACAGTACCACTACAAGTGTAGTAATAGGAGCGACAATGAAACTTAGTGATTTTGAAATGGATATTATGCAGCTGCTCTGGCAGGAAGAACCCTGTACCGCGAGTCAACTACATAAGGTGCTTTTAGCTGATAAGCAAAAAGATAAAAAAGTAGCCTATACAACAGTTAAAACTATTGTAGATAGGTTAGAACACAAAGGAGCGATTGAGCGTTGTGGACATGAAGGGCGAGCTATTGTTTTTAGAACAATCGTGACTCAAGACACATTATCGGAGCAAGCTATGCCTAGTTTTATGCAACGATTTTTTAAAGGTAATTCTCGTAGTTTAATTGCCCACTTTATCAAAGAAGAAAAGCTAAATGATGAAGATATAGAATATTTACAAACGCTTTTAAAAAATAAGAAGTTAGATTAAAGGAGAGGGTAATGACGGATTATTTACTAACTTGCACACTTATTAGCTTATGTATTTTGCTTACAGTAAAAGGGCTTAAAAATGCCCCAGCACGATTAAACTTTTACATTTTAATGATTGCCTTGGCATGTTGGTTTGTCCCTTGGCAATATTTTTCCCAGTTATCCTTATTTGAAGGGGCAAATCGTTACACATTTAACGTGGCGCAATTGATTCCCGATGTTAAAGCACTAATACCAAATGCTGAACAAGTAGCAACTAAGGACGAATTACAAAGCGATATGGGTATATGGGACTTATTGCCATCACTTAGTACTGTTTTTATAGTTTTAGTTTTAGCTGGTTTTGGATTGTTTTTATTACGCATGGGCTTATATGTAAAGCTTATAAAAAATTTATACATTAACTCAAAGCCAAGTCCTGAACTTAACCACATTAACAATCAGTATCCAATTAGACTAACAACCCATACAGAACTTGCTTTTGCTACCGGGTTAATAAAGCCTGTTATTTGGTTAGAGTCGACGATGACACACCGTAAAGAATTAGATTCAGTCATTCAACACGAGGTAACTCATTTACAACAAGGTGATATTTATTGGACGTGGCTTATTTGTTTTATAGAAAGCGTTTTTTGGTGGAATCCTATTTGCTTAAAGTTAACTGGTTTAGCAAGAGAGCAACTCGAACTTAGCTGTGATGAGTTGTGTATGCAAAAGCTAAAAGGTAAATACCAATTGGATTTAGCCAGTTTATTGCTACAAGAGCAAAGTGCTAGAAGCTCGCATAACTTTTTTACCCCCCCACTTTTGAATATTGCTCATTCTAAGAGTTTTAATATTCAGAGGATCAAAATGTTAAACAAGGAAAAAACAATGAAAAGTAAATATTTGGTTATGGTTGCGGCGGCAATGTCTTTTAGTGCTTTAGCTGCAGCGCAAATTGTAGACGGTAGTTCAGATAACAAACAGCAAAGTAATAATACGTCTCAGGCTCCTGTTAAAAGTGAAGAATATAAACAACAACTTGCACAGCTTCTAAAAAGTGCTGCTGGGGCAAAAAGTGATAACCCTGAACTGTTAAACCAAGCTGCGCAAGGCATTCAAGATTGGCACTTGAATAGAGACAAACTTACGGGGTTTGAAGAAGCTGAAATCAAACTACAAAGCTTTAGGCTGCTAAATCACGTTTACTCTAAACTTGAGCAATATGAAGACATACTGAGTGCTTACGAAAAATGGTACGAGCCGGGCAGTAACCCACCTTACTTTTTAAAAAATTCACTAGCAACGGCCTATATACAGCTAGGGCGTTATGAGCTTGCTGTTGCAGAGCTTGAAGATTTATCAAAACAGCTTGATGGTAAGCTACATGTTGGCTCAGCTGATAACTTAGCACTGGCATACATTTACCTTGATGATTACGATAAAGCATTAAAAACCCTAGAGCAGGTTGATGCAAAAGATGATGTATACGGCAATATCCTTAAATATTATGTTTATGATAAACAAAATAACCGTAAAAAAATGGATGAAATTAAAAGTAAAATTCCAGAAGTATTTGCAGTTACCCCCGCGTTATTACCACAAAGCGGCGTACCTGGTTCGCAATTGTTGAGATTGCTATAAGTTTTTAATTACGATGAGGCTCGGAGTATCTGAGCCTCTGTTTAATGTTATTGGTACAAATACAGATTTATTCATTAAAATAGATCTAGGTTATTTAAATCTCTGGGTAATCGCTTAGCGATAACCTAAATAAAAATGGCTAAAAGTAGTGATTTTTCATAATAGTTGGTATGTTACAAGTAACATTTTATTTAATTGTGTGTGATGAAAAAAAACAAACGTTCTTCTCTTCAAGATATTGCCGATGCGGTTGGTGTAACCAAAATGACGGTGAGTCGTTATTTACGTAATCCCGAAAAAGTATCAGAGTCTACTCGGACTAAAATTAGTGCAGCTATTGATACGCTAGGTTACATTGCAAATAAAGCCCCTGATTTACTCTCTAATGCTAAAAGCTACTCTATTGGTGTACTCGTTCCATCGTTAACGAATCACGTGTTTGCTCAAGTTATAAGAGGCATTGAAGATGTGACTGGGCCTGCAGGATACCAAACAATGTTGGCCCATTATGGTTACAATCCTGAAATTGAAGAAAAACGGGTTGAGTATTTATTGTCGTATCACGTTGATGGTTTAATTTTATCAGAAACCACACACACAGACAGAACGCTAAAAATGATTGAAATGTCAGGCGTACCTGTGATTGAAATAATGGATACTCATCACTCTCCTATGCAGCAAGCGGTTGGTTTTGATAACGTTAAAGCCGCTTTTGATATGACGACAGCACTTATAAATAAAGGCTATCGAAATATTGTTTATATAGGTGCAAGGCTCGATGTACGAACACGCCTAAAATTTCAAGGTTATTCAGATGCTATGTTAGCTAAAGGCTTTACGCCTAAAAGTGTGATGACTGATCAAGCTTCATCTTACAGTTTAGGCGCTGAACTTTTACAAAAAGCGCGCACTGACTACCCAAATACTGACTGTTTGTTTTGTACTAATGATGATTTAGCAATTGGTGCTATTTTTGAGTGCCAGCGAAGCAACATCTTAGTGCCTAGCCAAATGGGGATTGTGGGTTTTCATGGCCATGATATTGGCCAAGCAATGGTGCCTCAATTAGCAAGTGTGATCACCCCTCGTTATCAGATAGGTAATGTTGCGGGAAGAGAGTTGTTGAGCCGGATTAATTCCGATTTGGATACTAGCATGAATTATAAGCAAGTAATTGATACTGGTTATATAGTTCATCTAGGTGAGAGTGTTTAAATACTCTAATTATATGAGCCTAATTACCTGAGCCTAAACAACAAAAGGCTCAGGTAATTTTTATATGTGTGATGATAACTCTATACCCTGTAATTTTATAAAAACAGAGAAATCATCATAGCGACAAGTGCGCCAACAGTACCAATAATGGTTTCCATTACCGTCCATGTTTTAAGAGTTTGCATTTCGCTCAAACCGAGATAGCGACTCGCTAGCCAAAATCCTGAGTCGTTTACATGGGAGAGCACAATAGAGCCCCCACCAATAGCGATAGTGACAGCGGCAAGCTGCGCGCCATCAAGTCCTAAAGGCTGAAGCATTGGAATAATTAAGCCACACGCTGTAAGCATAGCTACTGTCGCAGAACCTTGAATAACCCGCACAGCGGCTGATAATACAAAAGCGAGTATTACAATCGGTAAGCCTGAGCCAGCTAAGTAATTACCTAGTGCCGTACCTACTCCTGAATCAACTAATACTTGTTTAAATACCCCACCGGCACCAGTGACAAGAATAATAATTCCTGCAGGTTGTAAGGCACTACCACAAATTTCCATGATTCTAGCATTAGGGACACCGCGCCTTGCGCCGAGTAAATAAAATGCCATTAGGCAGGCAACTAAAATTGCTGTAAATGGATGACCTATAAAGGCTAACCAATTATATAAATCAGAGTCTTTTTCAACAAAGCGACTACCAATAGTATTTAAACTAATCATAATTAATGGCAAAGCAATCAAACCTAATGCTAATCCAAAACTAGGTGTGCCTTTACCAACTCTTTGGTTATCGTCGATTTGTTCGTGCTGTGGGAGTTCTACATGAATAGATTTAGAAATAATAGAGCCCCAAATTGGACCTCCTATAATCATCGCTGGTATGGCAGCAATAAGGCCAAATAAAATCATATAACCATAGTCAGCGCCTAATTGAGAGGCAACCAAAATCGGCCCTGGCGCAGGAATAAGAAACGCCTGACAAGACGCTATCCCAGCAAGTAGCCCAATACCAATTTTAACAACGCTGCCACCGCCTTTTCTTACCACAGCAAAAACAATACCGATTAAAAGTACAACGGCCACATCAAAAAAGAGGGGGAGGGCACAAATAAAGCCCGTAAAGGTAAGCGCCCAATTAGCGTTCTTTTCTCCAAAACGGTGTAAAAGTGTGTGGGCAATGCGATCCAGCGCGCCGGTTTCTTCCATTACTTTGCCAAACATGGCGCCTAAAGCGACCACCACCGCTACAAAGCCTAGTGTTCCGGCCATTCCTTTTTGAATTGTAGCGGCAATTATTTCAGGGCTCATTCCTGAGAATAATCCTGCAATCATAGAAACAAGGATCAAAGAGACTACAGCATGTAGTCGTACTTTCATTACTAAAAAAAGCAATAAAAATATGGAGCCTACCGCTGTTAGTATTAATGATAAATCTGACATTTTTCCCTACTTATATTCAGTGTGAATTATATGTTTAGTGTGTGTTTAACTTCACTTTCGTATTTGTTACGGGTAACATGTTACCCGTAACTCAATATAATATATACATTGAAAATAATTAATTATTAAATTAGGGCGAGGATAAATACATGAGTAACACAAATGTAGGTCGTGTTTATATTGTAATGGGGGTTTCAAGCACAGGAAAGTCAAGTGTGGGTGATGCATTAGCAAAGCGCATTGGCGCTAAATTTATCGACGGAGACGACTTACATCCCAAGGCTAATATATTAAAAATGTCATCTGGGCAGCCTTTAAATGATGCTGATCGTGTGCCTTGGCTAGAAAGAATACGTGATGCTGCATTTAGCATTGAAAAGAAAAATGAAGTCGCGGTAATAGTCTGCTCAGCATTAAAAAAGAAATACCGAGAACAAATATGTGACGGTAATATAGGCATTACCTTTTTACATCTTTTTGGTGATTTTGAGCTGGTTAAAAGCCGTATGCAGGACAGAAAAGGGCATTTTATGCCTGTTGATTTACTCAAAAGCCAATTTGAAGCGCTAGAAGTTCCAAAAGAAGATGAGCCCAATGTTATAAATATAGATATTAATAACTCATTTGAGCAAGTAGTCGAAAGCTGTATTAGCGCAACTAAAATGAATAGCCACAACAAGCAAAAAGTTTTTAGTTAATCAGTTAACTGTTACTTTTAACATTTAGGATTTTATTTGTTATGAGTTAGCATCTGCTCGTGGTGTTTCTAAAATCGCTTTTTTTTCATCTTCAGATAATATTATCCAATCAAAAATTTCTTCGTTGGTACGCCCACACCCGGTGCAGTAACCGCTGCGCCTTTCGCATATTCCTAAGCAATCAGTTTTAAATTTAGATGGTTTTTTGTTTTGATTTAATTGGCGCATTATTAAAGTCCTAACGGTGGAGCAATTTCAAAGCGAGTAGAAAACCCATTACCTTCTTGATTTGTAGAAAGTGTAATAACCGGATTTTTAGTATCAAGTACAAAGGTACTGTAAATTGAACTTGCTGTTTCTTTTTGGCTTTCAAACCAACCTGTTTTGGTTAAGCATTGGCGTAATTGCTTAGCAAGTGTTTGATGAGACTTTATTGTTTTCGTTTGTGTTTTAACAGATGTTTGGCATTGGTAGCTTGCTTGCTCAGACTTATTTAATGTAACTGTACAGGTTGCTCCAATAATATGAGTATTAGTACGCCATTGATTAGTAAACTGGTTATTTACTTTATCTGTTTTTATTGAATTAAAACCAGACTCATAACCATTTATTAGGTTATTAATGGTGCTGCATTCATCGGGTATTACTGTGGTTTTTACAGACTGATTCGTTGTAGTAGTGGTTGCTGTAGTTGTAGTCTGATTAGTTTTGCTGGTACAGCCCGCTAAAATAAACGCGCTAACTAAAGTAAATGCGCCAATAGAAGGAATAATATAGTTTTTCATAGTTCACAGTAACCGATTAATTTAGCCACGCACTATATCACACGTGATTTACTGTAAAAATAAAAAGGCCCATATAAATATGAGCCTCTTTGTTAGTCACAACTAATGCTATTTATGGCGACCTTGCAAGCATTTAACTACATCTTCAAGGGCTAAGCCTTGGCGTTGTAGCAATACAGTCAGGTGATAAATTAAATCAGCAGACTCGTTTGTTAGCTCATCGTTATCGTGTTTCATAGCGGCAAGGGCAACTTCTACGCCTTCTTCACCTACTTTTTGACAACTACGGCTTAAGTCTTTTGCAAATAATGACGCTGTGTAGCTTTTTTCAGGGTCGTCGTTTTTACGCGCAACAATCACATCTTCTAACTGTGCTAAAAAGCTTAAACTTGGTTTTGCTTCATCGCCAAAACAGCTTTGTGTACCTAAGTGGCACGTTGGGCCTTCTGGGTTGGCAAGGACTAAAATTGAATCGTAGTCACAATCGGTATGCACAGACACTACATTTAAGTAGTTTTCTGATGACTCACCTTTAGTCCATAAACGCGATTTTGAACGCGAGTAAAACGTTACTTTATTGCTCTCAAGCGTAACGTTTAGTGCTTCGCTGTTCATAAAGCCTTGCATTAAAATAACACCAGAGCGGGCATCTTGAATAATAGCAGGGATCATGTCACTTTTAGCGAAATCGACTTGAGCTTGGTTTTGTTGTGTTACTTGCATAATCTTGCTGCCACTTGGTTATCGGTTAAAAATTGTTTTAGTTCGCCAATGTTAATCACATTTTTATGAAAAACGCTGGCGGCTAATGCACCATCCACTTTACTTTGTTTAAATACATCAACAAAATCTTGCATGCTACCTGCACCGCCAGAGGCGATTAAAGGAATGTGACATAGCTCGCGAATTTTACTTAACTGCTCGTTGTCGTAACCGTTACGAACGCCATCTTGGTTCATACAGTTTAATACAATTTCGCCTGCGCCTAGGTCTTGTACACGTTTAACCCATTCTTGTGTTTTATAACGCGTGCGGCTTGATGCATTAGGATCGCCGGTTAATTGGTAAACTAAATACTCACCGGTCGTTTCATCAAAAAAGCTATCTATACCTACAACAACACATTGCTTACCAAACTCATCGTGTAATTCTTTAATAAGTTCAGGGCGCGCAATAGCAGGGCTGTTAATACTTATTTTGTCAGCACCGCGCTCAAGTACTCGCGCTGCATCAGCGACAGACTTAATACCGCCGGCTACACAAAATGGAATATCGATATTACGTGCAATGCTCTCTACCCAATTTACATCAAGTAGGCGTTTTTCAACGCTTGCACTGATCTCGTAAAAAACCAGTTCATCGGCACCGGCTTCGCTGTAGGCTTTAGCCATTGTTAAAATATCGCCAACAACTTCATGGCCTTTAAATTTAACGCCTTTAACTACTTGGCCGTCTTTAACGTCTAAACACGGGATTATGCGTTTTGATAACATGCCAGTGCCTCCTCAACGCTAAATGCGCCATCAAGCAATGATTTACCTAAAATAACGCCGCCAACACCTAGCTCTTTAAGCTTTTTAATGTCGTCAAGTGAGCTTACGCCCCCTGAGGCTTGCACTTTAATTGTGCTGTTGTGGCGAGTTAGGTCTTCGTAAAGCTCAAACGATGGACCCGTCATGGTGCCATCTTTACTGATGTCCGTGCATAAAAAGTCGATAACACCTAAGCCAACATAAAAATCTACCAGTTCGAGTAAACCAAATTCAGATTCACTTAACCAACCGTGTGTTGCAGGTGCCCAGCCTGTGGCTGTTTTATTTACATCAAGGGCAATTACAAAGTGCTCTGCGCCAAATTGTTCAATCCACGCTTTTACTTGTTCGCGTTTTTCTACTGCCATTGAACCAATAACAACTTGGTTTGCACCGGCTTTCAGCCAATCACTTACATCTTGCTCTGAGCGAATACCGCCGCCCACTTGATACGGTACGTTAAGTGCTTTGGTTGCAGCTTGAATATGTTTCCACTGTTTTTTACTTGGATCGCGTGCACCTTCTAAATCAACAAGGTGCAGTTTACCTGCGCCACTGTCGGCGTATTCTTTTAAACGCGCGCCAAGTTCGAAAGGGTAAAACTGTGCTGTGTCGTATTTACCTTGGTACAAGCGCACAATTTGATTTTGTAATACGTCTAATGCTGGAATAATCACAAATAATCTCTTTTTTGTTAGTTAATGGGCAGCTTACAACTGCCAATCAACAAAATTTTGTAATAAACGTGCGCCAACTTTTGCGCTGCGCTCTGGGTGAAATTGCATGCCCGCGTAATTGTCTTTAGCAACAATGGCTGAAAAGGTTTGACCGTACTCGCCGCTAACTAGTGTGGCGTCGTTTACGGTGTGAGCAAAGCTATGAACAAAATAGACTTGCTCATCGAATGTTAGCCCTTTAGTTAATGCATGCTCTTTATTAACGCTTAAGTTATTCCAACCCATATGCGGCGACGTTAAATTGCCTACATCAAGCGCTTTTACTTGCCCTGGTATTTTACCTAAGCATTGTACGTTACCTTCTTCGGTGCTTTCGCACAGTAACTGCATGCCTAAACAAATACCCATAAGCGGGCGCTGGTATTCATTTATAGCTTGTTGCCAGCCGTTATCGACTAGGCGTTTCATAGCAACCGACGCATGACCTACACCTGGCAATATAGCGCGTTCATATCCGGCTAATTGCTCTGGTGATGTTATTACTGTTGGCGTTTGGCCTAAGCGTTCAAACGCAAAGCGTACTGAATTAATGTTGGCACAACCGGTATTAATTATGGCAATCATAAACATCCCTTAGAGCTGGCTGTTTGTTGGGTCGTGTCTTGTGCTACTGCCATACGAAGAGCACGTGAAAATGCTTTAAATAAGCCTTCAACTTGGTGATGACAGTTACCGTCGCTTACCGATAAAATAAGGCTAATAGCGGCATTATCACTTAAGCTTTTGAAAAAGTGCTCAACCATTTGTACGTCTAAATCGCCTGCTTTTTCGCGACTAAAGTTAGCGTTTAATACAAATGATGCACGTCCCGATAAATCAATTTGTGCTTCAGCTTTACACTCATCCATAGGAAGCGCAAAACCATAGCGTGCAATTTGCGATTTAGTGCCAAGCGCTTGTTTAAGTGCGACACCAAGAGCAATACCAATGTCTTCAACAAGGTGGTGCTCGTCTATGTGTAAATCGCCTTTGGCTTTAATGTTTAAGCCAATGTTTGCGTGCGTACGAATTTGATCAAGCATGTGATCAAAAAAGCCAAGTCCGGTGTCTATGCTGCCATTTTTAGTTTGATCTAGGTTTATTGCCACATCAATTTGGGTTTCTTTAGTATTGCGTGTAACACGACCTTCGCGGTTTGCGGTGGTCAATTTAGTCACTATCGCACTCCAATCTCCGTCGTATAAAATACCTTCACAACATAAGTTTTGCGCAAGGCCAATATCAGTTTCACGGTCGCCAATAACAAAAGAGCGTGCTAAATCTACTTTGCCTGAGCGCATAAGCTCGGTAAGTAAACCAGTTTTAGGTTTACGGCAATCACAGTTTTGCTCGTTAAAGTGTGGGCAAATTAATACTTCGTCAAAGCTAATGCCTTGGCTTTGCATTATGTCCATCATCTTATCTTGTGCTATATCAAAGTCAGCAGTCGGGAAGCTGTCTGTGCCCAAACCATCTTGGTTAGATACCATCACTAAACGGTAACCTGCAGCTTGTAATTGTAATAACGCAGGTATAACGCCAGGTAAAAATGCTAGCTTTTCAAGGCTATCTACCTGTTTGTCGGTAATTGGCTCTTCAATAATAGTGCCGTCGCGGTCGATAAATAAATAGGGGTTACTCATGATACTTCGTTTCCTGCTAAAGATGCTGTGGCAGCCGGCGTTTGTAAGCCATCTAACCAAATTTTTACTTGTTCAAGTTCTTGTTCACTGCCAATTGAAATTCGTAGCCAGTCGTCTTCACCGTATAGCGTAAAAGCGCGCATAACCAAACCTTGCTCAAGTGCAATTTTAAAGTAGTTTTTATCGGCTAATTTTAAAGTAACAAAGTTACCTTCACCAGTGAGAATTTTTAATGCGGCAGGGGAGGCGTTCAGCCAATCTACCAACTTAGCTTTTAAGCTATTTAAAATAGTCACTTGACGGCGCATCGATGTAATTGCATCGGGTGCAATTGCTTGCGCTGCAATACTTGCTACTACGCCCGATACTGGATACGGCGCAATCACTTTACGAATTGGCGCAAGAACGCTTGCTTGTGCAAGCGTAAAGCCTGTTCTAAGGCCTGCTAGCGCAAAGGCTTTTGAGAGCGTACGTAAAACCACTACATTACTAAACTCATTAATAAGCTTAGTGGCGCTTTGCTCTGGACAAAACTCTATATAGGCTTCATCAACAATAACTAATGCCTTACCTGCAAGTGCTGTTGCAATCGCTTTCACTTTATCTAGTGGCGTTAAGCTGCCCGTTGGATTATTTGGGTTACAAATAAATACCAGTTTTGAGTTGCCAACAGCTGCGACTATTTCACAAGCACTGCCACTTAATAATAATTCTTGGGTAAGCGCGTTAATACCAACGTTGTGTGTATCGGCGGTTACTTTGTACATACCGTAGGTTGGTAAAAATAGCGCAATACTATCTTTAGCTGGTTCACAGTATGTGCGTACTAAAAGCTCAATGCCTTCATCTGCGCCGCGGGTCATTAATACATTTTCACTTGCAAGCTCTGTATAAGCGGCATACCTGTCAATAACCAGTTGCGGTTGTGGATCGGGGTAGCGATTTAAATCTTCAATACTTAGTTCAAGATTTTTGGCATACGGGCTTTCGTTAGCATTTAGCCACGTAGTACCGGTTAGCTTTTCACTTTTTGCAGAGCTGTATGCAGCAAGGGCTGCAATATTTTTAGGTAATAAGCTAGACGCTTGTGCGCTCTCATTGCTCATTTTTAATTGCCTCTAAACGAATTGAAACCGCATTAGCGTGGGCATCAAGGCCTTCTGCATCTGCAAGTGGTAAAATAGCTTTTGAAAGCTGCGTTAAACCACTTTTGGTAATTGTTTGCACTGTGTATGTACGAAAAAAATCAAGTAAGTTTAAGCTCGAGTATGTTGCACTGTAACCATATGTTGGTAACACGTGGTTAGTTCCCGATGCGTAATCGCCCGCTGATTCTGGCGTGTAGTCACCTACAAATACTGAGCCTGCGTTTTTAACTTTATCTAGGTATGGTGTTGCATCGCCTAGTTGTAAAATTAAGTGCTCTGGGCCGTATTGCGCCGATACATCAAATGCTTGCGCAACTGAATCAACCAAAATAAGTGAAGAATTAGCGAGCGCTTGCTCGGCTGTTTCTTTGCGGCTTAAGTTAGCTAACTGGCGTGTAAGTGCCAGCTGAGTTTGTTCTATAATACTCTCGCTGTTACATAATAAAATAACTTGCGAGTCGCCGCCGTGCTCTGCTTGTGAGAGTAAATCGGCGGCTATAAATTCTGGGTTTGCACGTTCATCTGCAATAACTAATACTTCAGATGGGCCTGCTGGCATATCAATTGCCATACCTGGAATAGTTTGCGCAACGAGCTGTTTAGCCATTGTTACAAAGCTATTACCTGGGCCAAATATTTTGTTCACTTTAGGAACCGATTCGGTGCCATAAGCCATTGCTGCAATTGCGCCTGCGCCACCACTTTCTATTAAAGTAGTAATGCCACATAACTTAGCTGCATATAAAATAGCAGGGTTAATCGCTTTATCACCTTGTACTGGTGTAGCAAGTACAACGGTTTTTGCGCCGCTTAACTGCGCTAATACACCCTGCATAATAACCGACGATGGCAGTGGAGCACTGCCACCGGGTACATAAATACCGACTGCTTCGATGGCTTGATATTTCAGTTCACATACAACGCCTGGTTGGGTCGATAATTTAATATCTTTTGGCAATTGCGCTTCGTGAAAACGTTTAACGTTTGCATAAGCGGTATCAATTGCGTATTTAAGCTCTGCACTCAGTGCTTGCTCTGATGCGTTAATTTCATCAAGCGGAACACATAAGCGAGGGTTAGATCTATTATCAAACTCTTTAGCCATGCTAAGTAAGGCTTCATCGCCTTGCTCTTTTACGTTAGCTAAAATAGTTTTGCATATAGCTTCAACCTTGGCACTGGCAGAAACTGCAGGGCGCATTAGCGCCGCTGCTTGTACTTGTGAAGATTCCTCATTCCAACGAAGCATGGCACTTACTCCATCATTTTTTCAATTGGCATAACTAAAATAGAGTTAGCGCCTAAGGCTTTTAACTGCTCCATCGTTTCCCAAAATAATGTTTCGCTGCTTACCATGTGAAGTGCTACGTATTCATCGTTACCAGCAAGGGCAAGTAGAGTAGGTTGACCAGAACCAGGTAAAATTTCACAAATTTCATCAAGTTTGTTTTTTGGTGCGTGTAGCATGATGTATTTGCTTTCTTTAGCTTGTCTAACACCACGTAGGCGCGGCATAAGCTTATTGATTAGTGCTAGTTTGTCAGCATCTTGAAGATCTTTATTTTGAATTAAACACGCGTTTGATTCTAAAATTGTTTCGCCTTGAATCAAGCCGTTAGCTTCAAGTGTTGCGCCAGTAGATACTAAATCACAAATTGCATCAGATAAACCCGCACGCGGTGCTACTTCGACAGAACCAGTAAGCATTACAGTACTTGCGTTAATGCCTTCGCGCTTTAACCACTGAGTTAAGATTTCTGGGTAGGTAGTCGCAATACGTTTGCCTTCAAACCAGCTCTTATCGCGAGCGCCAAGCTCTTGTGGCCATGCAAGTGCAAGACGACAGTAACCAAAGTCTAGTTTTGAAAGTTTGGTTACTTCACTTGGAACACCTTGTCGTTCACGTTCTGCTTGAACTTCTACTAGTACGTTTTCGCCAACTATGCCTAGGTCACATACACCGTCCATTACTAAACCCGGAATGTCGTCATCGCGCACACGTAGTACGTCAATTGGCATATTAGTTGAGTGTGCAATTAAGCGTTGTTCACGAAGGTTAAGTTTAACACCTAACTGTTTAAGCAGATCTTGACAATCTTTAGATAGGCGGCCGCCTTTTTGGATGGCGATACGTAGACGATTACTATTGTTCATTATTCATTTTCCTTTAATTTAAAAACTAAAAACCCCGAGGGGAACCTCAGGGCGAAAATGAATCAATGTTATTTGAATCGCCAGAGGTTCCTTTTAGGAATAACCTCTCAGCGAAAGACCTGACAGGTTATTCCGGTGAATGGTGGTGATGATGTACTGTTGTCAGGTTTAAGCGCATTTTTTATCCTATATAACTGCCCGTTATTTTTTTAACGTGAAGTTGTTATCTGTTTAAATAAATTTCGCATTCATAAAAACATAAACAGCTATATTATGGCAAGTTTTTTTTAGCTTAATTAAAGCATATGTTATAACTGTCGATAATATTAAGATAATAAGCGCAATTTTCGCCAACAATTGGTTGTTTATCACTCAAACCAAGTGGTTAATGAATAAAATGAAAAAATAAGGAAGTACTTATGGATATTATGATCCCTTATTTAGGAAGAATAACTAGGCTAGAAGTTGAGTCAAAAAGTGCTTTTCATATTGCGGGTGTGCAAAGTGGGGCTGCCGCTGAAAAAGTTGAATTAGAGAATAAAAAAAGGCGTGAGTTACAAAAAAAGAAAAAGCTCAATATGCTTGATGATCAAAATAATAAAAAAAAGTCTAACCTAGATGATGACGAAAACCCCCATTTAGATACCTGGGCTTGATAATACCAACTTTACTAAATACATAAGCAATCAACTCAAAAAGGCCCTTGCGGGCCTTTTTACTATGTATTTTGCTTATGCCAATTAGCTTAAACTCTTAAGCAGATAGGCATTACTCTTGGTTTTTGCTTTTAAATATATAAAAGCTAAATATAGCGAACACACATACTTGAGCCACAATACCTTGCCATGTTGACTTTATACCAAGCCATGCAATATCAAAGCTCATTGGTAGCGGAGTAATACCTATTATATCGGCCTCTTGCAGTGCAATAACTGCTTTGCCCATAAGCACAAACGAGAGTGCAAATAATAGGTAAGTGGTAATGGCAAAAAACTTAGCAACCGGTAATCTAATTGAGTACTTAATTAATACCCACGTAATAATAGCCAGTATTGCTACACCGACGGCAAAACCCGAAGCAATAGATGAATATTGGGCAGGCGAGCTTTGCGTTAATAAAGACTGATAGAACAATACAGTTTCAAAGACTTCTCGGTATACGGCTATAAACGAAAGCCCTGCTAAACCCCATAATGTACCCGACTCAAGACGCTTATCTATATTGTCTTTGATGTATTTTTGCCATTGCTGCGCACTGGTTTTACTGTGCATCCATACGCCAACATACAGTAAAATTACAGCGGCAAACAATGCACCAGCACCTTCCATAACTTCGCGACTTGCACCACTTATTTCTATTAATGTTTGCGCCGCAGCCCACGTTAAGCCACCTGCAAGAAGTGCGGTTACCCAACCAACATGTACATATTTAAGTGCGTCTTGGCGTTTCGTTTTAATAAGTACGGTCATAAGGGCAATAATAACGAGGAGTGCTTCTAGGCCTTCGCGTAGTAATATAACTAAACTCGCTGAGAGGAGTGCACCATCAGTTAGTTTGGTTTCGTTTAGCATGCTATCTGCTTTAGCGAGTTGAGCTAGCGCTGCACTTACTTTTTCGCCAACGATGGCTGTATCTTTCTCGTTTTTAAATGTTTGGCGCAGGTTCATCAGTTGTACTTCGATGTTTTTACGCAGTGTTTCGTCGTAGGCATTTAAGTTGTTTTCAACAAGCTCAAAGCCATCTAGGTAAGCGCTAATTGCTAAATCACTTGCTTGTGAGTAATTGCCTTTAGCATGCGCGGCTTGCGCTGCAAGCAACTGTGTGCGAGTAACCGTTATCGGATTCTTTTTACCGGTAAATAGTTGCTCTGGATTACCACGAAGCCATTTAACGTAATGTGCTTGTGCTTCACTTTGACCTGCCGATAATTGTGCAGGGTTTAAGTTTACAATCTTCGAAGCGGTAATGTTTTGCTCTAGATTTTGTGGTTTTTGAACATCTTTAAATGCCAAGCTACCTACATAAAAAGCTAAAGACCAACGTTGTTGTTCATTAAATTGAGTAAAAGCAACCATTGGCGTGTCGTTAATACCGTTACTAACAGCGTCAAACAAACCCATTAATGAGCGGTTAGTTGCGCGCTCTTCGTCGGTAAAATTAGTAGGCTCTGGCGATAAGTCTTTTGCAAGCGGGCCGTCGCCTTGACCACTTGGGCCGTGACACATTGAACAGTTAGCAGCAAAAAGCGCTTTGGTTTGCTCAACGGGAAGAAGTGACGTAGGTAACGATAGTTGCGGCATAAAGGTAAGTAGCGACTCACGAAGCGCTGAGCTTGTTGCACGTACATCGGCAACACTTGCTTTATTGGCAATTGCTGAATGCAGGGCTTTAGCTTGTGCCTTTACTGTACCAAACTCATTTGTTTGGCTTGATAGCTGTCCAGCTTGGTCAATAATGACGTTCGAAAATTCAGTCATTTCTTGATATTCGTCAGGGTCGAGTATTTTACCATTCCCAACAGCTGCCACGTAATCAACACCTACATACTCTGCAAGCTGTGCAATTTGTTTTATTTTTGTTTGCTCATTAGGCGAGGCTGAAACACTAAAGCTTGCCATGACCATTATAAAAAGCATAAAAAAACATTGAAATTGTCGTTTGCCCAGAGAAACCAAATTTAGAAACATGTGAGAATTATTTATGGACATCGAAAAGCCCTGTAGAGGAAAAGCCAAAATTATAATTGTTTTCATTTGCATTTCAAGCGGATTAATTTAAACAAAGCAGATAAATAAAAAGGATAACAATTTGTAGAACTTTAAAGTGTTTTTGTAACACGTGAGTAACAGTAACCAAGTGATTTTTTTAATAACTTGGTTACTGAATGTGTTGCAGGTAAAGCATTTATTACTTTGCTTGCTCAGCTGACTTAATGCTGCTTTGAATAAGCGGCGAAATAGTTAAGCCTTGTACGATAATAGAAAATATAACCACTACGTAAGTAACAATTACTATTAGGTTATGTAGGTCAGAGCCGCCTACAAAAACTTGCTCGCGTGGGATTGCTGCTGCCATTGCCAGAGCAAGGCCACCACGTAGTCCACCCCAGGTCAAAATTTTAACACTGTGTTTATCGTAAGTTCTAAAGTGTTTAAAAATTACAAATGGTGCGCCTACACTTATAAAGCGTGCAAGTAATACAGCCGGCACCATTAATAAACCTAAACCAATTTCGCCAAGGGTAATTGGCATAGTGACTATCAACATACCAATTATTAAAAACAGTAGGGCATTTAAAAAGCTGTCGGTTGCATGCCAAAAATCTTTTACGTAACGAGTGTCTTCAGGCCCCGTGCGCTCGGTTGCTTTGGTGCGGGTAATATTACCCATTAATATGCCGCTCGTTACCATGGCAAGTGCGCCAGATATTTCCCAAATATTTGCTGCAGCAAAACCTGCAGTTGGGATAGTTAAGGTAATTAATAGGCGAATATTTACATCGCGGCTATTAATAATTAAAAAGTGGCCAACTAATGCAATGACTAAACCAAACGCAATGCCCCCTATTGCATCAACAAAGAATAGCTCTGCTATGTCACCAAATTGTGCATCTGTGCCATAAAAAGCAACAGAAAATATAGTGGTAAATATTACTAAACCAATACCGTCGTTAAATAGCGACTCACCTTCTACTTGAACCGATATACCTTCTGGCGCTCGCATTTGTTTAATAATAGCAAGTACAGCGATAGGGTCGGTTGGACTAATAAGCGCGCCAAACAATAAACAATAAATAAAAGGAACATCAAAACCAAAAACGGGGAATAAATAAAAGCTTAAATAACCCACTATAAATGTGGACACGATGGTTGAAAATAATACCAATGCAGTAATTTCCCATCGCTGCTTACGCAGGGCTAGTAGGTTTATTTCAAGCGCACCCGCGTAGAGTAAAAAACCCAACATGCCCTTAAGTAGCAACTCGTTAAAATTAATACTGGAAACAATTTGGGTCATTGCTAATGCGTTCTGATCGCCTAATAATTTAACGGCAATGATCAGTAATAAAGAAATAACCACAGAGCCGGTTGTAATGGCAATGGTAGTTTGCATTTTGAGGATGTACTGGTTTGCAAAGGCTATAAATATTGCAATTGCAGAGAGAAAACAAATGAGGTACCAAGCATTCATTGATTAACCTTAACTATTTTTTAAACGACACACAAAAAGGAGGATTATAAACCCGCGTATGGTACTCCTGTAATATTTGAGAGTCACAGTATTTATGCCTTTATATAGCTTTAAATAAGGATTATTTTCAGTAATGGTTAATAAGAAATGTGGCTTTGTAAATATTGTCATTATTAAATTAAATGTACGTTATAAATACAGGATATATTGTAAAATTGAATAATAAATTACTCTCTAGAGTCGGAAAATAAAGCCGTGTTAACCTACAAAATAAAAGTGGGTTTTGTAATTGCTTGCCCTTAATGCTTTGCTTACGTAAAATCCCGCTATTATTTATTTTAAAGTGATTGGTATTATCAAACAGCTGTTTAGTGCAACCGGACCTTTGGCGTTATCGTTAGATGGATATACGCCTCGGCAACCACAAATTGATATGGCAGTAGCTGTTGCAGATGCATTAAAAAACAGTTCGCAATTGGTCGTTGAGGCAGGCACGGGTACGGGTAAAACGTTTGCCTATTTAGCTCCTGCACTTAAATCAAAAGGCCGAACGATAATATCGACAGGCTCAAAAGCCTTACAAGAACAGTTATACCACCGCGATTTACCTCAACTAGTTAAAGCTTTAAGTGCTTCAAAAAAAACCGCCTTATTAAAAGGGCGTGCCAATTACCTATGTACCTATCGACTTAATCAGCATGTTGCGCATGTACCTACTGACGACTCCGACGTAATGCATCAACTAGCTATGGTAGCTAAGTTTGCAAGCGAAACACAGTCAGGCGATTTGGCCGATTGTATTGGTATAGAGGATGATGCCAAAGTACTACCTTATGTAAATTCAACAGCTGATAACTGCTTAGGCAAAGAATGCCCAGATTTTCAAAGCTGCTATATACGCAAAGCACGTTTAACTGCGGCCGATGCCGATGTGGTTGTTATTAACCATCATTTGTTTTTTGCCGACATGGCTGTAAAAGAAAGTGGCTTTGCTGAGCTAATGCCAAAAGCAGATGCTTATATATTTGATGAAGCGCATCAGTTAAGTGAAATTGCCAGTGATTATTTTGGTGAGAGTGTAAGCACTAAAAAGCTGGTGGATTTAATCAATGATTTACGTGCTATATATAGAGCCGAAATACCCGATATGCTACAACTTGGTAAAAGTTTAAATAAGCTTGAGACGAGCGTTGCTGATTTACGATTGCAGTTTGGTGTTGATGGCAGTAGAGGCGATTGGCGAGAAAAGCTAAGCGATAAACAAATATGTGCGGCGCTCCACCGCGTCATTAGTGATTTAGACTTTGTCTATCAAGTACTCAAACTTTGTTTGGATAGAAGCGATAAAATAGAGCACCCGTTTGAGCGAGCATTGGCATTTAAAGGGCAGTTAGAACGGGTTTTTGATACGGCTCAAACTGGTTTTAGTTACTGGTATGAAACAACGCGCCGTTATTTAACTATTAATATAACACCATTAAATGTATCCGCTAAATTTGCTCAAATGATGCAAGACACAGGCGCAGGCTTTGTATTTACATCGGCAACACTTTCGGTCGACAACAAACTAGAGCACTTTAATGCAAGCCTTGGTTTAAAACCAAAGCAAAGCATGATGGTAGATAGTCCGTTTGATTACCCTAATCAGGCGCTGCTGTGTTTACCGCGTTACTTACCCGAATCGCACGCTGATAATATGCCGCACGCAATTGTAAAACTCACGCTTGAGCTTATAAAATCAGCACAAGGGCGTTGTTTTGTATTATTTACGAGCTATCGAATGATGCACTTGGTGGCCGAAGGGCTCACTACACAAATAGACTACCCAGTTTATATGCAGGGGCAAATGTCTAAGCGTATTATTTTAGAGAAATTTACCCGCCATGGTAATGCGGTATTACTCGGCACGGCTTCTTTTTGGGAAGGCGTTGATGTACGCGGCAGCACGTTAAGCTGTGTTATTATAGACAAATTGCCATTTGCAGCTCCTGACGATCCATTGCTACAAGCTAAAATGCAAGATTGCCAAATGCAGGGAAAAGACCCTTTTTCACACATACAATTACCGCAGGCTGTTATTGCGCTAAAACAAGGTGTAGGGCGTTTAATTCGAGATAGTAAAGACAAAGGCGTACTTGTAATATGCGATAATCGCTTAGTTACACGCCAATATGGCCAAGTATTTTTGAAAAGCTTACCGCCGATGCGCCGCACGCGAAGCTTAGAAGATGCCAATACATTTTTAAAACAAATTAACTAGAGTACTAAAATGATCAAAAGTAATATTCTTGCCCTTGATGCTTCAACAGAAGCACTTTCAATTGTTTTACATTTTCAGGGCCAAACGTTTCATCATTTTGAAGAATGTCCGCAGCAACATAGCCAAAAAATACTTCCACTTGTGGATGAGCTATTAACTAAAGCAAACTGTAAATTAAAAGACTTAGATGTCATTGGTTTTGGGCAAGGCCCGGGCAGTTTTACTGGTGTACGTATTAGTGTAGCTATAGCGCAAGGTTTAGCGTATTCAACTAATTTGCCGCTTGTAGGTGTGTCTACTTTGGCTATTATGGCGCAACAAGCGTTTGAACAAAACGGTAGCCTTAGTGTTTACCCAAGCATAGATGCCCGCATGGGGGAGATATACTTTGCACATTACCAAGTGCAAAATAATCTAATGCTTTTAGTTAACCAAGAGTGCGTTATAAAACCTGATTTACTAAATAATGACTATATAGCGACCACTGAGCCATCTGTAGCTGTGGGCACGGGCTTTAAAACCTATCCTGATGCGCTAAATGACTTTGAAAACGTGACAATTAATACTGATATTACATTGCCTGATGCGCGTTATATGTTAGCGCATGTTGAAGCCGCGCTTTTAGCGGGTGACGTTGTAAAAGCGAGTGATGCTCAACCTAAATATGTGCGAGATACGGTAACGTGGAAAAAGCTACCAGGGCGTGAGTAATCATATTATTTGCAAATTGGTTGTTTTTAAATCATAATTTTATGCAATATTAAGGTTGGAGACGCGTAATGACGCTGCCTATTGGTTCAGGTTTTTTTACCGGAGATATTCCGGGTAGGGTTAGCCCTACTAAAGTTGTTACTAATAAACCACAGAGTTTATTAGACCAGCCGGCTGCTCAAAAAACGAATACCGATTATGTAAAAAGCAGTGTCGAGGGCGTCGAACTAGCTAATCAACTTTTTAAAAGTAGTGGTAAAAGCAATGAATACAGCCAAACAATTTACGACCAACCGACAGCTCAAGTAAGTAAAGCGATTTCTACTTATACTGAATTTGCTAATTTAGAACGCAGAGCCGAAGTACAAAATTTAATTGGCGTTGATATATATGCTTAAAGCCTAATTGAGCGTTTTAGATAAATACAGCGATAAAATTCAATAAAAAGCCCGAACATGTGTTCGGGCTTTTTGTGTTCAAAACGAGGTGAAACTTACTGCTCAATAAAGCCAATCAGCTTATCTGCAATATCAGTATTATTTTGTGAGCCGATAAATTGCTCACTGCCTTTGCCATAGGCAAATACTTGAACGTCTACAGCGGTGTGTCCGCCAGTTGTCCAGCCAGTAAAGCTTGCATCACTAATAATACTTTTAACAGCTAAATTAAGCGCTTTTTCGCCCATTTTTTTAGCTTGTTCAAGTTTGATTTGGTTTTCAGTTGTAAATTCAATATTGGTGTTAGCAGTCCATACTGGTTTTAAGTCTTTAGACTCCATAAGTTTGTCTGTTAACTTACTAGCCGTTGCCTTAACACCTTTAATTACGTCTGTTTCCCATTTAAATTGGCCGTGCGAACCAATAGTTAAGCCGCCCGTTGAGTGATCGGCTGTAACTACAAGTATAGTATCTTTATTTTTATCAACGTACGCTTTTGCTTTTTCGATTGATTTAGCAAAGTCGTCCATTTCAGCCATCGCACACGCTATATCGTTAGAGTGACCACACCAATCAATTTGGCTGCCCTCAATCATCACAAAAAAGCCTTCTTCGTTCTGGTTATCTAGTAAACCAAGCGCTTTAGATGTTAACTGAGTAAGGCGAGTTGGGTTCATATCAAGGGCAAATGGTAAGCCTTTGCTTGCATACAAACCTATGGCAGGTATTTGTGTAATTTGTCCCAGATTATTAATATCGTCACCGTATTGGTAACCTGCCGCTTTAAATTCTTCAACTAAATTACGGTCGTCACGAATAAAATATTTAGTACCGCCACCTAGCATTAAATCAACAGGTAATTTACCAGCAATCTTATTATCAATATAATCGTTGGCAATATCATCGTAGTTGTAACGAGATTCATTGTGAGCTGTAAAGCTAGCAGGTGTTGCATGGTTTATTTGTGACGTTACAACAAGCGCTGTTGTCATACCGCGCTCTTTTGCCATTTCAAGCATGGTTTTAACTGGCTTTTTATCTGTATCTACAGCAACTGCACCATTATAACTTTTATGGCCGCTACTAAGCGCTGTAGCACCCGCAGCGCTGTCTGTTACATAAGTATGGTCATCAGGGTAGGTGTGAGCCATGCCTTTTAAAATAGTGTCAAAAACCGTGCCTTCTACTTCTTTTGTTGCAGGGTCATCTTTAAAATAGCGATAAGCCGTGGTGTAAGCCGGACCCATGCCGTCACCAATCATATAAATTACATTTTTAGGTGCTGATTCTGCGTAAGCACCAGAAGCGGTGCATAAAAGTGCCAATAAGCTGATCTGTTTTTTCATGGTTGTACCTTATGAGTGTACCTTATTTAATAGCCGCTGATATTGTATACAGATAGGATGATAAATAAATGAATATCTGAGATATTTATAATTTATACTTTGATTTTATATACATAGAATTATAGTTAACGCTGTTAGTTCTATTTATTTAAATTATACTAGTTATAAGTTAAGTATATACAATGCCGCCACTTTTAAATTGTTCAAAATACATACAGAGTAAGCTTGTTAAAAACGGTTAATTTGTTGTTTTTAGTTTAAGTTATTAATAATGTTATGTTTAATTATTATGCTTTGCTTCTTTTTTCATCACGAAGATAATTAAATCGTGAATTTGGCACCATTTTCTAAGTTAGTGGTCTGACAACTTGTATGCTATAAATAATGATGCTCTAAATTAATAAAGGACTTACCGTGCAGCCATTTAATATTGAAACCAATAATTTAAATATCCATGGTTTAAAAGTAGGTTCAGGGAACGAAATAGTAATAGCATTGCATGGGTGGTTAGACAACTGCCATAGCTTTATGCCAATGTTAAACAACGTTAACCCAAAGCATACGTGGTACTGTATTGACTTTGTCGGGCACGGTTTATCATCTTGGCGAAGTGATGATGCACACTATTATTTTGTTGATTATATTGATGATGTGTACCAACTTATAAATGCCCTTGGTGTTAAAAAAGTACATTTAGTAGGTCATTCCATGGGCGCTATGGTTGCAGGACTTTTTGCTAGCTGCTTTAGCGATTATGTAGAGTCTGTTACCTTTATTGAGGGAATTGGTTGTGTTACAACCCCCAGTGAAGGTGTGTGTGAACAGTTACAAAGTGCAGTACTAAATAGAGCGAGTTTAAAAAATAAAAAGTCGAGAATTTATAAGTCGAAAGAACCTATTTATGAAGCTCGTGCTCAAACAACCGATTTGAATAGCGAGCTTATTAAGCTCTTAATGCAACGAAATATTAAACAGGTTTCAGATGGTTTTGCGCTAACAACAGATCCAAAGCTCAAAAATCACTCAGGTTTTAGGTTTGATGAAGCGCAATGTATTGGTGCAATAAAAGATTTAATTGCACCATGTCAATTAATTTTAGGTAACGAAGGTTATTCGTTTGTAAAACAAAATTTGGCAAAGTATATTAGTTATTACAATAGCTTGAAGGTCATTAATGTAGATGGTGGGCATCATTGCCACATGCAAAGCAGTGAACACTGTTTTGAGCATATTCAAGACTTTATGCTGCAAAATGGTGCATGTTAATTGTAAATATGTGTTAAATGTGGGATTATTCCTGCATTAGAGTATTTGCTCAATTGTTAAAGCGCCTTACTTAGATTAAGGTTAATAAAAATATAATTATAAACAGGGGCTAAGAGTGGAAAAAATCTGGCTTAAGCGCTACCCAAAGGGTATGCCTGAAACAATCGATCCTGAGCATTACAACTCGTTACTCGAAGTGTTCGAAAAAAGTTTTAGTGACTACACCGATTTACCTGCATTTACGAATATGGGTAAAACGATGTCTTACGATGAAATAGATACAGCAACAAAAAAAGTTGCTTCCTATATTCAAAATGACTTAGGTCTCAAAAAAGGCGACAAAGTTGCCGTAATGATGCCTAACTTACTACAAACACCAGTCACAATTTTAGGTGTTTTACGTGCAGGTTGTGTCGTTGTTAATGTTAACCCTCTCTACACTGTGCGTGAATTAGAGCATCAGCTAAAAGACTCTGACACTACTGCTATTTTCATCCTAGCAAACTTTGCTGACACACTTGAAAAGTCACTTGCCCATACTGATGTTAAACATATTGTAGTAACGCAAGTAGGCGACATGGTAGGCGGGCTTAAAAAGCACATAGTTAATTTTGTTGTGAAGCACATTAAAAAAATGGTGCCAAAGTTCAACTTGCCTAACACAATTAAATTTTCAGACGTTTTAGCAGCAGATGAAGCTAAATATACACGTCCTGAAATGAGCTTATCTGATCTTGCTTTTTTACAGTACACCGGTGGTACAACAGGTGTATCTAAAGGGGCAATGCTGAGCCATGGCAATATGGTTGGTAACCTTGAGCAAGTTTCAGGTTGTTTAGACAAAGTGTTAAACCGTGGTGAAGAAGTTGTTGTTACTGCACTGCCTCTTTATCATATATTTGCTTTAACAGCTAACTGCCTAACGTTTATGAAGTACGGCGGTTTAAACATATTAATTACAAACCCACGAGATATGCCAGGGTTTGTTAAAGAGCTGGGTCAACACAATTTCACAGCTATTACCGGTGTTAATACATTATTTAATGGTTTATTAAACACACCAGGTTTTGCTGAACTTGATTTTAGCCATTTAAAAATGTCTTTGGGTGGCGGTATGGCCGTTCAACGTCCTGTTGCTGAAAAATGGCAAAAAGTGACGGGGTCAAAACTGATGGAAGGTTATGGCCTTACAGAATGTTCTCCTTTAGTAACTATTAGTCCTTTTGATTTGAAAGCATATAATGGTTCTATTGGTTTACCTGCACCTAATACTGATATTAAGCTAATACTTGATAACGGTGAAGAAGCCGCTAAAGGCGAACCAGGTGAAATGTGTGTGAAAGGCCCGCAAGTAATGGTTGGTTATTACAAACGACCAGATGCAACAGCTGAATGTTTAAAAGATGGCTGGTTTGCTACAGGTGATATTGCGACTTATGATGACGAAGGTTTCTTCTTTATTGTAGATCGTAAAAAAGACATGATCATTGTATCTGGCTTTAATGTTTTCCCTAATGAGATTGAAGAAGTAGTGGCTATGCACGAAGGTGTGCTTGAAGTAGCAGCTATTGGTATTCCTCACGATGTAAGTGGTGAACAAGTTAAAGTTTTTGTTGTGAAAAAAGACCCTTCTTTAACTGAAAAAGATATAATAAGTCACTGTCGTGATAATTTAACTAATTACAAGGTCCCCAAACTGGTAGAGTTTAGGGATGAGTTACCTAAAACTAACGTAGGTAAGATACTCCGAAGAGCCTTGAAAGATTAGCAACCTATAAAAAAGCCGACATATGTCGGCTTTTTTATTGTAGGAGATTAAGTGCAATACCAATTGATCGAAACCCAAAATCAACTTAATACTTTTGTTGAACAAATAAAAAATAAGCCTATTTTAGCTATTGATACTGAGTTTATGCGTCGTCGCACTTTGTATCCAGAAGTTGCACTTATCCAAGTTTTTGATGGTGAGCATTTAGCGCTTATTGACCCATTAGCTGAACTTTCACTATTTGATTTTTGGGAAATACTTAAAGATCCTGCTGTTTTAAAAGTACTGCATTCTCCTTCTGAAGATATTGAAGTTTTTCAAAAGTACGCAGGGTTCGTTCCAGCTCCATTATTTGATACACAATTTGCGTTGCAGTTACTCGGTGAAGGTAACTGTATGGGCTTTGCTCTTATGGTAAAAGAACTGCAAGGTATTGAAATAGATAAAAGCGAGTCACGCACTAACTGGCTGCAACGTCCGTTAACCAAAAAACAATTAGACTACGCTGCTGCTGATACTTTTTACTTATTACCGTGTTTTGAGCAGATCATCGACCGTATCAATGTGGCTGGTTTCTTTGACATTGTAATAAACGAAAGTGAATTGATTGCAAAAAAACGTGCATTTCAAACACCTGACGAGCTTTTATATAAAGATATTAAAAATGCATGGCAACTTAAACCGCACGAATTAGCGGTGTTAAAAGAGCTTGCTGTATGGCGAAGAAATAAAGCTATCAAGAAAAATTTGGCGCTTAATTTTGTGTTAAAAGAACATAACATGACTGAAATTGCCAAACGTGGTCCTTCAAGTTTAAACGCTCTACGTCAAATTCCAGGAGTTGAAGCAATTGAAGTTAATCGCTCTGGTGTAGATATAATAAAGTGTATTGAAGTTGCCAAAGCGGTTCCTGATGCTCAGCATCCTGATGTACTTAAGCGCTTAATTGATTTTCCTACTTATAAAAAAGTAGCAAAAGATATAAAACAAAAAATCACTAAAGTAGCTAAAGAGCACAATATACCTGAAGACGTTATGGCCTCTAAAAAACAGGTAAATCAATTGATTAGTTGGAATTGGAAGCTAACTAATGAGCAAAAGCAGAGTCATATAAAGCCAGATTTACTTAGTTCTTGGCGATATACCTATGTTAAAGACGCTTTAAAAGAATGGGATACTTAAGGCTAAATGTTTTCTTTAACTGTGTAATACTTATACCAATCCGCAATAATACTTAATCATTTTGCGGCGTTAAACGTGTCGTTACCTGTGTTAAAAAAATCTCTTTTAGAACAACTAAATAGCGATTTTTTTGCCTAGCTATCAACACGTTTTTCGAACCTCAAAATAGATCACTTAATTAAGCGAATTGGTATTATCTATAGTTTTTGTGTTACATAGTTAAAAAGTTTTAGTTGCACGAAGGGGATTAAAACGTAGGTATTTAGAAAGTTATTGCGAAAATAAAGAGGGCGCTTATAAAGCGCCCTTTCTTCAATTACTTCTTTTCTTCATCAGGTAGTGTAACGTTTAGCTCAAGTACGGCTAAATCGTCTTCGTTCTGATCAAACTGAACCTGAACTGCATCGGTACTTACGTTCACGTATTTACGGATCACATCTAAAATGTCTTGTTTTAATTGTGGTAAGTAATCCGGCGTTCCTCGTTGAGAACGCTCGTGCGCGACAATGATCTGCAATCGCTCTTTTGCTAGTGACGCACTGTTTTTCTTTTCTGAGCGGAAGTAGTCAAGTAAAGACACGTTAACCTCCAAAAATCCGTTTAAATAAGCCTTTTTTCTCAACGTCTAAGAAGCGAAAATCGACGGTTTCACCTAGTAAGCGGTTAATTGCATCAGAATAAGCTTGGCCTGCATCAGATTCTGTATCCAATATAACAGGTTGGCCTGAGTTTGAAGCACTTAATACCGCTTGCGATTCAGGAATAACACCTAATAGTGGGATTGACAGAATATCTTGCACATCTTCTACCGATAGCATTTCACCTTTTTCAACACGACTAGGATTATAGCGTGTTAATAGTAAGTGTTCTTTAATGTTTTCTAGGCCTTCTTCAGCACGTTTTGATTTGCTGTGTAAAATACCTAAAATACGATCCGAATCTCGAACTGACGACACTTCTGGATTTGTTGTCACAATTGCTTCGTCAGCAAAGTACATTGCCATCATAGCGCCAGCTTCTATACCTGCTGGTGAATCACATACAATGTAATCAAAGTCTTCTTTTAATTCGTTTAGTACGCGTTCAACACCTTCACGTGTTAATGCGTCTTTATCACGAGTTTGTGAAGCGGGTAGTAAAAATAATTTATCTACACGTTTATCTTTAATAAGCGCTTGGTTAAGGTTTGCCTCACCATTTATTACGTTTACAAAGTCATAAACAACACGGCGTTCACAACCCATAATTAAATCTAAGTTACGTAAACCAATATCAAAGTCGATAATAACTGTTTTATAGCCTTTTAACGCTAAGCCTGTGCCAATTGCAGCACTTGATGTTGTTTTACCAACACCGCCTTTACCAGAGGTAACGACAATTACTTTTGCCATGAGATTTATCCTTTAACCAAAGCTGAAATTTCTAATGATTCGTCTTTTTGTTGTATTTGCACCGCATTTCCCCAATGTTCACCTTGTAGTGAATCACTGATCCAGTAGTTACCATCTATTGAAACCAATTCGGCTTCAAGTTTTTGGCAAAAAATGTGTGCTTTTTTAAAACCTTTTGCGCCTGCAATAGCGCGACCGCGTAACGTGCCATAAATATGTACATTACCATCGGCAATTACTTCAGCGCCGTGACTTACTGCACCAAGTACTATTAAATCACGGTCTTTTGCATAAACTTGTTGGCCAGAACGAACGGTGCCGCTAATAATCTGAGCCGGCAAATGCACTGTTTTTTCTACAATAGACGTATTAGCCTCTTGTTTAACAGGTTCGCTCTTAACGTCTTGTGAATAGTTTAAAACAGATAAACCAGCCGCTTTAGCTTGGGTATGTTGTTCATCAGAACCATTACACACACCAACCGCATTAAAGCTCATACGTTCAATCAACGATTTTAAGTGCACAAAATCGAGTGGGCTGTTTTTAACTTCAAGTAAGTTAACAACAATAGGAGCACCCTCAAAAAATCTAGGTGCTTGGGCTATTTTTATATACAACTGTTCTGCTAAAAGGGCTATATCAGTACTATATAGGTGCAAAACTGATAACGTAAAAAGATTCCCTTTTAACTCAAAAATTTGGTCCGACATACACGCTCAATTGAATTGTCTGATTAAAAATCAATGTTAGATAAACGTAGGCTGAATAAGGCCTTTATTGAAATTTCTAATCTAAATTTTCTAACTTATTATTACTCTCATGTTATAGTGTGCGGCATTGTTAAGCAAGAATTTATAGGGTCATAATGCTCACTGCTGTATATAAAAGTAAGAAAAAAGCGGATACCTTCTTATTTGTTGAAAAAAGAGATGATTTTAGTAAAGTTCCGGAACCTTTAATGACCATGTTTGGTCAACCTCATTACGTTATGATCATAAACTTAGCAAAACGTGAACGTTTAGGTGGGGCCGATTTAGAAACTGTAAAAGCAGCATTATCAAATCCTGATAAAGGCTTCTATTTACAAATTCCACCGCCAGAGGAAAACTTGCTAAGCCAATTACGAAAAGAAAATGGAGTTGATAGTGATTAAAAAACTGACCGTTTTATTATGTGGAGTCTGCTTGAGCGGCTCTGTAATGGCTAAAACACAAGCCGAGTTTCAAACATATTTAACTAATTTAAAGCAAGAAGCTATAGCTAAAGGTTATGAAGCTAAGCTTATTGATGATGCGTTTGCAACAGCAACGTATAAAGAAAAAGTGGTGTCGGCTGATAAAAACCAGCCAGAAGTAAAAGAAACGCTTGAAACTTATTTACCAAAACGTGTACCACAATGGAAAATTGACCGCGCCCGCAAACTCTATGCAGAAAATAAAGATGTGCTTGAACGAGTTGCTAAAGAGTTTGGTGTACAAGCTCGTTTTATAGTGGCACTTTGGGGACTTGAAAGTAACTTTGGCACCATTCAAGGTGGTCACAATGTTATTTCTTCACTTGTTACACTTGCTTTTGATGGACGCCGAGAAGCGCTTTATAAACGCCAGCTTTGGGCTGCACTGGATATTTTAAAATCGGGCCACATTACCTTAGATAAATTTAAAGGGTCGTGGGCAGGTGCTATGGGGCAAACACAATTTATGCCTACATCGTTCAACGCTTATGCGATTGATTACAATAATGATGGTCGCAAAGATATTTGGACTACAAAGGAAGATGCTTTTGCCTCAATTGCTAATTACCTAAAGCAAGAAGGGTGGAACGACTCTCTTACGTGGGGTCGCCAAGTCCAATTACCTGAAAACTTTGACAGTAAATACGTTTTAGTACGCGGTACTAAAACACGTAAGCAGTGGTTAGAATATTGGAATGACTCAGAGCGCTCATTAGCTGATTGGCAAGCACTAGGAGTTCGTAAAGCTGATGGTTCTGATTTACCTAATGTAGACGTACGTGCTGCACTGGTTATGCCTGATGATATAAATGGCCGGATGTACTTAGCGTACGATAACTACAAAGTGTTTATGCACTGGAATCGCTCGTATTACTTCGCTACTAGCGTAGGTTATTTGTCGGATAGAATTGGTTATCCAAAAATCTAATTTTTAAAACGTGCATATAAATAAAGCCGCAATTGCGGCTTTATTCTTTTTTGAATATCTTATCTTTTAAGTCAATAACTTTACCAATTCCTGAACCTAGCTTCATCAGTTTATTAAGTTGCTCTGGCGTTAAACGTTGCAGCTCTGATGACCATTTAGTGACGGTTTCAAGTAGGTTATGAATTTCACCCATTTGTTTTTGGGCATAAAGTTCATCCTCGTTCACAGCTTCATCTAACAGGTTATCACGCAGCAAGCTTAAGGTAGGGTCAATCTCACGTTTTTTACGTTCTTCAAATACGCGATTAGCCATATCCCAAATATCACCAGCAGGGGCGTAGTACTCTTTTCGATCGCCAGGAATATGCTGCACTTTAATTAATTGCCACGATTGCAACTCTTTAATACCCATGCTTACATTACCGCGAGAAATACTAAGCGCATCTGCAATCTCATTTGCTGTCATAGGATTTTTAGTAATAATCAGCAAACCACACATTTGCCCAATTGTACGATTGAATCCCCAGCGGCTGCCCATCTCACCACAATGCATTACGAAGGCAAAATTCTTTTCGGATAAACTCATAGCTTAGTAACTTTCAGTAATTTCAGAAAGTAAATGCTAGCACGCTCATTTTGGATAGCAAGTTCTTAGCCAGTTAATAAATTATTTTTAACGACTAAAGTATGATTTAGATTAATATTTATACATCTATATTGGGGTATGTTGTACACAACAATACGTAAATAAATCCTTTTTTTATCTTTTCAAATACGATGGAATGACTATGAAAGCTGCAATTAATAATGAATACAAAGGTAAATTACAAATAACAGATCTGCCAATTCCCGAGGTTGGAATAAACGACGTTTTAGTTAAAATAGCTGCCTGTGGTGTTTGTCATACTGATTTACATGCATGCCATGGTGATTGGCCGGTAAAGCCAAAAATGCCATTAGTACCAGGGCATGAAGGTGTCGGTGTTATTGACAAAGTTGGTAGCAACATTAAGCACTTAAAAGTTGGCGACAGAGTTGGTGTGCCTTGGCTTTACAGCGCTTGTGGACACTGTGAGTTTTGCTTAGATGGTAAAGAAACACTGTGTTTATCGCAGCACAATACTGGCTATTCTATAGATGGTAGCTATGCAGAGTATTGTTTAGCGCATGGCGATTACGTTGTAAAAATACCAGAAGGTCTTGGATTTTCAGAAGCTGCTCCGTTATTTTGCGCAGGTGTTACAACGTATAAAGCATTAAAAGTTTCCGGTGCTAAACCTGGGCAATGGGTAGCGATTGTTGGTGTGGGTGGTCTTGGGCATTTAGCCGTGCAATACGCTAAAGCAATGGGCTTTAATGTAATAGCTGTTGATACAGGTAAAGAAAAGCTAGCGCTTGCTAAAGAGCTTGGCGCAGATATAACCCTCGACTTTAAAGAAGTTGTACCGAGCGAAGCTATTTTTGAACAAGTAGGTGGCGCACATGGCGTTGTGTGTACTGCGGTGTCAAAAGCTGGGTTTGAACAAGCTTATAAAAGTGTACGCCGTGGTGGTAAATGTGTATTAGTGGGGTTACCTCCAGAGGATATGCCGCTTCCTATTTTTGATACTGTGCTTAATGGCGTGTCAGTAGTGGGATCTATCGTTGGTACGCGTAAAGATTTGCAAGAATGCTTGGAATTTGCCGCTCAAGGTAAAGTAAAAGCAATCATAGAAGAAAAACGCTTAGAGGATATTAACGAAATTTTTGACGATATGCTCAAAGGTGAAATTAACGGTCGCATAGTGGTTACTATTTAATTAAATAGCCATAGCAAAAAAGCACGGCTTGTAAAAATACAAACCGTGCTTTTTAATCATCTAAACTATTAAAGCGTGTAATTAAAACTTAGTTTTGCATTACGCTCTTCGCCTGGCATACCACCTAAAAACATAGCTTTTGAGTAATACTTTTTATTAAACAAGTTATTTAAGTTTAACTGCATATGCCATTTATCAGTGGTGTACGATACCGCTGTATCGTAAGTCGTGTAACTTGGTACATAGCCATCAGGAATCGAGAACGAACTCGAATTAGTACTTCTATTGTCTACAAAGGTAATACCACCACTTATATTCACAGCTTCAGGTAAGTTAAACATATCTGCGTAGTAAGTTACCCATGTGCTTGCTGTTACGTAAGGCACACCTTTTTGGCGTGTATCATAACTGCTGCTATTAGGATTACTTTTGTCACGTGCATCTTGATAAATACCGTTTACGTTAACTTTCCATTTATCATTTAAGTAAGCGTTTAAATCAAGTTCAATACCTGTTGTTTCTTCTTTACCATCATAATAGCTTTCAGGCACATTTGAGCCAGATGTTAACGCATCATAAAGTGGATTTGCGTATTCTAAATTAGTACGAGAGCTTTCAAATATAACAACAGAAGCCAGTAATTGATCATCAAACGCTTTAAATCTAAAACCTAAATCGTTACTCATTGATTCAGAATCTTCTCTGTCTGCTTCATTACCCGCAACAGAGCCTAATACACTGTACGCAGTACGACCTTTTGAATGATTTACAAATACAGATAAATCTTCAGATGGCTGGTATGTTGCACCTAGGTTATACGTTAAGCCAGAATCTGATGTACTCGCTTCAGGTGTTGGCTCTGCACGGCTTGAGCTATAGCGTTCATCTACACCAAAGTGCTCGTAAGTTTGCTCAATGCGGTTATATGCTACACCAATACGCGTTGTAAGCTCTTCAGTAAGATAACCAACATGTTGAATGCCTAAACCCCATGCTTGTACTTTTTTATTGTAGTCGCTGGTTTTAAGTGGATCGAAGTCATCAAAGTTGCCAGATGGCCAATTTGGTTCTCTTATATCGTAAATATATGGCAATGATCCTTGGTACGTTACATCACCAGCATCGTTTGTGAGTACGTAATCTTGATCCCAAATTGAGAATTGTTTAAAACGAATATCTCTATCTTCGTAGTTGGCGTTAACAAGTAATTCGTTATCTACGTCGCCTAGCATAAAGTCATAACGTAAATCTAAAAAGTACTGCCACGATTTTTCATCTGCTTCTACTTGGCGGTATTCTTGGCGGCGTGCTGCATATGGATAAAGTACACCGTCTTCAACTAATGGAGCACGAGGGTCGTTATTAATAATTCCATCACGAGTAGAGTAAACGTAGTTATAAGCACCTGTTTGGCGCGCAAAACTTGATGTGTAGTTACGGTACTGTAGTTGCTGGTTTAAAAACAAATCGTCAGTAATGTAATAGTTATGCGTTAATTTAAAACGCAGCTCCTCACCTTCGTTAGCATCAGCCATTGGCGAAATTATACCGTTTGTGCCAAAGCTATATGGCGTTAAGCCATCTGATGCAGATAATGAATTAGCTAGCTGGTCGCGTTGTGCATCACTTAACTGTACACCGCTTCCTGTCGGATCGTTTACTAAATCGGCACCGGTTACTTCACCCGCGCTTAAACCGTTTGCAGTTTCTGCGTTGTAAATACGAATAGGGTGACCAATAGAATCAACCGCTATTTCATCTTTTATATATGCTGCAGAAAGCATTATGTTTTGTCTGTCGTTAAGCACGTATTTAAGCGAGGTATAAATTTCGTCGCGATCTTCTTTTAAATCGCGAAAGCCGTCACTTGACGCTGTTTTAGCCATCACACGGTAGGCCAAATCATCTGTTATAGCGTTAGTGCTATCAAACGATAATGAATAGCTATCCCACTGGCCAAGCTCAGCCGATACTTTGTGTTTTTCTTCAAACTCTGGCTTTTTTTCAATTAGGTTAATTACGCCACCCGCACTACCGATGCCATATAAACCTGTTGCTGGGCCTTTTAAAACCTCAACAGATTCAACATTTGTAAGTGAACGAGTCGGGTTAAATGTATTACCCAGGCCCGCACCACCATACATACCATCGTAGGTATAGTTTGCATCTAAACCACGAATTACTAAGTTATCACCAATACCGTAGTTATTACCTGCTTGTGTTAAACCACTTACGTTTCTAACTAAATCTTGCAGGCTATCTACACCTTGAGATTCAATAAGTTCACGGTCAATAATAACAACCGGTGCAGGTGTTTCCATTAAAGACATGTCTGATTTAGTAGCAAGACCAGAGCTCATCACCACGCGGTTTTGTTTTTCGTATACGCTGATGCGTTCAATATCAGAGTCAGCTGTAGTATTTTGGGCAAATGCCATATTTGCATTTAAACAAGCAAGAGTAATAAGAGAGTACTTAAACGGTTTCATAGAGTGATAACTATTCGCGTTATTGAATTTGCGCGAATGATAATGGTTATTGTTTTTAAAGTGAATAAAAAGTTCACTTTTTTTGATTAAATAGAACTGTTTGGATGATTAATAATCAACGATGAAGTTTTATAAGGTTATATTGTTCCTTTTATGTGAATTAAGGGCTAGTAAGACTAAGTAATCCTAGCCTTACTAAACAAGAGAATTGTAATTTTCAAAGGTCAACACGCCTTAACGTTTACAATTAATCTTTATAAACAACACCGGCTTTCATTACAAAGGGGACTGACTCTAAGGTTTTAATATTTTTAAGAGGGTTTGCTTTTACAGCAATGATATCAGCTACAAATCCGGTTTTAATTTGTCCCAACTGAGCATCCATTTTTAATAACTTAGCGCTATTAATTGTGGATGCTTGAATGGCTTGCAGTTCTGTCATGCCAAATTCAACCATGCGGCTAAACTGTTTTGCATTATCTCCGTGCGGGTAAATTGCTGCATCCGTACCAAATACCATTTTAACACCTGCTTTTACAGCACGGCTAAAGCTATCACGTTGCCTTTTAGATACTTGGCGTTCTTTATCGAGGTTTTCTTCATCTACACCGTTTTGCTCGCCATAAGTTAGAGTGTATTCGGTATTGTAAATATCCATAGAAAGCCAAGTTCCATGCTCTTTGGCAAGAGCAATGGCTTCATCATCTAAAAAGCTGGCGTGCTCTACGCTATCAACACCTGCTTTAATTGCTGTTTTAATCCCGCTTGTACCGTGTGCATGAGCTGCAACTGGTAAATCTCGCATATGGGCTTCATCAACAATGGCTTTCATTTCTTCAAAAGAATACTGCTGTGCACCTACTTTAGTCCCTTTTGAAAATACGCCACCTGTGGCACAAAACTTAATAGCGTTTGCCCCGTATTTAATGTTTTCGCGTACTTTTATACGGGCAGCCCACGGACCGTCGGCAACACCGCTTGAAGTGTATTTAAGCTCAGGAGGTAGTCGGTTGTTATCACAGTGCCCACCAGTAATTCCAAGTGATGGCCCCGCAGCCCAAATACGAGGGCCAACTATGTCACCCGCATTTATACCGTCACGTACCGCTATAACGCTGTAACCTTCAGCGCCAACATTACGTACTGTTGTAAATCCGGCTTCTAATGTTTTTTTAGCAAAATAAGCGGCTTTAATCGCCATACGCGGTACTGACTGGCCTAAACGTTCGCTGCGTGGAACCGTAGGGTCGCTTGTTAAATGCACATGCATATCCATTAAACCTGGCATAAGGGTTAAATCAGGTAGTTGAATATGTTTATCACCTTTAACCAGCGTTGGTTTTTTATTTTGTTCAATATTAGTGATCACGCCATCATCAATAGTAATCAAGGGCGATTTAATGAGTTTGCCATCTTCAACATCAACCATGGCTTTAGCCGATAGGTATGTTACGGCATGGGTATTAAAAGTGGTTAAGCAAAGTAAGGCAATAGAGGTGCTGAGTAGTTGTTTTTTCATTTAATTTTTCTTTTAAGTCATATTTGAATTAATAGAAATGTAACAAGCTCAGATAAAAGTGCAAATTTAATACGATGAACGCAATCTATCGTAATTACTTTATTAAGCACGGTTTAATGCGCATAATCAAAAAACGATATTAAAAAGGATTATCATGAAATCAATTAAATTAGCATTAGTTGCCAGTGGCGTTATGTTTGCTTTAAGTGGCTGTATGAATACTGGGCTTAGTACAAACACTAATACCAGTGCGCAGCTAAACACAGTTAACGCATCGGCAGGTATTGTTTCAGAGCTTTCGGCAGAGCAACAACTCGATGTACTTGTTGCACAGTATTACGATGAATCGCTCACATATAGCCCCATTAGCGCAACGTATAATGGTCGTAACGAGTTCAACGATCAATTTACGCCTGAGATTTCAAAAGAAAATAGAGCTAAAAAAGCGGCTTTTTATAAAAAATATCAACAGCGCTTAAACTTTATAGATAAAGCACAGTTAACAGGGCAATCGCTTTTAAGTTTTGAAATATTAGAGCGCGACCTTGCACTTAAATTAGAAGGCATGCTGTTTCCTGATTATTTACTACCAATTAACCAAATGGCAGGTGCGCATAACACCTTTGCAGGTTTTGGGTCAGGTCAAAGTGCTCAGCCGTTTAATACAGTTGAAGATTACACGGCTTTTATCTCGCGCAGCGAAGGTTTTGTAAAGTGGCTTGCCAGTGTAGAGCGCTCAATGGCACAAGGTATTAAACTAGGTATTACGTTACCAAAACCACTTGCTGAAAAACTGCAGCCACAATTTGCGGCTCATGTAGTTAAAAATGCTGAAGACTCACTGTTTTGGGGACCAATTAAAAAATTACCAGAATCGTTTAGTGCACAGCAAAAGCAAAAAATTACAGCGCAGTATCGTCAATTGATTACGCAGCACTTAGTACCGGCTTATAAAAGCATGAGTGACTTTTTAGCTAATCAGTATATTCCTAATAGTCGAGAAAGCGTTGGTTATAGTGACTTACCAGACGGTAAAGCTTGGTACGAATACCAAATTAAGAAAAACACAACGCTTAGTTTATCTGCAGATGAAATTCACGACATTGGATTAAGTGAAGTGTCGCGTATTTTAAGCGAAATGAAAAAAGTAAAAGAAACCGTAGGCTTTAAAGGTGAGCTCTCTGAATTTTTTGACCATTTACGTGATTCAGATGAATTTTATTACGACACGCCCGAGGAGTTAATTGCGGCATATGAAAACGTTAAGAAAAAAATAGACGCACGTTTGCCTCTACTTTTTAACATTGCACCCAAAGCACCTTACGTTGTAAAAGCAGTTGAAGCATACAGAGCGCAGTCGGCAGCAGGTGCATCATACGCATCTCCGGCACCTGATGGTTCTCGCCCTGGTATTTTTTATATCAATGCTTATAACTTAAAAGCGCAGCCTAAATTTTTACTCGAAACTTTATCGATTCATGAAGCAGCCCCAGGTCATCACTTTCAAATAGCACTTCAACAAGAAATAGAAGGCTTACCTGACTTTCGTAAATTTGGTGGTTACACTGTGTTTGCAGAAGGTTGGGCGCTTTACGCAGAAAGTTTAGGCAAAGAGCTAGGCTTATTTACCGACCCTTATATGTGGTACGGGCGTTTATCAGACGAGCAATTACGCGCAATGCGTTTAGTGCTTGATACTGGTTTTCATGCAAAAGGGTGGACGCGTCAACAAGGTATAGACTACATGCTTGCTAACTCATCTATGGCAAAGAGCGATGTAATTGCAGAGGTTGAGCGCTATATTGCATGGCCAGGACAAGCGCTTTCTTACAAGTTAGGGCAATTTAAAATTCAAGAATTACGTGATTTTTCTAAAAAAGAACTCGGTAATAAATTTGATATTAAAGCATTCCATACGCAAATATTAATTGATGGCGCATTGCCAATGCCAATCTTAGAGGAAAAAATTAAGCGTTGGGTTAAATCTCAAAGTTAATTTGTAGCGTAAAGCCAGTACTTTGAAAGGGTATTGGCTTTGCGCCATTTACAGCAATACGGTAGAATGCGCGCTCTTTAGGGGGCACGAGTAAACTATGTTTGATCAACAATTAGCAAATACACAATTTTGGCTTAAAAAAAGCTTAAGCGACATGAGTCAAAACGAATGGGAAGCCATTTGTGATGGATGCGGAAAATGTTGTTTAAATACGTTTATTGATAGCGAAGATGAAGACGAATTTACAGCTACCGATCAGTTACGCGAAGGTGAACAATTAATATTTACTAATATTGTATGCCAGTATCTTGATAATAACACCTGTGGTTGTAGCGAGTACGAAAACCGCCAAACGCTTGTTCCTTCTTGTGTAAAACTCACAAAAGAAAACCTTAAAGACATCTTTTTTATGCCACAAAGCTGCAGTTACCGTCGTTTACATGAAGGTCGTGGTTTGGCTTCTTGGCACCCATTATTAAATAGTGGCGATAAAACAAAGATGCATGAGCTAGGTATTTCTGTAAAAGACAAAACAGTAAAAGATTGTGATGTAAAGCTAGATGATTTTGATTTATACATTGCAGAGTGGCCAACAAAGGACGCTGATTAATGAATAAGTTAAAAGCGAGTATTGGTTTAATTAACCCTAAAAGCCCGACAAATGTTGGCGGTGTATTGCGTGCAGCAGGCTGTTATGACGCCAAACAAGTGTTTTTTACCGGTAATCGTTACTTAAATGCCAAAAAATTTCATACCGATACTAAGAACGCACTTGAGCGTATCCCTTTAACCGAAACTGATAGTTTAGAAGCGGTAAAACCAGAGGGTGCTACCGTTGTTGTCATTGAGCTTATTGAAGGGGCAACGCCACTTCCTGAGTTTAAGCATCCTGAAAATGCATTTTATGTATTTGGCCCCGAAGATGGCTCTGTACCAAAAGACGTTTTAAAGTGGTGTGATGAAGTGGTATATATTCCAACTATTGGCTGCATGAACTTAGCGGCTACCTGTAATGTTGTTTTGTACGATCGATTAGCTAAATTAGGCGGCGTTGAGAGCAGCGATACAACAATTATAAGCTCGCGCGATACAAATAATAAAATGAAATGGGAAAAAGCATCTAATTAAGATTTATTAGTGCAAAAGGTTTAGTTCTAACTAAACTTAAAAACATGATTAATCACAAATAGATTCTAAAATGCGCTGGTTTTATTTTATATTATTACTGACAAGTAGTAATTGTTTTGCTGAAACATCAGTTGAGTATTATCAAAATGGTACTCAACATGTTTTAACTGGACATTACCACAAATCAGGAGTGCTCTATGAAGCGAAAAATCCCAAACAAACACTCCATTTAGCCACACTCGATTGGCCTCCTTATATTGGTAATAATTTATGTAATAAAGGCTGGGTTTATCAATTTTCAATAGCTCTACTAAATAGTAAGGGCTACAGCGTATATATAGAATTTTTGCCTTGGGCAAGAGCTGTACGAAATGTAGAGCTAGGCAAAGCTGATATATTAATGCCTGAATATTTTATAGAAGATACAGCCCCCTCCGATTATGTTAATGGTAAAACACGTCGAGAATTACTCGGTTTATCAAATTCGTTTAAAGGTGGCGAAATTGCATTTTTAAAAAGGAAAGGCGATTCAGACCGTTTTACTGGAAACTTAAAATCGCTTAAAGGGCAAAAGATTGGTGTTGTTCGAGGGTATCAAAATACGCCTGAGTTTGATGCTATGATGGACAATGCTGAGTTTGAAGTTATTACCTCTGTTGATGATTTACAACTTGTTCAGCTTCTGGTTGCTAAACGTGTTGATTTGATTATAGGCGACCCTCAAGTTCTTAAATTCTCAGTGACTTACTCTTCTTTAACTAAACCTGAAAAGCAATCTTTGCTTTCTTCCATTGAGCAAGAAAGCATTTCTTTGCAATACAATCCTTTATATTTTGCTATTAGTAAGCTTACACCTAAATGGCTTTTAGTCTTAGATGACATAAACGAAGGGCTTTATCAGTTCCATAATAGTGGTGAGATAGACCGTATTATCAATACGACCAATACTCAATGCAAATCATAAAATTGGAACGTTCCTTTGTTGCACTGACTAATTTATATATAAACATGTAGAATCGTTTTCAACTTGTTAATGGAGTGAAAACTACGTGAGTGAAATAAATACAAATCAATCATTCGCGGTCAACGAACAGCCAAATAAAAATTACCTGTTTCCACTGACTGCAATGACGACCCTATTTTTTTTATGGGGTTTTATTACTGTTTTAAACGATGTACTAATACCACGATTAAAAGGTGTATTTGATTTAAGCTTTTTTGAAGCGATGCTAGTACAGTTTTGCTTTTTTGGTGCTTATTTTATTGTTTCTATCCCTGCGGGTATTTTAGTTAAGCAGTTTGGTTACAAAAAAGGGATTTTAACCGGTTTAATTGTGGCTTCAATTGGCTGTATGTTGTTTTACCCTGCTGTTGTAGTACATGAGTATTGGCTATTTTTAGGCGCTTTATTCGTACTTGCCGCTGGTGTAACGGTACTTCAGGTTTCTGCTAACCCTTATGTTGCTGCTCTTGGGCCTGAAAAAACAGCTTCTTCTCGTTTAAATTTGGCACAAGCACTTAATGCGCTTGGTACTACTGTTGGGCCTTATGTAGGTGGTTTATTATTTTTTGGTACAGCAGGTAGTCTAGCCGCTTCTGCTGCAACTGCTGAGTCTGTAAAAGTTCCTTACTTAATGCTTGCTGGCGCATTATTGCTTATCGCTATTATATTTGCCTTTATAAAGCTTCCAGAAATTGAAGCCCATAAAGAAGAAAATAACGCTGCAGTAGAATCTCGTTCATTAACTCAAGCACCGCACTTAACTATGGGTGTACTTGCTATATTTTGTTATGTAGGCGGGGAGGTTGCCATCGGCAGCTTTTTAGTAAATTACTTTGGTGAGGCACACATAGCAGGGCTTGAAGAGCATACCGCGGCCGCACTTATTAGTTATTATTGGGGCGGGGCAATGGTAGGGCGTTTTATTGGCTCTGTTTTATTACAAAAAATAGCGCCTTCTAAGGCTATCGCATTTAATGCATTTAGTATTATTGCGCTATTATTGATCACAATTTTTACTCAAGGTGACGTCGCTTTATATTCAGTTTTGGCAATTGGTTTATTTAACTCAATTATGTTCCCGACTATATTTTCGGTTGCTATCGAGCGACTAGGATCATTGACTAGTAAGGGTTCTGGTTGGTTATGCTTAGCTATTGTAGGGGGTGCACTTGTGCCATTACTGCAAGGGTTTATAGCTGACACAGTTAATATACAACAAAGCTTTTTTGTACCATTGGTGTGTTATGTATTTATAGCATGGTACGGATTAAATGTTGTTCGCTTAGCAAATAAGTGGAAATAACAGACTATACAAAAGTGACTGAATACGTATTCAGTCACTTATAAAGCTATATTTAATAGGAACGTTCCACAAGTAATTATTACGAGTCATAATTTATTTCAATATTAGTCAGTTAATCCCTACAGCCTTTTTTTTTAATCCTTTATCCTTATTTTTATCTAATAATCTAGTCGCAAGCCTTATTTATTAGGACATTTTGCTAAATTTTTGCTAAAACTGTATGGATAATAAAGATAAATAATAAAAAGGATGTATATGCTTAACTCGTTGAAATTTACTTCCAAAGTGACTATTGCAGCCTCTTCAATTTTGGTTTTGGTGCTAGGGTTATTTACTTTTAATAACTACATTGCAATGCGCAAGCAAACAGAGCAGCAGTTAAGCCTAGTATTACAACAAAACTCAGAATCTGTTTCACAAAATATAGCGAGTTGGTTAAATGCAAAGTTGGCGATTGTTATATCAATTGCTAAAACCCACAAAGCTAATGATTCTAAAGCACTCACCCTTTCACAATTAAATACTGCAGAACTTGCTGGAAGCTTTAAAAATACCTATATCGGTAAATCCAGCGGCACGTTTATATTAAACGATCAATCTGTCGTTTTACCCGCTGATTTTGATGCGACCTCTCGGCCTTGGTACAAATTAGTCGAAAACAAATCAAATACCGCTTTTACAACTCCCTATATTGATGTAACAACTAACGAGCTTACAATCTCAGCGGTAGTACCCATTTTACAAAATGGGCAGTTTAGTGGCGTTGCAGGTGCCGATATTGATATGCAAACTGTAACTAAAATTATCAACGATATTGATTTTTTAGGTCTTGGTTATGGTTTTTTACTCGATAACAAAGGTCAAGTGTTAAGCCATCCTAATGCTAAGTTAAACTTAAAAAATACATCAGATATTTTTGGTACTAATACGCCCTTGCAAAGTGAGTTTACCCAATACGAAATAAACGGAGAGTCTAAACTTATCTCGTTTACAAAAATTAGTGGCATTGAAAATGTAGATTGGTACCTAGGTGTTGTTATAGATAAAGATAAAGCGTATGTCAGCGTTTCTAACTTTGGCCAAACTGCGGCTGTTTTTATGGTGATAGGGATCATTGCTATCATTATTATGATGCAGCTTTTATTACGCTATTTAATGCAGCCTATGAACCGTTTAAATGATGCCATTAAAGATATAGCACAAGGCGAAGGCGATTTAACAAGGCGTTTAACCGTTGAAAATGATGACGAGTTTGGCGACTTAAGTCATTCATTTAATATTTTTATCGAAAAAATTCAGCATTCAATAGAGCAAGTAAAAGAGTCCACTGAGCAATTAGATACAGCTATTGAGAGCTTGGTATCACAAACACATTCATCACTGTCTATGTATGATGATCAAAGTAAACGAACGGATAGCGTTGCAGCGGCTATTAATCAGTTTTCAGCTACATCAATGGATATTTCAAGTAATGCAGAGAGTGCATCGCAGCTTGCTAAAAATGCAGATGAGCACTCAACACAAAACCAAGAAGCATTAAGCCACAGTGTTGCAACCATCCACCAGCTTTCAGCTAATATGGAGAAAGCTCAGCAAACTATAAACAGTTTAAATACACACACAACCAGTATTGGGCAAGTGCTTGAAGTTATTAAAGGTGTAAGCGAGCAAACTAATCTATTGGCACTCAATGCAGCAATAGAAGCCGCTAGAGCAGGAGAGGCTGGACGCGGTTTTGCCGTTGTAGCAGATGAAGTACGCCAATTAGCACACCGCACTCAACAATCAACGCAAGAAATTGAAGACACGGTGAGCCAGTTACAAAAAGGCTCAAACCTTGCTGTAGAGCTTATGAAAACAAGCCTTCAAGACAGTGAAAAAAGCGTACAACAAGCAGATGCCGTCGGCAATTTAATGAGTCATGTTATTCAAGCCATTAAGCAAATTAACGATGCAAATCATTCTGTGGCCAGTGCAACAGATGAGCAAAACCAAGTTGTTAAGTTATTAGATACTGATATTCAAACAATTAGTGCGCTTTCTATACAAGGCAAGGCCAACTTAAATGACACACTTAACGAATGTACCAAACTAAAACAGCAGTTTAGTGCCTTAGAAAATATGGTTCAAAAGTTTAAAGTATAAAATTAATGACTAAAAAAAATGTGAATAAAGCAAACTGGCTCAGTCTAATAAATATCGACAGTGTTTATAGCTCAGACATGCAACGCAAAGCGTTTTCTTTATTTACCATGATTGGGATATCAATTGTGGTGATTGCTGTACTCGTGTTTTTGAATTATAAGGTTTACTCACCGATACTCACCGCTTCATTAATTATCGTTAACATTACAAATATAAGCTGTTCTATCTACTTTATAAAAACGGGTAATCTTCAAGTAGTGGCATTAATAAGTATGAGCATTGTGTGCATGATGTTTGTTGCACTTGTTTATACCGGTGGTAAAGACAACACCGCGCTATATTGGCTAATGTTTTATCCAGTAGTAACGTTTGCATCTTTAGGGGTCAGATTAGGTGCTTGGTTAGGTTTTACTTTACTGTTTTCTTGTATTGTTATTTTATACGGCCCTGACTTTGGCCAAGTTAGCTATGGCGATGTAGAAAAAACACGATTTATAGCGTCATTTTCTATGGTGTTTTTATTCTCATTTATTGGTGAGTATTTTAGACATAAAAGCCACATGGCTATTGCCGATATTACGCTAGAGCAAAAACAACATGCGTACACAGATCCCCTTACTGGCATGGCAAACAGACGTTTTATTACCTCTCATTTTTTAAAGCTTGCCCAAACACGCCCAGATCAGTACTTACCTTTTTCAATTTTGTTAATTGATTTAGATAACTTCAAATCTTTAAACGATACGCATGGTCACGACTTTGGTGATACGGTATTGATTGAATTTACCAAGCTCCTTGAATCTCAGTTTTTGGCAACTGCGTTAAAAGCGCGTTATGGCGGTGAGGAGTTTGTTGTTATTTTACCGCAGGTTACTGTTCCTACAGCCACTGTAATTGCAAACAAATTTCGAGAGGCTGTCGCAGGGCACGTTATATTTACCGATGATAAGCAGCGTATTTCAATCACCTGTAGCATTGGTATTTCCCAAGTAAATAAAGTAACTGATTATGATGATTCATTAAAACAAGCAGATGAAGCTCTTTATAGTGCAAAGGCTGTTGGTCGTAATAGAGTCGTCTCGAACTAGTTGAAGGATTAATATGTCTCAAAGTAAATTAATATATATTCATGACCCTATGTGTAGTTGGTGTTGGGGTTACTCACCAACCTGGCTTAAGCTAAAATCAGAGCTTGCTGGTAAAGTAGCAATTGAATATAAAGTAGGTGGATTAGCACCTGATAGCCAAGACCCAATGCCACAAAATATGAAAGAGATGCTTGAGGGTACTTGGCATAAAATTTCAGCGCAGTTAGGTACGCAATTTAATTATAACTTTTGGCGCGATTGCAAGCCAAGACGTTCAACGTATCCCGCATGTAGAGCCGCACTTATAGCGCGTAAAACTGATAAAGAAGCTCAAATGATTGCTGCAATTCAACATGCTTATTACTTAAACGCGCAAAACCCGTCTGATGAAAGTACATTAATTAGTTTGGCTGAACAAATAGGCTTAGATAAAAATGAGTTTACTGCGCAGCTAGCATCAAGTGAGCTTAATGATGAACTTAAAGAAGAGTTGTCTTTTGTTCGTACGTTACCTATTCAAGGGTTTCCCTCACTCGTGCTTATAAAAGACAATAAAGCATACCCAATAGAAATTAATTATACCGATTGGCACTATTCCCTTAATCAAATTAATTCAATTTTAAAATAACCCAGCTTGTTTATGGGCATTTGGTTAACAAATGCTCTTATCATCTTAAAAACCTCCTCGTAAGTCTTAATTGTTACCATTGTCATAAAAGCGACTTTTTTGCGCAACATCCTTGTCATGTTTCATCTATAAACTCCTGCTCATTGAAATTATTAAGTCATAAATTATTTATATAACAAAATTTATGACCTTAAAAAACAAACTAGCAAATCCGCTAACTAACGAGTAAAGGTGTATGCGATGAAAGGCGTTAAACCATTAATCTTAGCTGGTATTGTGGCCGCAAGTGCAGCAGTACACGCAAACGATTTAGATAAGGTTATTGATAAAAGCAGTGAAATTAATAAATCAGCTGCGCAATCACAAACAAAAATAGACAAGATTGCAGATTCAATGCAAGGGCGTTTACAGCAGTTTAAAACCCTCAATAAAGAAATTGATGGTTTAGCTGTTTACAACGCTCAGCTAACTAAACAGTTAAATAATCAAATAGAAGAGATGGAATCTTTAAACCTGTCAATGGATCAGGTTTCTATTATTGAACGTCAAATTACACCTTTAATGATGCGTATGATCACAGGCCTTGAGCAGTTTGTATCACTCGACGTGCCATTTTTACAAGATGAGCGTGCAAAACGTTTAGCCTCATTAAAAACCATGATGGATCGCGCTGATATCACCTCAAGCGAGAAATTTCGCCGTGTTTTAGAAGCTTATCAAGTGGAAGTTGATTACGGGCGTACCATTGAAGCATATACCGCTCTATTAGAAGTAAGTGGTAAAGAGCGAGAAGTAGACTTTTTACGCATTGGTCGTTTAGAGCTTATTTATTTAACGCGCGATGGCAAGCAAGCAGGTAGTTGGGATACAGACACAAAAACATTTGTAGCGCTTCCTGACTCTACTATAAGCCAAATTAACAAAGGTCTTCGCATAGCGCGTAAGCAACTTGCCCCAGATATGTTAACTCTGCCAGTACACGCAGCAGAATAAGAGGTTAAAAATGAAATTGTTTACTCAAATGACAAAAAAGGCTCTTTTTGCTGCAAGCCTTACACTAAGCCTAGGTTTTACAGGTAATAGTATCGCGGCAGAGTCAATGAATCTTGACTCGTTACTTAAATCAATTGAAGACGGGAAATCGGTTCAAAGCGCACAAAACAAGCAACGAGAGCAAGAATTTACCTCGCGTCAAAACGAACAAGTGCAAATGCTAAAAGATACACAAGCAAAACGCAGTCAAATGCTTGGTGAATCAGAGCGATTAGAAACACAATTTGAAGAAAACGAAGTTAAGCTTGCTAATTTAACCGATACTTTATCAAAGCGTATGGGATCACTTAAAGAATTATATGGTGTTCTTCAGCAAGTTGCTGGTGATTCAAGCAATAAATTTGCAACATCGGTTGTATCGGCAGAAATTCCGGGGCGAAGTGCTTTTATGGACGATCTCGCTCAAAAAATGGGTTCAACATCAAAGCTTGCTTCAATCGACGATATTGAAAAAGTGTGGTACGAGCTGCAACGCGAAATGACCGAGCAAGGCAAAGTAAGTCGCTTTAATACTACGGTTATAGTTGAAGGTGGTAATAAAGCACAGCAAGAAGTTGTTCGCGTAGGTGCTTTTAACCTTATATCGGGCGGTAAATATTTAGAATACAACCCAGGTACGAATACACTAAGCGAACTAACTCGCCAACCAGTATCGCGTTACACATCGACAGCGGGCGATTTACAAGACGCTAAGACAGGTGTTGTGCAGTTTGCACTTGACCCAACAGGTGGTTCAATTTTAGGTTTACTCGTTCAAGCCCCAGATACAGCAGAGCAAGTACATCAAGGTGGTGCTGTTGGCTACGTAATCTTAGGTGTAGGTTTACTTGCATTATTAATTGCAATTGAGCGTTTTGTATCGCTATTACTTGTTGGTGGGAAAATTCGCCGCCAGCTAAAAGACAGCGTAGCGAGAGATGACAATCCACTAGGTCGTGTTATGAAAGTTAAAGACGACTACCCAAATGTTGCCTACGACACATTAGAGCTTAAATTAAGCGAAGCTATTTTACGCGAAATGCCAAAAATTACGCGTAACTTAACACTTATCAAAATTATATCGGTAGTTGCACCGCTATTAGGTTTACTTGGTACGGTAACCGGTATGATCAATACCTTCCAAGCAATTACACTATTTGGTACTGGCGACCCTAAATTAATGGCTGGTGGTATTTCTCAAGCATTAGTAACAACCGTATTAGGCTTAGTTGTTGCAATACCAACTGTATTTATTTACACCCTACTTAATACTCGCTCAAAAGGTTTACTGCTTATATTACAAGAGCAAAGCGCCGGTATTATTGCAGAGCGAAGTGAGAAAGGAGAATAAGCCATGGTGCTATTGATTGACTCAATCAATGCTATCCGTGATTTTCTCGACACTGGTGGCCAAGTTCTCTTGGTCATTGGGGTGTTAATCTTCGCGATGTGGTTATTGATACTCGAGCGATTTATTTATTTTTTTAATGGTTTTCGTGGTTATAAAAAAGACGCTAAAAGCACATGGAGTTCTCGCTGTGAGCGTAACAGCTGGAATGCAGAGCAAATTCGTCAAGCGATGATCTCGCGTGCAAGTATGCGCCTAAATACTAATTTACCGCTTATTAACGTAATGGTTGCGTTATGCCCGTTACTTGGCTTATTGGGCACAGTAACAGGAATGATTGAAGTATTTGATGTGATGGCAATTACAGGCACAGGCAGTGCGCGCTCAATGGCATCGGGTGTATCTAAAGCAACTATTCCAACAATGGCGGGTATGGTAGGTGCGTTATCTGGGGTATTTGCATCAACGTATTTACAACGCAAAGCCAAGCGAGAAGTAGAGCTACTACAAGACAGCATGGTTTTAGACCATTAAGCAAAATTTTGATAAGCGGCCCATTTAAAGCCGTTCATCCTAGGAGAATAAAAAATGAGAGCCCCTTTAGGTAATTTAATGCAAGAAGACGAAGCTGAAGAAATAAACATGACACCTATGTTAGATGTTGTATTTATCATGCTTATTTTCTTTATTGTTACAGCGTCGTTTGTAAAAGAATCGGGTATTGACGTAAACCGCCCTGAAGCAGCAACAGCTGTTAAAAAAGAACGTGCAAACATATTAGTGGCGATTTCTGACACGGGTGAAATTTGGATTAACAAACGTCAAATTGATATACGTGCAGTGCAAGCCAATATTGAGCGTTTAAAAGCTGAAAACCCGCAAGGTAGTGTTGTTATTCAAGCTGACAAAAAATCAACAACCGATACTTTAATAAAAGTAATGGATGCAGCACGCGCAGCAGGTGTGTTTGATGTGTCGATTGCGGCTCAAGAAGCATAAGGGCAGGCAATGCGTTATTTAGTAGCATTAGTAATAGCCGGTGTAGTGACCTTTATGTTGTTTTTAGGCATGCAGGCACTTATTACTGGTGGCGAAGGTGTAATGAGTGAACCCGCCAAGGGTAATGTTCTTGATTTTGTAAGGCTTAAAAAAGAAGAAAGCGTGCAAAAAAAAGAACGCAAACCACAAAAACCACCAACGCCTAAAGAGCCACCTCCGCCAATGGAATCGCCGCAAATGCAAAATAGCGACGCGACTGCGAACGCTAATAACTTCGACTTTGGCGCCAATGTGGATGCAGATGTAAATTTAGCCGGTGGTTTAGCGCTTGAAACAAGTGATGGTGAGTATTTACCTATTGTTAAAGTGGCGCCTGTTTATCCTCGTCGCGCATTATCACGTGGCATTGAAGGCTACGTTATTGTTGAATTTACAGTAACTAAGCAAGGTACGGTGCGAGACCCACAAGTGATTAAAGCAGAGCCTGAGTCTCTCTTTGATAGAGCGGCGATGGATGCAGCCCTTAAATTTAAATATAAACCGCGCGTAGTAAATGGTGAAGCCGTTGAAGTTGCGGGTGTTCAGAACAAAATATCTTTCCAAATTAGCGGTTAATTTAGTAATTAACCACGAGTAAACGGACAGAAATGCGAGGCGATTATGAAATTACTACCTACAGCTAAATTTTTAAAATTAACACTATTTTGTACTGCTGCAGTAAGTACAAGTATTGTTGCACCAAGTGCCCTAAGCCTAATACCAGGGTTAAATGTAGCTACGGCATATGCAGAGCAAGAGCAAAAAACAAAACGTGTCCCAGCGCTACGTGAAAAGGTTTATAGTCAACTGGCTCGTGCCCAAAAGCTTGCTGATGATGGCGATGTTAAAGGCGGACTTGAAGCGCTCGATAGCATTAAAGAACGAGCATCGAGCATGAATTCGTACGAAGTTGCAATGATGCATAATTTTTATGGATTTATTTATTACAACGAAAACGATTTACCAAAAGCGATAGCTTCGTTTGAAAAGGTCGTAGCAGAGGAGGCCATTCCTGAATCGCTTCGTTTAAGTACTACCTTTAGTTTGGCGCAACTAGCTATGGCTAATAGTGATTACACTAAAGTTATCGCATTTTTAGATGACTGGGACAGTATTAACACTAAGCCTAAAACAGAAGGCTACTACTTATTAAGGGCTCAAACTTACTATCAGTTAAAGGATTATAAAAAAGGGCTTGAGTACATATCTCAAGTTATCTCTTTAAGTGATAGCGAAGGCAAAATCCCTAAGGAAAACTGGTTAGTGCTGCAGCGCGCCATGTACTACTCGCTTAATCAAACTGACAAAGTTGTTGAAGTACTTGAGCGCATGGTAAAGCTTTATAACAAACCTGAGTACTGGGTACAGTTATCTGGTATGTATGGCGAAACCGGACAAGAAAAAAAGCAGCTAGCAATTATTGAGGCTGCTTACCAGCAAGGTTTTTTAACGTCTAAATCTGATCTACGCCAATTAGCGCAAGTGTATTTATATAACGGTTTGGCTTACAAAGCAGGCGTTGTAATGAGTAAAGCGATTAAAAAAGGTGTCGCAGAGCAAAACGCTAAAAACTATGCCTTTATAGCTGAGGCGATGATCCAAGCAAAAGAAGACGAAAAATCAATAGAATACTTTGTAAAAGCAGCTGATTTATCATCCAGTGGTAAGTATGACCAACGCTTAGCTGAAGTGTATGTTAACACTGAGCAATACGAGGAAGCGGCCGACGCAGCGCGTAAAGCACTTGATAAAGGCTCACTTGATTTTGAATCAAATGCATTTGTTGCCTTGGGTATGGCTCAGTACAACTTACAAAATTTTGATGCATCAATTTTAGCGTTCGAACAGGCAGAAAAACATAAAAAATCACAGCGTTTAGCACAACAATGGATTAAATATGTAAAGCGCGAGAAAGTCCATGCAGAAACATTAAGAACGGCACTGCTTTAAGCTTTAGTAAGAACTTTTAAATATAATTTCATAATCGCAAATCCAAACCACACTATTTTTAGTGTGGTTTTTTTATGTTTTTAATAAATTAACTACTTGAATTTTATGTAAATAACTTTGTCATCTTATGTTTATTAAAGTGTAACTGTAATGTCATATAGCTACCGTAAGGTAGGCGCTGCTGATAACTCAAGTGACCTTAAAGCATTACTTAATGTTTTAAGGTGACTTGAGTTTATTTAAAGCACTTAACAAAATAATTAAATACTTTAACGGAGTGAACAATGAAATTATCTGACTTATTTAAAGTTAGTTTGATTGCAACTGCAGTATCTTTAGCGGGTTGTGGTGGTGACTTAGTAGTATCTGAAGGCGACACAACAATAAATGAAGGCGACACAGTTACTAATGTTGTTGAAGGTGGCAGTGATACAGTAGATGAAACATCATCGCGTGATGATTCTCAAAATGGAACTACGGGTTTTCCTGCTGATATCGACAATGCACTTGTTCAAGGCTTAGCAACGGATGTCTCAAGTGAATTTCCAGCAATAACAGATAAACCAGTGTATCGCTTAAGTGCTGATACAACATTGATTGCTGATGTTTCATTAACTAATGATGCACATTGGATTGTGAGTGGTCGTACTGCTGTGGGTAATGACCGCGCAGATAGTACAACGCTTTATATTCAGCAAGGTACAACGATTATTGGTGAGTCAGGTGATGACTTTTTAGTTGTGCGTCGAGGTTCACAAATTGAATCAGTAGGCACTGCAAGCCAGCCAATTACGATGACATCAATTCAAGATGTTACGGGTAGCGAGACAGCAATTGGCCAATGGGGTGGTTTGGTATTACTTGGTAATGCACCTGCAAATTCATGTGGAGACCAACAAGGTGAAGCAACAGCTGACGAACTTGCTAACTGTGGTGTGTCAGCTGAAGGTGATGCAGGTCAGTTCGGTGGAAATATCAGTGATGATAATTCAGGTACTCTAAAATATGTACTTGTAAAGCAAGCAGGTAAAACGCTTGGTAATGGTGATGAGTTAAATGGTATTACATTTGCCGGTGTTGGCTCTGCAACTACAGTTGATTATATCCAGGTTCATGAAAACCTGGATGACGGTATCGAGTTTTTTGGTGGTACGGTTAATGTAAGTAATGTAGTGCTGACTAACATTGGTGATGATTCACTAGATTGGTCTTTTGGTTGGACGGGTTCGGCTACTAATGTTTACATTCAACAAGCCGCTAACGTAGGCGATAACGCTATTGAAGCGGATAACTCTGAGTTTGATTCAAGCGCCACGCCATTAACACTGCCTACTATTTCTAACGTAACAATCGTCGGTGCAGAAGGTAATAATGGTATTCGTCTACGCGCTGGTACTGCGGGCGCTCTTAAAAATGTATTTGTAACGGGTCCTGCTACTTACGAAAACTGTTTACGTGTAGGGTCTGATTCAGTTCCTCGCGCTGAAGATGGCACACTAACGATTGTAAACTCTATTGTGGCGTGTCAAACAACGGCAAATAATTTTGGTAGTGAAGTAATTAACGGTGGCGATGTACAATCTTGGTTTGAAGGACAAGATGGTAACCAAGTACTTACGCCGGCAGAGCTTATGCTTGCTGATGACGGTTACACGCCACTTGCTGGTTCACCGCTTATCGCAAATGGTCAAATTGGTGCTTTTGATGGTTCAACTAACTGGATAGAAGGTTGGACTGTCGGTATTAATGGCGGCTTCCCTACTGATATTGATAACGCACTTGCACAAGGTTTAGCATCAGATGTTTCTAGTGAATTTCCAGCAATTACAGATAAGCCAGTATACCGTTTAACTGAAGATACAACGTTCACAGCAGATGTAACGCTTACTAACGATGCACATTGGATTTTAAATGGTCGTACTGCAGTTGGTAATGACCGTGCAGATGCAACTATATTATATGTTCAAGCGGGTACAACGCTAATTGGTGAAACAGGTGATGACTTTTTAGTTGTACGTCGTGGTTCACAAATTAATGCCAATGGTAATGCAACTGCGCCAATCACTATGACATCTATTCAAGATGTAACAGGTGCTGAAACAACGATTGGTCAATGGGGCGGCTTAGTATTATTAGGTAATGCACCCGCTAACTCGTGTGGCGATCAAACCGGTGAAACGACAGCTGAAGAATTAGCTAACTGTGGTGTATCAGCTGAAGGTGACGCTGGTCAGTTTGGTGGTGATATTAGCGATGATAACTCAGGTGTTCTTCGTTATATTGTTGTTAAACATGCAGGTAAAACGCTGGGTAATGGCGATGAACTTAACGGTATTTCATTTGCAGGTGTTGGTTCACAAACGAAAGTTGAATACATTCAAATTCACCAAAACCTAGATGATGGTGTTGAGTTTTTTGGTGGCACAGTTAATGTTCGTAACATTGTACTAACTGATATTGGCGACGATGCATTCGATTGGTCATTTGGTTGGTCGGGTCGTGCACAAAATATCTATATTCAACAAAGTTCAGTTGAGGGTGATAACGCAATAGAAGCTGATAACTCAGAATTCGATTCAAATGCGACACCATTGACTAAACCACTTATTTCTAACGTAACAATTGTTGGTGCTGATGGTACTAACGGTGTTCGCTTACGTGCTGGTACTGCAGGTGTGCTACGAAATGTTGTTATAACGGGCCCTGAAGGTTACTCAAACTGTTTACGTGTAGGCTCAGACTCTGCTGCTAATGCAGAATCGGGTGAGTTGTCTATCGAAAACTCAGCTGTTGCATGTAGTGAAGACAATAACTTTGGTTCACAAGCAATTGGTAGTGGCAATGTGCAGTCTTGGTTTGAAGGTCAAACGGGTAACTTAACGCTTACGGCTTCAGCACTTAATTTAGCGACAGACGGCTTTACACCAAAATCGGGTTCACCTTTATTAGGTGCTGGTGGGGATTCATCAGAGCTTGACTCGTTCTTTACCAAAACAGATTACATCGGCGCATTCGATGGCGATAATAATTGGATGGATGGCTGGACAGTTGCTATTACACCAAGCTTTCCTGACGATATTGCTAATGCATTAGCACAAGGACTTGCAACAGATGTTTCTGCTAGCTTCCCTACAATTACAGATAAACCTGTATATCAATTAACCTCTGATGTTGTATTTACATCTGATGTAACACTGACTAACGATGCGCATTGGATTTTAAAAGGACGTACAGCCGTTGGTAATGACCGCGCTGACAACACAACACTTTATGTTCAGTTTGGTACAACGTTAATTGGTGAGTCGGGTGATGACTTCTTAGTTGTTCGCCGTGGTTCTAAAATTGAAGCGGTAGGCAGTGTAAATCAACCAATTACTATGACGTCAATCCAAGATATGACGGGCGGCGAAACTACGATTGGTCAATGGGGCGGTTTAGTATTATTGGGTAATGCACCTGCTAACTCATGTGGCGACCAAGAAGGCGAAGCTACCGCAGATGAACTTGCAAACTGTGGCGTGTCTGCTGAAGGTGACGCAGGCCAGTTCGGTGGTAATGACCCTGAGGATAATTCAGGTACGCTAAAGTATGTTGCAGTTAAACAAGCGGGTAAAACGCTCGGTAATGGCGATGAACTTAACGGTATTACACTTGCGGGTGTTGGTCGTCAGACTGAACTAGATTACATTCACGTTCATGAAAATCTAGACGATGGTGTTGAATTTTTTGGTGGTACTGCAAATATTAGTCACCTTGTTTTAACAAGCATAGGTGATGATTCACTTGATTGGTCATTCGGTTGGACGGGTAAAGCGCAATATGTCCTGATTAAACAATCAGACTCTGAGGGCGACAATGCAATTGAAGCTGATAACTCTGAGTTTGATTCAAGTGCAACGCCACTAACAATGCCAACTATCTCTAATGTAACAATTATTGGTAATGTGGGTGTAAATGGTATCCGCTTACGTGCAGGTACTGCGGGTATGCTTAAAAACGTAGTGGTTACAGGTGGTGCAGACTATTCAAACTGTTTACGAGTAGGCTCTGATTCAGCGCCGCGAGCAGAGGACGGTACATTAACTGTTACTCACTCAATTGTTGCGTGTGAAACCGCTAACAACTTTGGTACGCAAGCAATTGGTACAGGTAATGTTGAATCTTGGTTCTTAGGACAAACAGGCAATTCAGTTCAAGTAGCCGCTGACCTTGGGCTTGCAGATAATGGCTATATGCCAACTGCTGAGTCGTTATTACTTGGTAATGGCTTTGATTCATCAAGCTTAGATAGTTACTTTGATTCTGTAGATTACATTGGTGCGATGGATGCACAAACAGACTGGACAGCAGGTTGGGTAAAAGTAGGCCTTTAACCCAAACCACATTATAGCCGAGCGAAAGCTCGGCTAATGTCTTGTTTTGTTTCGGAGTATAAAAATGAAATCTTTTAAACCCTCTACACTTGTTTTATCAAAGTTAAACTACGCTGTAATGGCTGCGTTACTTGGTTTATCAGTAAATACAGCCACGGCTGCTGAGCAGCAAGTAGAAGAGCAAGAAATAGAAGAAGTTGTTGCTGTAGGGCAACGATTAAAGGGCAGTGCGGGTGCTGTACTGCAAGAACGTCAAAACCAAGCGTTTGTTGCTGATATTATGGGTGCAGACCAAATATCACGTACTGGTGATGGCGATGCTGCCTCTGCACTTCGTCGTGTTACTGGTTTAACGTTAGTCGATGGCAAATTTATTTATGTGCGTGGTTTAGGTGAACGCTATTCTAGTACTCAGCTAAATAGCATGTATGTACCAAGTCCTGATCCTACTCGCTCAGTGGTTCCTTTGGATTTATTTCCATCTGAAATTATTGAAAGCTTGAGTGTACAAAAGTCATTTTCACCGGATATGCCAGCGCATTTTGGTGGTGGTAATGTAAATATTCGCACTAAATCAATTCCTTCTGACTTTTTATTAAAAGTACAAGTGGGTACATCGTACAATACTTCTAATAGCGATACCGGTTACTTTTACAGTGGCGGTGATGATGACTGGATGGGTCGAGATGATGGTTCGCGAGCATTATCGGATGTGTTTACTACTGCGCTTACCAGTGATGCTGGTCTTGAGGGCAATATAAACACTACGTTAGCTGAGCGTAAAAACCTGATTCAATCGCTTGATTGGGATGTAGGTATTTCACAAAAGGATGTTGACCCGGCTATGAACTTCTCTATTGCCTTAGGTGATAGATTTGAAAGTGAGGTCGGTACTTTTGGTGTGCTTGCAGCCGTATCTTACGATAACGAGTGGGAAGTAGTTCAAGAGCAAAGCGGCTCAAGCCTTGGTAGCTTAGGCTGTGAAGACAAATGTTTTGCCCAGTATTACGATGGTACATCGACTGAGCAAAATGTACGTTGGAGCGGCACATTAAATTTAGGATATGAGTTAAATTCAAACCATAAGTTTGAGCTTACTAATATTGCACTTCATGACATGAGTGACCGCGTACGTAACCGCGATTACTTTGATGCAAATGAAACCGAAGAAGGTGTCACCGAATTACGCCGAGTAGATATTACGTACGAAGAGCGCGAAATGTTTTCGACTCAGCTTAAGGGGACGCACAACTTTGCAGAGCTAAATAATTTATTTTTTGATTGGTATGGCGGTTTAAGTCGAGCAAACCGTAATGCACCTGGTGGTTTAGATGTTGTTTATCAGCAAAACTTAGTTGATGGCGTGCTTGAATCTGAACAACTGCAAGATGTAGCTGCAACAAATATCACCCGTGAGTATCAAGTATTACACGACGATGTTGAAACATTTGGTTGGAATATGGGTATGCCTTTTTATGGTGACGGCTATGAGCTTGAGTTAAAAATAGGCGGCGATTTTTCAGAGAAAAAACGTGATGCAAGTAATGTGAAGTTTGGTATTACGCACCGTGGTATAAGCGATGAGTACTCGTTCGGTTCTAACGTAAGCGATATTTTTGCTGATGAAAACACGGCGAATGACGCTTTTTATGCAAGTGTAACTGGCTCAGGTATTTTTGATGACGGCACCACTGATGGTGATAAGTACAGTGCAGCGCATAAATTAGATGCTTATTATTTTATGGCGGATTACTTCTATCAAAACACTTGGCGTTTTACTGGTGGCGTTCGATGGGAAGATTTTTCGCAAGTATCAGTCGGTTATGAAACGCATACGAATTTCTTTGAAAATACGCTACAAGAAATCCAAGATGTAGCTATTAATGAAGATAACTTTTTTCCTTCTTTAGCTGTTACGTACATCATGGATGAAGAAATGCAATTTCGCTTAAATTTAAGTGAAACAACCATTCGCCCTGATCTACGTGATGTAAGCTCTTCTTTCTTTGTTGACCCGTTAACTGAGTTTCTGGTGAGAGGATCACCTAGTTTACAAAGTTCTAATTTAAAAAATGTAGATTTTAGGTTTGAATGGTATATGCCATCAGGTAATAACCTTTCTGTTGCATTGTTTTATAAAGACATTGAAAACCCAATTGAAATGGTTGAGCTTGCGGGCGTAGGTGGTGCATCTCCACAGTTATTAACAGCAAATGCTCAGTCGGGTAAATTGTCGGGTATTGAAGTTGATTTTTTAACTGACTTTGGCTTTATAAATAAAGATTGGTCTTCAGCATTTTTGTCAGGCAACGTTACGCTATCTGACTCAAGTGTTAATTTGGGGATTAATGATTCAGACGGTGTTGACTCACTGTTTGAAACACAGCTTAAAGAAGCCCTTGAGGCCGATACGGTATCGAATATTGTAACTAACAATGAGCGTCGTTTAGTTGGTCATTCTGAGTGGGTTGCAAACTTACAAATGGGCTATGACTCGGATGATGGATTTCATTCTACTTCATTAATTTATAATGTGTTTGGTCCTCGTATAATTGTACCTGGTACACGTGGTAATGAAGATGCAGAAGAAAAGTCCTTTCACTCAGTTGATCTAGTTTATTCTTACTTCCCTAACTTTAACTCTAAAGTTAATTTTAAGGTTAAGAATATGCTTGGCCAAGAAAAAGAAATTGAACAAGAAGGTCTTACCCTTTGGGGACAAGACACCGGCACTGAGTTTAGTTTAAGTTATAGCTATGAGTTTTAAGCTTTATTTAAAATAAAACTCAAGGAATGAAATAGTAAACTTCACTATCTATTAGCTCTGTATTTTAATACAGAGCTTTTTTGTGTTTATGCTCAGTATGAAAAATATTTAAGTTCTGTTTTATTCGCTAGTTTTAGCCGTCTACGAGTGTTAGTTTAGCGTTAATGAAAATTAAATCTCACGCAATGAATTTAATTTTTAATGTATTAAGGCATCTTTTATGAATCAAACAGTGGAACAAACAATGAAAAAAGTAGGATTAGTCGGTTGGCGTGGCATGGTTGGCTCTGTGTTATTAGAACGTATGCAGCAGCAAAGTGATTTTGCACTGATCGACACCACCTTTTTCACCACCTCACAAGCGGGTCAACTAGGCCCAGATATAGCAGGCGACGCAAAACCATTACTAGATGCAAGTGACATTAGCGAACTTGCTAAAATGGATATTATTGTTACTTGCCAAGGCGGCGATTACACCAATGCGGTATATCCAAAACTTCGAGAGTCGGGTTGGGATGGTTACTGGATTGATGCAGCTTCAGCTCTGCGTATGAGTGAGGACAGCATAATAGTGCTAGATCCTGTAAACAAAGACGTTATTGAACAAGGTTTAGCGCAAGGCGTAAAAACCTTTGTAGGCGGTAACTGTACTGTATCACTAATGCTACTTGCTTTAGGCGGCTTGTTTGAGCAAGACCTAATTGAATGGGTTAGCCCAATGACTTACCAAGCGGCGTCGGGCGCTGGTGCACGAAATATGAAAGAGCTTATTGCACAAATGGGCGCTATTCATGCAAGTGTTGCAGATAAACTAGATAACCCAAGCTCTGCTATTTTAGAAATTGATAAAATAGTAAGTGAAACAATGGCATCAAAAGGCTTACCACAAGACCAATTTGGTGTGCCACTTGCCGGTAGTTTAATTCCGTGGATTGACGTGCCTATGCCAAGCGGTCAATCTAAAGAAGAGTGGAAAGCACAGGTTGAAGCCAATAAAATTTTAGGTTCTTCTAAGCAACCCGTGCCAATTGATGGTTTATGTGTGCGTATTGGCGCTATGCGTTGTCATTCACAAGCAATGACCATTAAGTTACGTGAAGATATTAGCGTAGAAAAAATTGAAGAAATTTTAGCGTCTCATAATGAGTGGGTTAAGGTTATTCCGAACGAGCGCGAAATTAGCGCAACAGATTTAACGCCAGTTAAAGTAACAGGTACTTTGAGTATTCCTGTTGGCCGTATTCGTAAATTAGCGATGGGTCCTAAATACATTAGCGCATTTACAGTAGGCGATCAGCTTTTATGGGGCGCGGCAGAGCCACTTCGTCGTATGCTACGCATAATTGTTGATGATAAATAAATAAACAAATTTAGTTATTATTTTAAAAAGGGTTGGCAATTTGTCAGCCTTTTTTCGTTTTACTTGTTTATGTTATCTATTTTACAAAAGGGTCATTTAACTTTTAAATAAAGTAAGTTAGTTCGATTATTAGAATCATATATATGGATTTCTTCATTATCGTCCTCGCCCTTTTATTGATTTGTTTTTAGCTTTATAGGTATTTATTTCTATAATGGTTATAGGTTTATTTCAAAGTTGTAATTTTTAAATAAACTTGCTTTAAAAGCATACAGTTTAATAGGTTAATTGATACATACGAAGTAATACTAGATGAATATTTAGTGTTAAATCTTCGCAGAGCTATTTTTAATAATTTAATTTAAGTAAACTATCGTCCTTAAAATCGCTATTTAAGTAAAACTAATGACAATAAACACAAATAACTTTATTAACAAGCGCTTAGCTTCTGTTGGCTCATATTTTAGTTCTGCAATTATTATAAATACTATCGTGTCTTGTTTTGTTGTTTTTAGTGGTATAAACCACAGCCCTTCTCAGGGGAAGCTTAATTGGTTTTTTACGTTAACGTTTATATCGATACTGCGTATAGCAAACCATGTTTATGTTAGTAATAACAACAATATCAAATATCACCTCTATTTTTTTTGCGTACTGCTCACTGGTATTACATGGGCTACTTTTCCTATTTTATTTTTTGAACAAATGCCGATGCAAGAAAAGTTTGTATCTCTTGTTGTATTTAGCTCTCTTGCTGGTGGCGGCGTTAATGTATTAGCATCAGATATTCGCTCTTCCATATCCTACATAACGTGTTTGCTTGTCCCTTTTAGTATTTTATTGTTGTTACAGCCTATTAGTGATGAAAACATTTTAGGCGTTTTGGGCCTCGTGCTATGGTTTATTTTATGTTTTGTTACTGCAACGCGTACCGCAAAAGACGTAAAGTCATCAATTAATAACGAACTTAAGTTAGATGAATTTATTGAAAATCTAGAAAAAGAAGTGCAACTTCGTACAGAGCAAGTCATTCTTTTAGAACAAAAAGATAACCTCACTAAGTTATTTAACCGTGGTAGTTTTGTTTCTAATGTTGAACTCGATTTAGCCAATAAAAATAACGATCTAAAAGCCGTTTTGTTTTTAGACATGGATGATTTTAAAGTCATTAATGATAAATTTGGTCATGAGTTTGGCGATTTTGTACTTGCAGAAACCGGTCGTCGATTAGTTAATTCAGAGAAAAAGAATGATTTTATTGTGTGTCGATGGGGCGGAGATGAATTTATCTTTTATTCACGTAATCATACACAAAAAGAGTTATTTGAATGTGTTTACAGGTTAGTCGATATGCTGACGCAGCCTGTTATTATGGATAATTACCAAGTAAAACCTTCTTTTAAAGTTGGGTTGTATTTTACGCGAGAGGACTTTGATTTATCGCAAGCAATTAAATACGCTGATGTTGCTATGTATGAAGGTAAAAAAAGTCGTAATGAAATATCTGTATTTGACGAGCGAATGCATGAATCCCTTAAACGAGAAGAAGTGCTTCGTAGCTCAATTAAAGAGTGCGTAGAAAAAGGTGATTTTCATCTTTGTTATCAACCCATTGTTGATATAACCAAAAATGAAATTACCACGTTTGAAGTGCTGCTTCGATGGCAATTTAACGACGAATTTATTCCACCTTCAGAATTTATTGATATTGCAGAGCGATATGGAAAAATTAATTTATTAGGGGAATTTGTACTCGAACAAGCTATTGCGAGTTTAAGTAAGTTAAATGCAGTAAATAGTAATATTGGATTATCAATAAATGTGTCTGTATTGCAGCTTGAAAACCATAACTTTTTAGAACTCCTAGTCGGTTTACTAAATACGTACGCTGTTCAACCAAACAATGTTCATTTAGAAATAACTGAAACAGTAATGATCAAAAACTTACCGTATTTATCAAAAGTGATTACCGAGATAAAAAATACCGGTGTGCGTATTTCTATTGACGATTTTGGTACCGGGTTTTCTTCTATTTCAGTTTTAAAAGAGCTGTCAGTTGATTACATTAAAATAGATAAATCTTATATTGATAACATTTGTGAATGCTCAAAAGATAAAAGTATTGTATCTGCGGTAACTAACATGTCGCATATGATAGGTTGCCAAGTAATAGCGGAGGGCGTAGAAAGCCCAGCTCAGTTAACGTTATTACAAAGCTTACAAATTGATAAGTATCAAGGTTTCATATTCAGTAAACCAGTTAGATTTGCCGACGCGCTTAAACTTATTTGTTAGAGCGCTGACTTTTTTTCACAAAGTTTGTTTATGTAGGGATGCTCTAACAGTGCCGTGCGTTTTGGCTTAGCGTTTTCATCATGCTTTGTACATAATCCTGCTACTGAAAAATCAGTCGCTAAAGGTCAATACCCCTAGTAATAATGAACTTTTATTAACTTAATGTATTCACATGAGCCACCTGATTACGCCCTTCATTCTTGGCATGGTAGAGTGCTTTATCTGCTTCATTTATTGCACTCTCAATTGTCGTTTTATTACATTTAATATTTATTACGCCAAAACTTGCCGTTACATTAATTACTTTATCGTTAAAATGTATTGGGTAACTGGCCAGTGCACTTCTTAGTTTTTCGGGAAGATCTTTAGCTGTCGATTCGTCGTTTCTTGCTATTAATAAAGCAAATTCTTCGCCGCCAATGCGGCCAAATAAATCACATGGGTTTATGCAGTTTTGCATTATTTTTGCAGCTTCTACTAAAACTAAATCACCACCTGCATGTCCAAACTCATCGTTTATTTTTTTAAATTTATCTATATCCCAATAAATTAAGCTGACGTAGTTATAATTATTAAGTTTATCTTTTAGTTGCTCTTGGCTTTTATTATAGAATCCACGCCTATTTAAGCAGCCTGTAAGTTCGTCGCTCATTGCAAGATGGTTCATTTTTTCAGCTAAATCTGATGCCATCATAAATATTATGAATACGGCCATGCCTACATGTGCAGTAGGGACAGTAATAAAATTAATTAATGTATACAGCGCTATATATTCTTCATTTACTTGGCTGCCTTGCAGTAACGCTATGCTTGCTGCAACAAATAAAAGTAATCCACATAGCGTATAAGTAATACTAGCGCCTATTTCGGCAGGAAGTGATTTTTGTTTATGCCTGAAAATAATAACTGCATTGAGTACAAGTAAAATCACATCATAATACACATACAAGGACATAAATAAGCCAACATGCACATATATAGCTGTAAAATAATAGACAGCAGCAAGAGTAACTATTGCTGAGATAATTAAATAGCGAATTTTTATACCCGAGTTTACCCTAATGCAATGCCCCCACGTACCTAGCAGTACTGAACCTACAGAGAAGCTACTTCCTAACATCCAATATAATGTGTGTGAGTTAAATAATGGTTCTGCCAACATTGTTGCCCATTGGCATGCAGAGAATGCAAATGCGATTGTCCAAAGCATGGCATATTGCTTTTTACCTAACGTATACCACGACATTAAAAATATGACAGACCAAATAATACTGGTGAAAAAGAGGGTAACTAATATATAAAAAATAGGATTCATGTATTTTTATTCTTGTTTGCGTTAATTTTACTTTAGTAGATGAAAGCGGTTTATTCGACCTAACGCAGGTTATTAGTTAGCTAAATTGTAAATAGATATGTATGCAATCATTTCTTAAGTTGTGTATTTGAATAGTGGTATATCCCTTGCTGTAATAACTGTTGTTTAGAGCTTTAAGCTTATATGGCTTTGCTTTGTTTATAATTTTATTCCTAACAGGTATTTAAATTACAATTATTAGTAATTTTTACACGTTTATTTATTTGCTCAATTAAAGAATTCAGCTAGGGCTTATTTATTCTTCTAGGTTAAATTTGTAGCTGTACGTTTAGGTTTTAGGTAAAGCAGAGTTTATGTTGTGTGGCTATCTTCATAAGTGCTTTATAAAAATAAATATTAAACATACGCAGCCCTTTATATAGAAAAATTTAACCCTGAAAGGTCAAAAGGCCCTCGTTTTTAGTAAAGGAAATTACAATGCATTTTTCATCCAAAATATTTCACGACAAATACCTTAAAGGTGTAATAGCGCTGATTGTGTTACTTATACTAACGCGATTAGCCGCGCCTTATGTAGTTCAGCACTACGTAAATTATCAGCTAAAACACACACAAGGTGTTACGGGGCATGTTGGTGATGTAGATTTGTTTTTATATCGGGGTGCCTACGCGATTGACGACGTTGAAATTTACGCTGTTGATGCAACTTCAGCTCCTAAGCCTTTACTGAGTATTCAAACTCTCGATTTTTCACTCGCGTGGTCAGCTCTTTTAAAGGGCAATTTAGTAACAAACATGGCCTTTACGCGTCCTGAAATAGTTATTTACGATAAGGACCCCAATGCTTCTGAGCAAAATAAACAAGTAAAAGACGAAACTACCTGGGTAGGGCTCGCCAATAATTTAGTTCTGTTTTCTATTGATACCTTAACAATTGAGCAAGGCAAGTTAACTTTAGTTAACTCAACGAATAGTGGTGAAAAACCCACCTTTATATCAAATATCAACGCTCGAATTGAAAATATAACCAACGCGCAAAACCTATCAAAAACACTAGTGACTACTCTAAACGTAGAAGGTGCATTAATGGGGGAGGCCGCATTAAAGTTTGATGGCAAATTAGATCCCTTTAGCAAACAAGCCAATTTTGATTTTAACGCAGAGGTACAGCGTTTCTCTGTTAAAAACCTCGATACTGTATTTAAGGTATACACGCCTTTTGATATTGAAGCGGGTGGCATTGATGGTGCTATGGAACTTGTGGCTAAAGATAATAACTTAAATGGTTATGTAAAGGCGGGCGTTCAAAACTTGAGTGTGTTCTCGTGGCGCGAAGATATAGAAAAAGATGACGATGGAATATTTACGGCCATATTTGAAGGCAGTGTTGATTTACTGGGCTCTATACTCGAAAACGATGAGTCTAAACTTGTTGCTGCACGTATTCCTATAGAGGGGCAATTAGATAATACGGATGTTTCGACTTTTCAAGCTGTGATTTCGGTATTAGAAAACGCATTTTTTGATGCGTTTAAAATGAAAGTGGATAACGTTATTTCTTTTGAAGATACGGATGAAAAACCTGATAACGAGGAAAATTAAAGCTCTTTGGTAATTCTATTTCAATTAGATCTTTGAATTGCACCCACTTTTTAAACTTTAAGTGGGTGCTTTAGTACTCTTCTCAGATTAGTTTTTGCGGTTACTCAATAGTTCTTTAAGCTCAGCAATTTGGGATTGTAGTTCGTTTACTTGCCCTTGCGTTGCAGGTAATGAGCTGTCGTCTGCGAGCTCTTCTCGCGCTTTGCGGTGCTCCTCACTCATTACCTCTAAAATGGCACCTACCATCATATTTAAAAATACAAATGCGGTTAAAAATATAAACGTAAGGTAATAGATCCAGCTTAGTTCGTACACCGCCATTGTCTCGTACATTATATCGGTCCAATCTTCAAACGTTGCCACCCTAAACAGAGTAAGCATTGAGATTGAAACATCCTGCCAAAGTACGGGGTTTATTTCAGCAAACATCATGCTGCCCATTGCAGCGTATATATAAAAAATAACAAACATCAATAGGGCTATATAACCCATTTGTGGAATTGCTTTAAGCAATGAGTTAACCAATAAGCGCAGCTCTGGGATCATCGATACCAATCGCAGTACTCTAAATATGCGAAGTAATCGAGCAATTAACATAGTAGAGCCAGCAGCAGGATATAAACTGCCCAATACTATGATGGTGTCGAATATGTTCCATCCTTTAGAAAAAAAGTGTTTTATGCCTTTACTTGCAATAAAGCGGATTACTAGTTCAATTAAAAAGAATGCGGTAATGCCAACGTCCATCCAATTTAGAGCAAGCTCTACGGTAGGATGTAATGAGTAAGTGTGCGCACCTACTGTCAGGGCAGAAACAATAATTACAGCTATAACAAATGATTGAAATATCTTGCTTTTGTCTATACGCTGAAACAACTTTTGTAACTGCGACATCATAGAAATAGATCCTTTGAAAATTAAGATTTTATGGCGCTAATATACAATAATATTGTAATAATTTAACGCTTTTTCGATATAGAAAGTGTAAGGAAATTTAATGTTTATCAATAGACTAAAAAGTAGCGCATTACTTATTGTTGGATTATGTGTTTTAGCTGGTTGCAGCTCTGATGCGCGTTTTCATGAATTGCAGTCGGCGCGCCTTGATGAGTGTAACTATAAAGCTGACAAAGAATATTACGAATGCTTAGATAAACAAGATTCTAACTACGAAGAGTTTAAAAAACAGCAACAAGCAGAAACTAAATAAGTAACCTTTATATTATGACTAAAACTCAAAAGCAGCGCGATAAGCACATTAGACTAGCACTTACTAATGCATGCGAAGCAATAAAAGAAAGCGTAATTGGTTTTGATTATCTAACGCATACCATTGATTTAAATAATGAGGCCAATACGTTAAAAGTACAATGCTATTTTAATGATGATATAACCCTTGAAAGTGCAAAACCTCAACTTAACGAATTAACAAATATAATACTCAAAGAGCTTACGAGTATTAAGTTGAACGCAAAACCAGCACAGATTTCATTTTCCGCCAATTAACAGAGCTTTTGTTGGTTTGATAGCACATGGACGTTATAATTAGATAAATTATTTTTAGGGTTTAAATTATGGCTGTTCCTACGCGTTCGCAAATTTCACCAGGTACCACAGTAAATATTGTATTAAAAGAAGATCAACGCAGCGGCACATTAACTGAGGGTGTTGTTGAGCGTCTTTTAACAAAATCACCCAATCACCCACACGGTATTAAAGTACGTTTAGAAGATGGTCAAGTTGGCCGAGTAAAAGAGATTTTATAATGGCAGCGTTAACAGAACAGGCTTTTTGGGAATTAGTAACAACGCCTGATTTAGGGCTCGATCCGCAAAGTGTGAGCGATAACCTAAAAACTAAACTTAATGATTTAAGCGATCAACACCTTATTGATTTTGACAAGCATTTTGGCATACATATGCGCAAGTGTTTTACCTGGGATTTGTTTGGTGCCGCTTTTGTAATGGCGGGATGTAACGACGATTACGGTTTTAGCGAATTTAGATGTTGGTTAATTTCTCGTGGTAAAACAGTATTCGAAAACGCTTTAGAAAATGCTGATTCGTTAGCGCAGTGTACACCTGTTTATTACTTAAACGAACAGCCTTATCCGTACATTGATGAGTATGATTTAATAGCCGGTTTATTATTTGAAGAGCGTAGCGAAGACGAATTACCGTTTATCCCATCTGGCAGTGATGAACCTAAAGGTAAACGTTTTAAAGACAAACCTAAGTTTTTAAAACAAAGCTACCCACAGTTATTTCAAAAATATTGGCAGTAATTTAGCCCTTTCCTTGTGCCAGGGTGGTTGTATTTTGAGTATACCACCTTGGCTTTTAGCTTCACATTTGTTCACAATGGTACCCATTTATTCATTTTTTCGAATGACTCTATGTTAATAAATATGTTATATTTCCGTGTTTTTAAATGAATAAGCACTGAATAATAACAATATACGACATAGGAATGTTATGTATAAAACACTCTCATCAGGATTGATTGCGTTTTGCTTTATAAACTCGCTCAGTTCACATGCGGCGGTTTCGCAGCGTGTTAATAAATCATCCGCATCAGAAATTAACTCGCTTTTAAATCATAATGTAGCATTAGCTAGCAAAGCATCTGCAGGTTCTTACTTTATAGAAGTAGAACCTTCTGTTTCTGCTAAGCAAACTAGTTTATCAAAAAAAATGCAGCAGCATTTTGCCGGTGTGCCTATTTGGGGCCAGCAAATTACAGTCCAGTCTAGCAATCAACATATTAGTGGCTTTTTTGCTAAAAATATTAGCCTCAAATCTTTAAACAACACAGCTAATAGCCAGTTTGACGAATACTCTGCTGTTAATGCACTTTTAATTAAAGCTAAGCTTGTTGATTCAACCTCTTACAAAGTAATCAATAACCAACGTTATATTTATATTGATAACGGAGCAGCACATTTTGTTCGCTTAATTGAGTTAGATGTCACTGAAAATGGCGTTGAAAAAAAACCAATAGGCTTGGTAAGCGAATCTGATTACCGTGTATTTAAGCAGTGGGATAATATTCACAGTGCGCATGGCACGGGCCCTGGTGGTAATACAAAAATAGGCCAGTACGAATACAGTACTGACGCCGAAGCGCTGGATATAACACAGCGTGATGGGATGTGTTTTTTAGAAAACGATAAAGTTAAAACTGTTACGATGGAGTCTGGCTTTGAGCCAAGTGAAGCGTACTCTTTTGCCTGTGATCGCAATACACATAAAGAGGTAAATGGGGCATTTTCTCCTTTAAATGATGCGCATGCATTTGGTACGGCTGTATTTGATATGTATCAACAGTGGTACAACACGGCGCCACTTACTTTCCAATTATTAATGCGTGTCCACAGCGGTAACAATTGGGAAAATGCCACATGGAATGGTCAGGCGATGACTTTTGGTGATGGTGCCGATAATTTTTATCCTTTGGTATCCCTTGATATTGTTTCTCATGAAGTCAGCCATGGTTTTACCAGTCAAAATTCTAATTTAATATATTCAGAACAATCGGGTGGTATTAACGAGTCTTTCTCTGATATGGCTGGTGAAACAGCTGAATATTTCTTACGTGGAGAGACTGATTGGCTATCTGGCGCTGATATTTCTAAAATAGACCCTGCACTTCGTTACTTTGAAACTCCGTCACTAGATGGATTTTCAATTGACAGAGCGAGCGATTATTACTCAGGCATGGATGTTCATTTTAGTAGCGGTGTTTTTAATCGCGCTTTCTTTTTACTTTCTAATGCCATTGGATGGGATGCTAAAAAAGCGTTTGAAATAATGCTTTTTGCTAATCAAAATTATTGGGTTAACTCTAGTGACTTTATTGATGGTGCATGTGGTGCTATAAACTCTGCTATTGACCTAAGATATAGTGCAAACGATGTAATCTCAGCATTCAATGAAGTAGGTGTTACCTGCGATAACATTCAGTTTATAGATGCTGATACTGATTTAATGGATGATAACTGGGAACTACTTTACGGATTAGACCCAAGCGATGCCGCTGATGCTGCACTTGATTTAGACCAAGATGGTTTAACTAATCTTGAGGAGTACACAGCTAATACTCTACCGAATTCAGCAGATACCGACTCAGATGATTTATCAGACTACGATGAAATAAATGTATATCTTACTGAGCCTAATAATGCAGACTCTGACTCTGACCGCATACCTGATGGCTGGGAAGTCTTATTTTCATTAAACCCACTTGATGCAGCTGATGCTCAGCTTGACTTAGACTCAGACTCTTGGACTAATGTGACCGAGTTCTTTGGTAATAGTGACCCTTCAGACGCAAGCTCTGAGCCGAGTGTTTTTCCTGAAACAACCTTTAACTTCGATGATGCAGCGGTTCCTGATTTACTTATTTCGTCAAATTCACAGACGCCTTGGATTACAACTCAATTTAATGATGATTCAGGCTTTGTTTTAACTAACAACGATATTACCGATAATCAATCAACCAGCGTTGAGTTTAGCTTTTTAAGTGCCGATCAGCATTATGTAAACTTTAACTACGCATTAGACACAGAAGGTGGTTTTGACTATTTTACTGTTTACATAAATGGTTCAGTTGTTTTAAATGAATCTGGTTTTAGCGAGTGGAAAAGTGCTTCTTTTCCTGTTGGTGCCGGACTTAATACAGTTAAGCTTACCTATACTAAAGATGCATCTTTCTCAACGCCTGCAGATGCTATATATATAGATAATTTGTATATTGGTCCTAATTTTCCTGATACAGATAACGACGGTATGTCTGATTCTTGGGAATTACTGCACAACCTCGATATGACTAACAGTGAAGATGCATCACTTGATGCTGACAACGATGGCTTATCTAATCTTTTAGAGTTTTTAAATGCCGGCTTACCAAACAACTCAGACACCGATGGCGATACTATCCCTGATGGCTGGGAGTATAATAATAGTTTAGATTTAACCAACTCTTCAGATGCATTGGAAGATGCGGACAGTGATGGCTTTTCAAACTTGACAGAGTACTTGGCAAATACTGACCCGCAGTCAGATACTTCTTTCCCTGTTGCTTTAAATCTTACGACCTCTTTTGAAGGCTCTGCACTACCTAGTTGGATGGTTGAAGCAGAAGGTTCTAATGCTCCTTGGTTTATTACAGACGACTTTTCGACTGACGGTGTGCAAAGTATTCGTTCAGGCATTATCAACGACTCACAGTTTAGTGGTTTTACTGTAGCAGGTTTATTTGAAGAAGGTGTATTAGCATTCGATTATAAAATTGAATCAGAATTTTGCTGTGACTTCTTAATTATTATTATTGATGGACAACCAGTTTTTGACCATGCTGACCGACGTAATTCAAATACCTCAGAAGCAGCGTCTATTGTGCTTAACATAAGCGAAGGGCTTCATAATATTGAATTTAAATATTATAAAGACGGTTCTGTGTCATCGGGTGCAGATACTGTATGGCTTGATAACTTTGCTTTATTTTCTCAATCTGATTTAACAGATACAGACAATGACCAACTTCCTGATTACTGGGAATTAGTTAATGGATTAAATCGCCTTGACGCAAGTGATGCAGCCTCCGATGCTGATACTGATGGGCTTACGGCGTTTGAAGAATTTAACCTAGGAACAAACCCAAATTCATCAGATTCAGATGGTGATGAACTCAGTGATGGATATGAAGTAAGTAATGATCTTTTACCATTAGATGCTACAGATGCTAATTTAGATTATGATGCGGATGGTTATACAAATATTCAGGAGTTTTACTCTCAAAGTCTAGCGAACGATGCTACATCATTAGTGCAATCTTTCACGCAATTAAATGAAAGCTTTGAAGATGGTCTTCTTCCAACTAAGTTTACTGAGCTAGCCGTTAACGGTTGGGTTTGGCAAGCTAACACCGATTGGTTTACAGAGGGTAATGCAAGTCTTAGTTCACAATTAACGCCTATTAGTAATGTGGGTGGTTTTGTTATTGCGGGACTATTTGAAGCCGGTTTTATTAATTTAGACTATTTGGTTTATAACTCTTCAGCGTTACAAATAAGCTTAAATGGTAGCCTTGTAGAGGTAAATCATAGTAACCAGTCTCGTTTATTATTACCGATTGAAAATGGTTATAACATCATCAAAGTTAAATATGAGGACGCATACCTTCAGCAGCAACCGTTATCTGTTGATAATATAACTTGGAGCGCTGAAATTGACATTACTAGTGACTATGATTTGGACGGTATCCCTGATTTTTGGGAAGCCGAGTATGGTTTAAATGCGTTAGATGCCTATGATGCTAATTATGATGCCGACTATGATGGTTTAAGTAACCTACAAGAGTATCAACTTTCGGGTAACCCGCTTAGCACTGATTCTGATGGCGATGGCGTTCAAGACAGTGAAGATAGCCACCCAGGTGATGCAAGTCGCGGTGAAAATAGTCCGCCTGAGTTTGTATCAAGCCTTGAGCCAATTACGGTTGAAGCGAATTCACAAAATACTGATATTACCCGTCTATATACTCCACAGGCGACTGATAATGGTCATTTAGAGCCTCAAGTATATTCTAGTTCAGGGTCTTACTTTCCACTAGGTGAGCACCAAATCACATGGACTGCACGAGATAATGTTGGTAACGAAACATCGGCTATTCAAACAGTTACATTAGTTGATACAACGCCTCCAGTTTTACAGCAGTATCGTTTTGAAGTTTTTGGTAATACGCTAGTAGCGATACAAAATGCAATTATTGATAGTAGAGTTGTTTTTGACGACGTGTCAGGGATAGCGCTTATTGAAATAGAAGATAGCTTTGTATTTAGAACGGGTAATGTGCCAATTCCTGTTTCTGCTGTTGATGGTGCAGGTAACCGCGTATCGGGTGAAGTAACAGCGATGATCTATCCTGAAGTTAGTCTTCAACCTATTACGCATGTATACCAAAATGGTAATGTACTTGTTGACATATTTATCAGTGGCCCTAATCCATATGATTACACCGGTTTTTCTTTAAAAGCTAATAATAGTACGCAGTATATTAGAGCTGAACAGCATGGACCTATTAAGGTTGAGTTAGCGCGCGAGTTTTTAGTAAATGCTACAAATATAAGTGTTGTACCTAATCGCAATGCTTTTATAGGCAAAAATGATAACAGCCAGCTAGTGTACTTAAGTGAAGTTGCACAGGCGGAGTTTATTACTGATTTTTATCAAAATGGTAAGGCGGTCAATAAAACTATTCAGCGTTCTATAACTGACTTTAATGCCACAATTCAGTTAGTAAATTTACCTAGTACAAGTAGTGATGTATCACTTGAGCTTATTGGCCCCTCAGAAGTTGATTTTTACATTTATAAAACAGCTCCTTCACAGTGGGATGTTTCATTTAGTGCTATTCTTTCCCAGCAAACCAATAATATAGACTTAACATTACGTGTAAAACAAGGTGATGAATTACTAGCAACTAAGCAAACTAGTTTACGTGTTGTTGATAGCGTTATATTTGATGATCCTGAGTTAGATACTGATGGCGACGGTATACCTGATATTGAAGAAGGGGTAGGTGATAGTGATAAAGATGGTATTGCTGATTACCTAGATAGCTCATCTATTATTAGTACAGCTATTTTAGCATCAGGAGATAGTGCTCACAGTATTGATGAATTTAATCACTTAGCTGTAGGTAGCATCAAAGAAGCACTAGCAGCGGGTTATATTGCTGATATGTCTGTTTCTGAACAGGCACTTAGCACTTACTTCTCAGGTTTAGCCATTATAGAGCCTCACTTTCAAGCTAAAAGTGATGTAATCAACCTTCATGTTACGCTTTCTAATTCATCAAGTACCGCAGAAATTGCGCTGCCTGAACACGTGAATTCAATTTTAAGCTCTGACATGCAAGTAAGATTATTAACCGCCTCAGGTTGGCAGTCAGCCCCTATATTGTCAGGCAATGTGTATGAGCAAGCGTGCTCACGCTGTTTTAGCTTTGCAATTACAGACGGTAGTTCATTTGACCTTGACGGAGAGGTTAACGGGGTTATTGAAATAGTTGCAAAACTGGCGCAAGAAAGCCTAAATCAGGCGCCTGTATTAAATGTGGATATGCCAGTAACGATAGAAGAGCTTGCTACTATTGAGCTTGACGCGTCTGCTTCTACTGACCCAGATGGAGATACGTTATCTTACGAGTGGCGTGTTGATCATCCTCAGTTATCTATTGCAGCTGAAGATACACAAGGTAAAGCCGTGCTTAGCGTTGGTGAGTTTGAACAAACTGTTGATGCAAATGTTACTTTGGTAATATCTGATGGGTATGAGCAGTTTACTGAAGTATTTATAGTTACTTTTTTACATGTAAATCAATTGCCGAGTGTAGAGCTAAGTACATCTTCTGTTTCGGTTGAAGAAGCTAAGCAAGTTACTGTTACGGCCTCTGCAAGTGATAAAGAGTCATCCGAGCTTACGTTTAAGTGGGTTCAAACAATGGGAATTGAAGTTGCTATTGATGATGTTGACTCTAACACCCTTAAGTTTACAGCGCCGAGTGTTTCTCAAACTACAGAGTTAGGCTTTAAACTTGTTGTATCAGATGGTGAAGGTGAGACTGAGCAAAGTTTAACTGTTACCGTTACTAATGCAGCAAGTACAGCTTCTTCAAGTAGTGAGGATAGTAGTGGCGGTGGTGGCTCATTAGCTTTCATGTTATTACTTTTAACATGTGCTGTAGTTTACAGACGAGCACTTATTTTTAAGTAGCGCTAACGATTAAATATATTTTTAGATAACCAAAAGCCTCTTGATTTGATCAAGGGGCTTTTTTGTTTTATGAACTAAATGTATTTTAAGTGAGTATAGCTAGGAGTGTGTTATGCTATTTTTACTAGTAATAAGTTGGAATTTTAATGAGTTATCGTAAAGTTTTATTATGTTTGAGCTGTTTATTTCTAAGCAATGTACTTTTTGCTAAAACTGCTACGCCAAGTAATAAGAGCCGTTTTATTCCTTTATTAAAAACAAAGCTAGGCAATTATAAGGTGGTTTCAGCAAACTCTTCGCTTTGTGTTGATAGTCAATTGAGTTTAATAAACCCAGTGTATCCCGGTGCCGGTTTTAAATTAGGTTCGCAAATTGTATTTGAAAGCCTGCATAACGGCACACGTACAACTAAAAAACCAAACTTTTGTTTTATAACCAGTACGCTTAAATACAAAAGTGATGGCCTTGAAAACGGTTTAAGAATGAGCCGTTGTGAAAACCCTGCAAACGAAAAAACAATCAGTCAAAGTATCAAATTTTTAGCTGATAACACACTAAAATACACGTTAAGCGAACCTAGTGTAGAGTGCACATTTAAAAAAGCAGACGAGAGCAAATAAAGCATCTACTAAGTAGTAAATCACTCGCAGTATATTTTAGGAATATCGCGCCAACGTGTAGTGTACTGCGGCGATAAAAAGTCACGGTTCATGTGCCATCGGTCATTTAATTTACTGCTTGCAAGGCTGAGCATCCCTTTCCCGTATCGATTGTTTATTGTATCTAGGCATTGCATAAGCTTTGGATTATCAGGGCTTTTATTAAACAAGTCACTTTGCTGAAACTGTTCTGATATTAGCTCTACAGCACCCACACCACACTTATAAAATCGGATCCCCGGTTTATAAATCTCATTAAATACCTCAGATACAGCATTAGCCATTACACAGGTGTCGTTAGTGGGTGAGGGGAACTTATACACAAACGACTTTTTATAATATCTGTTTTCGTGCGCGCCACTGGCTGCAAAAATATAAAGCTGCTGAGTGAGAGAGCGTTGCGCTCTTAGTTTATTAGCCACTGTAGTTACATGGTTAATTAACGCCGTTTTAAGGGCTGTTGGCTCGCATATGCGCTCTCCAAAACTACGGGTCGAATAAATCTCCCGCTTGTCTTGTCGTACATCATCCCAGTTTAAACATGTTATTCCGTTAAGCTCGCTTACTGTACGTTCAACCACCACACTAAATGCACGGCGCATTGCTCTAGGGTTTTGCTGAGCAAGATCCCAGGCGGTGTGTATATTCATTATTTTAAGCTTTTTAGCTAGCCGCCGACCTATTCCCCAGACATCTTCGCAGCTCATTCTTTGTAAAATAGCTTGGCGAGTTTGCTCGTTATTTATTACAGCTACACCATTAAAACCACTGAGCTTTTTAGCTGCATGGTTAGCGGCTTTTGCTAAAGTAGGAGTCGGGCCAAAACCTACACCTACAGGAAGCTTTGTTTCGCGCCATACTGTTCGCCTTATTGTATGGCCGTATTCGTGCCAGTCTTTAATTAATGATGTGTAGCCATTAAAGTGCAAAAACGATTCATCAATACTGTATATGTGTTGTGTATCGCAAAAGCGGCCAATGGTATTCATCATCTTGTCGCTTAAATCAGCATAAAGCTCGTAATTGCTAGAGCGAATAACAACGTTGTTTTGCTCAAGTAAATGCTTAACTTTAAAGTATGGGCCAAATTTAGGAATATTTAAGCGCCGAGCAATAGGGCAAATAGCGCATACACAGCCATCGTTATTGGTAAGTACAACCACAGGTTTGGAGCGAATAGCAGGGTCGAATACTTTTTCGGCACTGGCATAAAATGACACAGCATCAACTAAGGCATACATTTTAGTAACTCTGGGCTTTGCCTGTGCATTCTTATTGATAGCGTTACTACGCCTTCGAGCTGAAACTCGTCTGCAGAGGTTAGTTGTACAGGCTTATGTAAAGAAGAAGCAGAAAGCAGCCGTCCATTGGTTTTATCAAGTAGTTTGCATACAAAAAGACCATTTAAGTTAGCAACAATAACGTCACCATTTTCTGCAGGCTCTGCACGGTCGATAACTAATAAGTCACCTTCAAAAATTCCGACTTCTTGCATAGAGTTACCCGATGCAATACCAATAAATGTAGCATCTGGATGCTTTATTAAAAGCTCATCAAGGGTTACACCTAGCTCGGTGTACTGCGCTGCGGGGGATTCAAAACCACACACGCCTGCTTCTATATAAATGGGAATAACAAACATAACACAACCTAAAACGCATATACTGTATAAGTGTACAGTATATGCGTTTTATGTAGGTTATGCCAAGAAATGTATGGCTGATCAATTCATGTTTTTGATCATTTGTTGCGCGGTATCTAAAAAGTCTTTGATTTGTTGAGGGTTTAAGTTTTTACACATTTGATTATTTATTTTTTGCTCTGAGGCTAATAACTTATCAAAAAGAACTTTACCTTGCTCTGTAAGCGACAAAATAAAACAGCGCTTATCGTGCTCACTTGCCTGCTTATCAATAAGGTTTAAGGCAATAAGATCTTTAATTAGCCTCGCTATTTGCGCTTTGTCGCGCTGCGTTTTAGTAACAATATCGTTAGCCGTACAGTTATTTACGTTTGCGATAATATGTATGCAGCGTACGTGCATAGCATTAATACCAAGTTCGCCTGCGTTAATTGCTTCACGAATTGTGACACGGTAATTTTGCATTAATTCAAACAACGTATTTGATAAGGGCGTATTCATAAGATTCTCAATATGGTTGACAAAGTCAATTAGTTTGCTATAGTTGATTTTATCAACCAATGGGGCGTTGTGCAATACCTGCTTCTATAGCAGCCAATTATTAATGTAAAACGAGGTAATACATGAGTAAACAAGTTCGTAAAGCCAGCGTATTAAGTACAGAGCAAATCACACCCCACCTACAGCGGATTGTTGTAGGCTCTGATGATTTTAAAGACTTAACCTCAGAGTATATTGGTAACTATGTAAAAGTACTGATCCCAAAAAGTGGTGAAGTAGATTTTAACTTAAAAACAGCCTGTATACGGTCATATACAATAAGGCATGTAGATGCACAAACAGGCGCGCTAACGCTTGATTTTGTTATAAATATGCACCAAGGCCCTGCAACTGACTGGGCTAAAATTGCAAAAGTAGGCGACGAGCTAGGTATTGCAGGCCCTGGCCCTAAAAAGCTAGATAATTATGAGCATTCGCATTATGTATTACTAGGCGATTTAACATCGGTAAATGCAATAAAAGGGTATGCGCAGCAATTACCTTTAACTTCAAAAATTGATGCTTTTGTACATGCGCCCACTGAGCAAGATATTATTGATTTAGAAACAAATCGCGATATAAACTGGGTAATTACCGATAGTGCTGATACAGCAATGCTAAGCGCACTTAAAAGTTTGCACATTACATCAGAGCCGCCCATTATATTTATGGCATTGGAAGCTGGGCTTGTTCGCAAAGTAAAAGCATTGTTAACAGAGCAACTCAATATACCGCGCGGTAATATTATTTCCTCTGGTTATTGGAAAAAAGGCGTAGACTCAGAAGGCTATAAAAAGCAGCGCCAACGTGATGCACAGCTTGCCTGAATACCTTAAGAGCAAAATAACATATACCTATTTTGCTCTAATACCTCTGCGTAACTTGAATTGACCTAATAGCAGACCCATTTAAGTGTTTTATGCTAATGATGAAACCCATTATTAGCATGCATTTTTAGGAGCTGCTATTTTGTTAAATTCCATTCCTTTTTCGTTATTAGAACTTGCCCCCATGATCAAAGGGGACAGTGTTGCTAACACTCTTCATAAAAGTACTAAATACGCACAGCGAGCAGATGAGCTTGGCTTTAATCGCTTTTGGCTTGCTGAGCATCATAATATGCCAGGTATTATTTGTGCAGCTACTTCAATTTTGGTTGGCCACATTGCAGGTAATACTAAAAAGATACGTGTAGGCTCAGGCGGAATAATGTTACCAAACCACTCCCCATTAGTTGTTGCTGAACAATTTGGTACATTAGAGAGCTTATATCCTGGACGAATAGATTTAGGATTAGGGCGTGCACCAGGCAGCGACCCTGTAACTAGTCGTGCGCTAAATAACGATATGAGCCGTGCTGAAAATTTCCCGGGTGAAGTAACTGAGCTGCAAACATTGTTAGGTCCTTACAACGGTACGCATCCTATACGTGCTATACCGGGTGAAAACACAAACGTTCCTATTTGGTTATTAGGCTCGAGTTTATTTAGCGCGCAGCTAGCGGCGCAAAAAGGACTACCGTATGTATTTGCAGGGCACTTTGCACCGCGGTTTGTGTACGATGCAATAGCATTGTATAAGCGCGAATTTAAAGCATCAAGTGTACTTGATAAGCCTTACGTAATGCTTGCACTACCTTTAGTGGCAGCAGACACCGACGATGAAGCGCAATACCTGTCGACTACTTCTAAGCAACGTGTGCTCGAACTCATACGCGGTAACGAGCTGTGGCTAAAACCACCTGTTGAAAGCATGGACGGGTTGTGGAGTGAACAAGAACGCGCTCATGTAGAGAACTTTTTAAGTCTAAGCGTAGTAGGCGGGCATGTAAGTATTAAACACAAGTTAGAGATGATAGCGAAACAGCTAGAAGTTGATGAGTTTATATTTACCAATGATGTATACGATAGTGAAAAACGCCACCGTGCACTCGAAATTTTAATGGAAATAAAGCACTAAAATATAGTTAGTTAAGCAAGCGTACACTCTGGGCTTGTTAACATACAGACATCATCGAAAGTTAAACTCTTTTAACTCATTTTATTAACTTTAAGTGATGTCTGTATTTGCTATTTAAATATTCAAAGTAAAATTGATTGCTATTTTCAATATCTATTTTTTGCTTTGCATAGCGTTCCATTTTTTCAATCGAACTGATTTAAATAATCCATTTTAAGATATTACTTTTATTTTTTATAATGTAGGTATTAAACCAAACGTCATTAAATTAAAGGTAGGTACACCGTGAGCTCTCTAAACACCGCAACAGCTAATTCAGTTAATCAAACAGCGCAGCCAAAAGTTGCACTGATTGCTGAAGGTGGCGGACAGCGAGGGATATTTACAGCCGGTGTACTGGATGCGTGGTTAGAGCAAAGCTACGACCCATTTGATTTATTTATTGGCACTTCTGCAGGTTCGCAAAACCTAACTAGCTACTTAGCTCGTCAAAAAGGCTATGCTAAACGCCTAATTAGAGGGCTTTCGCGTAACAAGCGTTTTTTTCAGCTTGGTCGTGGGTTAATGGGTAAGCACATAGTTGACCTAGATTGGTACTTTGACAAAACGACTGAAGTAAAAAGAGCCATTGATTTTAAAACGGCAAAAACCAGTTTAGGTGAGCGTGAACTGCTTATTACAGCAACAAATGCACGAGACAGAAAGCCGTATTATTTATCACCAACAGGTGAAGATAATCAATGGCGTGATCTTTTAAAGGCGTCAAGCGCACTGCCATTTTTGTACAAACAAGGCGTAAAATTGACACCTTGGTTAGATGCAAAAGCAGCGAACGAAGCTCACTTGGTCGAAGAGAAAACACAAGCTGATTTTTATCTCGATGGCGGCTTAGCAGCACCATTGCCTGTACGTGAAGCTTACAACCGAGGTGCACGTAAAATTGTGGTAATAAGAACGGTTGACGCTAACTTTCAAGCGCAATCTGCATGGGTACAAAAGCTAAGAACATTTGCTATAGCATCGGGTTATTGTCCAAAAACATTAGACTACTTAATACAGCACGAGAAGGCTTATTTAGATGAGCTTGAGTTTATTGCAAATCCACCAGATGATGTAGAAATAATCCAAATTTTTGCAAACGAAAAACTGCATAGCAAATTATTAGGTAGTTCTAATAACGATTTACGCTTTGATCATAAATTAGGCTTGGCTGCAGGTCGATCTTATTTAGCACAGCAAAGCCAATTCGAGATCAGCAACACGCATAACTATACGCAAAGCGAATATAGTTACAATTAAACCAAATTCTTATACCTAGATTGCAAATAGTACTGCAACTTAAAATTGCAGTACTATTCTTCATTTAAATGACACCCACCTAAAATTGTATGTTTATTAACCTCGTCTATACTTTATAAAATTTCAAAGTGAGCATAATGCCTGTGGCTACTGCACGAAAAAGACAAATAAGCCTTTCTAATACACGTTACTATCATTGTATTTCTCGGTGTGTGAGACGTGCTTACCTATGCGGAATTGATACACAAACAGGCAAAAGTTATGAGCACCGAAGAGATTGGGTGGAGGAGCGTTTATTATTTTTGGCAAAGGTATTTTGTATCGATGTTTGTGCTTACGCGGTAATGAGTAATCATACACATTTAGTACTTTATATAGATGATAAAAAAGCAAATAGGCTTACAGATAAAGCTGTTTGTATAAGGTGGCATAAAGCATTTAAAGGGACGAATATATCAAAGCGTTACCTAGAAGGTGAATCCCTGTCAGGCATAGAAAAAATGTTACTAAAGCATAGTATAGTGAAATTTAGAAATCGTTTAAAAGATATTTCCTGGTTTATGCGTTCGTTAAACGAGAATATAGCAAGGCAAGCCAATAAAGAAGATGATTGCACAGGCCGTTTTTGGGAAGGGCGCTTTAAATCGCAAGCTCTACTGGATGAGCCCGCACTACTAGCATGCATGGCATATGTTGACTTAAACCCTATAAGGGCAAAAGTTTCACAGACCATTCAAACATCATCATTTACCAGTATTAAAAAGCGAATTGAACATGCAATAGCAGGTAATCAGCCAAAGTTTTTAGCTAAATTTGTAGGGAAGCTTTCACAAAAGATAAGTAAAGGCTTACCATTTAATTTTAAAAACTACCTAGAATTAGTAGAACAAACAGGAAAGTGCATAAGGGCAGACAAACCAGGTTACATAAATCAAAACACAACGCCCATTTTAAAAATATTAAACATAACTGACAAAAACTGGCTTAAACTAACAACCCGCTTTACTAAAATATTCCACGGTGCTGTTGGTAAAGCCGAAAATATAGAAATCTACTGCAATAATCAACATTTCAAACGACGACCCAATATCAAAAACAGCCAAGCTTTAACTGCTTAGTGTTTACTATTTAATACACGTTATCTAAGTTTAGACTGAGTTGAGTGTACTCAGGGTTTCAATTCATCTGCGATTTAGATAAATAGAAGCTTCTAATCAATCATTAGTCGTAGTTAAGGTAATTAACCGCATATAAAAGACAGGATAAATAATTTTTAAGCATTTAGTGCTTCAATTTTTTAAAACTATAAATGGGTGTCATTCTAAATTTTTAAATTAGCTAAAATTATTGTGAACACTTAAATAATATAAATGGGTGTCACTTTAAACCTAAAAATAAACCTAAGTTGATGAGAGTAATATGCTCGTTTCACTATTTAAAATACCGTCTATTTCTCTTACTTGCCTAAGTACTCCATCAAACTCACTTAAATTCGCGGCCTGTATCTCTGCTACCAAATCCCAAGCACCATTGGTAGTGTGCAATTTTGTAAGTTCGGGTATACCACGCATAGTTTTAATAACTTGAGAAGTTGATTTACCAATCACTTCCACCATCATAATTGCACGAACGGCTTCGGTTTCTATGTGTTCATGCACTCTTATAGTAAACCCTAAAATAGCGCCTGAACTCACTAATCGATCTAATCTATTTTGCACTGTCCCGCGTGACACATTTAAAGAACTTGCTAAAGCAGAGATAGAGGCGCGACCGTCTTTTCGTAATTCAGCAATTAAAGCGTTATCAAGGGAATCGTAAATATAAGGAGTCATAAATTAAACCTTTTAGAGCATAGCCTACTAAAATACACAATTTGTATATACCTGCATAGCAAAGTGATAAAAATTAATAAAATTTGTATAACTAATTGCCATATTAAATAGCATGCGGCCTCGCTAAACTTGTTTTAAATTAACTAATACATTTATTTAAGAGGTTTCAACATGAGTCATTTTATAGCACAGCCAAAACAAGGCGTTCCGTTTGTTAGCGTTCAGGCAATGGCTAAGCTTATAAATAGCTTAGGTATCGAAAACGTTTTGTTAGAGCTAACACATAAATTAGAAACCGACTTTGCCCGTTGGAAAGAGTTTGATAAATCACCTCGTTATGCAGCACACTCACCAGAGGGTGTAATAGAGCTAATGCCTGTGAGTGATGGCCAAATGTTCAGCTGTAAATATGTAAACGGTCACCCAAAAAACACCTTTCGAGAACTTCAAACAGTCGCTGCATTTGGTATTTTAGCCGATGTAGATAGTGGTTATCCGGTAATGATCAGCGAAATGTGCCTACTAACAGCGCTACGTACAGCGGCTACATCGGCGCTGGTGGCTAAGTATTTAGCACCAAAAAACTCAACAACACTTACATTAATTGGTAATGGGGCACAGTCTGAGTTTCAGGCACTGGCATTTAAAGCTGTATTGGGCATAACCCATATTCGTTTATACGATATAGATGCAAACGCGTCTAAAAAAGCATTTACTAATTTAAGTGCTTATGGGTTAAACGTAACTATTTGTAATAGCGCACAGGAAGCTGTGCAAGGTGCGCACATTATTACAACCTGCACCGCCGATAAAACCAATGCTACAATTTTAACAAACGACATGATCCCACAAGGTGTGCACATTAATGCCATAGGTGGCGATTGCCCAGGTAAAACAGAGTTAGATGCTAAATTACTCGAGCGCGCTAATGTATTTGTAGAGTACGAGCCACAAACTCGAATAGAGGGCGAAATACAACAAATGAGTGAAAGCTTTGTTGTAACTGAGTTTCATAAAGTCGTTAATAAGCAATCGCTTGGCCGTACTAGCCAAGACGAATTAACTATTTTTGATGGTGTAGGCTTTGCGAGCGAAGACTTTACAGCGCTTGTATTTATACGCGATCAACTTATTAAAAGCGGTGAATTTACATTGCTCGATTTAATTACACAGCAAGCCGATCCGCGCAACTTGTTTGCGGTACTTAATACAGAGCAAACATCAGCACAAGAGCACGTAGCATGAGCCACGTAAATCAAGCTCCGAGTGCGGTTGTTATGGTACGTCCGCATCACTTTACGTCTAACCCACAAACAATGCTCGACAATGCATTTCAAAGTGAATGCTTAGCACCAAATCAAAGTGAACAAGCATATAACGAAGTCACAAATGCAGTAAAATTATTAAAAAATGAAGGGGTAAAAGTTCACCTTTTTGAAGATGAGCAAACACAGACTCCCGACTCTGTGTTTCCAAATAACTGGTTTTCTACTCATCAAAGTGGGGAATTAATAATCTACCCAATGTTTGTAGAAAACAGAAGGTTAGAATATCGAAAAGATATTATTGATTTTTTAACGGATCACTATAAAGTGACGGTTGTGACTGATTATGCGCATTTAGCGAAAGAAAATTCATTCCTGGAAGGTACGGGCTCACTGGTTCTCGATCATCAATATAAACTGGCTTATGCAGCAAAATCTAAAAGAACAACTCAATCGGTTGTTAATACAGTTTGTAATTTGCTCGCATTAAAACCCGTTATATTTAATGCATATGATGAAAAAGGCACAGCGGTATATCACACTAATGTATTAATGTGCGTTGCAACTGAGTTTGTAATGGTTGGCTTAAACATGGTGCCAAGTAAGGAGCGTAAAGCGCTAGTTACTCATTTTTTACAAAGCCACCACGAAGTAATTGATTTATCACTCGATCAAATTAATCAATTTTGTGGTAACGCCATAGAGTTACAAGGTAACAATGGCCGTATTTTAGCGTTATCGCAAACAGCATTTAATGCGCTCACAACAGCACAAATAGCAGCCATACAAAAAACGGCTAAGCTTGTACCGTTACCGATTCCTACCATTGAGTCGGCTGGTGGATCAGTTAGATGCATGATTGCAGAAGTTCATTTGCAAAACAAATAATGTATAGTTTTAAGGCAGAAAAAAGTATGGCTGCCATATTAGTACAAAATTTAAGTCGATGTCGTAAGCAAAAGCCGTTATATCCGCAACAGGATACTAATATAAAAATATAAGAAGGAATTAGCAATGTTCGATACCGTCGTCAAAAGCGTAAACAACCTCTTGTGGGGAGAAGGTCAGGTACTTATTTATATACTCTTGTTTACAGGGATATGGTTTTCAGTACGACTAAAAGCAATTCAAATACTTAAGTTTAAACATATGTTTAGCCTTTTAAAAGGCAGTAGCAAATGTAAAAAAGATGACATTTCATCATTCCAAGCATTGTGTACAGGGCTTTGCGCACGAGTAGGCACTGGTAATTTAGCCGGTGTGGCTGTGGCAATTTCACTTGGCGGCAGCGGTGCAATATTTTGGATGTGGGTAATAGCCATATTGGGTATGGCTACAGGCTTTGCTGAAAGCGTACTTGGGCAAGTATATAAAGTGCGAGATAGTGACGGCGAGTTTAGAGGCGGCCCTGCATATTATATTCAACAAGGTTTGGGTAGCCGAGCATTTGCAATTGTGTTTGCCGCGTGTTTGTTTTTAGGTTACGGCTTTACGTTTAGCGCAATGCAAACTAACACAATTACCGACGCACTTAATTACGCGTTTGAAGTTCCTACATTTTATTCAGGCCTGGTTATTACCGTACTAGCCGGCTCAATTATACTCGGTGGCTTTAAAGCAATTGCCCGGTTTGCAGAGCGTGTTGTGCCAATAATGGGCATTGTGTTTGTACTTGCTGCCGTAATTATTACTATTATAAATTTCACGCAAGTACCTGCCATGCTTAAAGATATATTTTTATCGGCGTTTGGTTTACAAGAAGCTGGGGCTGGGGCGATGGGCGCAGCCATTAAAAACGGTATACAACGTGGTTTATATTCTAATGAGGCCGGTGCAGGTAGTGTTCCGCATGCTTCAGCAAGTGCCAGCCCAATTCCTAATCACCCTGTAACGCAAGGTTACATACAAATGCTAGGCGTATTTTTCGATACAATAGTACTGTGTAGCTGTACCGCGGTGATCATTTTATTAGCCGATATAGACATAAGCGGCGAAATGGAAGGCATTCGTTTAACACAAAGCGCGATGACTGCTCACTTAGCACAAGGTGGTGTTTACTTTGTAGCAGCCGCTATTACCTTATTTGCTTTTACATCGGTAGTGGCAAACTACGCCTATGCAGAGAGCAACTTGCACTTATTTAAACTCGACAACAAAGTAGGGCGCGGCATTTACACTTTGCTTTATTTATCAATGATGTTGTGGGGCGCGTCGGCCACTTTAAAAGAAGTATGGGATTTAGCCGATATTGCCTTAGGGTTAATGACAGTGGTTAACGTTATCGCTATTATACTGTTAACGCCGACTATTTTGTCTGTTACGAGCGATTACCACGCACAAAGAGACAAAGGCTTAGAGCCCGAATTTAAAGTAAAAGATGTAAAGGTACAGGGCAAATGCGAAGACGGCATTTGGGACTAACTCAAGCAAACTTAACTATAAAAAGCGGTTTTATGGCAACATAAAGCCGCTTTTTATTTTGCATAAACATTCACTTTCAGTATCGTAAATAAACTATAACAACCAAAATAAAAGGCACAATTTTTTAGATGATCGAGATATACGCAGGGAAAACAGCGGCTAAAATTATTAACGAACAGGGCTTTAAACCTGAACTTTTTACCTCTTTTTTAGGTGCAAGTGGCGGCCCTAAATGGTTTACATTATTTGGCTTAGATAAATATATTTTTGGTGAATTTTTTAAAAATCGTACCCAACCACTTAATTTAATTGGCTCATCTGCCGGCGCTTTTCGTTCTGCGTGTTTTGCACAAAACGATCCCGTTGCTGCCATTGAGCGATTAGCAAAATCGTATTCGCAAACTAGGTACTCAAGTAATAAACCAACACCAAGTGAAATCACAATAAAAGCGCGCGCATTACTTGAAGATGTTTTTGGCGATAACGGCGTAACCGAAATTATAAATAACCCAATATTTAAAGCGCACTTTATAGTAGCAAAATCGAATGGCTTTATTGCCAGCGAAAATAAATTAATACAACTACTGGGTTTATCAAAAAGTTATATGCTAAACCGCGTTAACCGAAAATTATTAGGCTCACAGTATGAGCGTTTTATATTTGGCCCAGCAACAAGTGACTTATCAATTACCGACAGTTACAATTTTAAAACGCAAAACATAGCGTTTACTCAAAATAATTTAAAAGACGCGTTACTTGCATCGGGCTCTATACCACTTGTTATGCAAGGCATAAAAAATATTGCAGGCTCGCCGCAAGGAATATATCGCGACGGCGGAATTATCGATTACCACTTTGATTTAAAAATTAATAACCCAGGCTTAATTTTATATCCGCATTTTAATTCAGAGCCAAAAGCAGGGTGGTTCGATAAAAATTTAAAACGTAAAGTATCACCACTTAATTACGACAAAGTAGTAATGATCACCCCATCAAAAGAATTTGTAGCAAGCTTACCGTACGGAAAAATTCCAGACAGAAACGACTTTACCGATCTTGATGCAGATACACGCATTAAATATTGGAATACTGTTTTTAGTGAAACAGAAAAGTTGGCTGAAGCGTTAGATAAAAATTTAGAAAATAAATTATTTAGTACCATAGATATAATGGGATAGGATTATTTATTTAGTTACTTGTTATAAATAAGAAATTAAAAAGGAGATTTTATGAAACTATACAAATATTTATCTGCTGATGCTGCTACGGCATTTTTAACAGAGCCTACACTTAGGCTAAGTCAGAACAATAGTCAGAATGATCCTTTTGAAGTTTTACCAACAGGAATAGATATAAATAAAATAAAAGATGTCAGCCAAGAGACTATAAAAATTTGTGGGAGAGAATTTAATTCGCACAGAGATATAAATCCATATTTAGATTTATATGGTTATGTGTCTTTAAGCAAAAATAAAGAAAGTATGCCAATGTGGGGTAACTATGCAACTAACAGTAAAGGTATATTAGTTGAATTTGAAGTTGATGAAGAAGATCCATTTTCTATTTTTGATATAGATAAAACTAATGATATTGAAGCCTACCTGAGTGACAATGTTATTTATAATAGAGAGCGAAGCTATAGCAAAAATATCACTACTTTATCAGATGAAGAGGTTAATAATTTTTCGAAACATTATTTCTTTAGTAAACATGAATCTTGGAAGCACGAGGAAGAATATAGATTTGCACTACCATTTACGAACTGCAATAAAGTCATAACACTTGGTAATTCAGATGAAACCAAAAATAAACTGAGCTCACTGGGTTATAAAGGTGATTTAAGAGAAAAAATTAATGATCTATCTAATGTGTTTTTTCTAGCAGGGTTTTGTGAAAATGACCTTTCAAGATGGAATTCAGTTTGGAGAAATTATGAAGCTTATCAAGTGATGTTCTTAATTAAAGTTAATCCAAGTAAAATATCTAAAATTTACTTAGGAGTAAATTCAGATGTAAAGAAAATGAAAGAAGCAATAATAGAGGGGACTAAGTTAGCATCTGGAAATAGAGGAAGGTTTTATAATAGCTATGAAAATTTTAGAAATGTCTATAAATGTAAACTTGACAGCAATTTATTTGAATTGAAATATGAAAAACTTACGTAGAATACTTCAGCATAGAAATATAGAACACAACCCATAAATTACGTTATGTTAAATTGCATGGGTTTTAATAAAGCGAGCGTGATTATACAAACCAGCTCGCTTTTAGGAGAGTAACTTGGTGGTTAATTAAGCTCTGAATCTACCCAAAACTTAGTTCCTTTTAATACGGCTTGTAATGCAAGGCCATTTTCGGTTACAGAATATACAGTAACTTGATCTGCAATTGCTTCAGCAACCAGTGCACCGCCTTTATCTTCATATTTTGCTGCTGCATCAGCGTTTCCGCCAAATGCCCAACCATGTTCAATAAATCTGTTTAATGCAGCTTGGTTATGAAAAACCATTACAACGTTAAAATCTTTTACACCTAAGCCAAGCCCTAAACCGGCTTCGCCCATATTCATGTAAGTCGATTTACCCGTAAGGTTATTTTTAACTACGCCGTAACCGCCACCAAAACTAGCTAAAACAACATTTACGTTAGCGTTATCAAAAACGGCGAAACCAGCAGAATTAGCAATTTGTTTTTTAACATCAGGTTTTTCAGCGTATAATTTATCTAACGTGTTTGCTTTCATACTTTGTACAAGTGAACGTTTTTCACTTGGTGATGCACTACCCGTAGTCGCACAACCAGTTAACGCAACAGTTAAAGCAAGTACGCTTAGTATAATTAGTTTTTTCATAACTTTTCCTTAATAAGATATAGCAACCAACAACCATAGAATAATTACAGTATTAAAATAATTAGAGCTTTACTATGTCCAATACTAGACAGTATCGGACTTTAACGTTATTCTGTAAGTCTATTATTTAATTGAATATTTATACATTATGCTTGTTGCTTTGGTTGATACATTAAAACAATTAAGATATCAAATTGCCCATCTAGATGACGGTACTCTAAATTCAGAGTACCCAGAACTTGCATCCTTTATACAGGAAGTTGGCTTGACTGTAACTGAATCAAAGGCCGATCTGATATTCTTATATCAGTTTTTGTATGTTTATGGCCGAAAATCAGAAGCCACTTATAGTCGTTTTCGAAATGAACTCGAACGCTTTTATTTATGGTCGTGGTTAATAGCAAAAAAATCAGTATTCGATTTAAAGCGTGAAGACATTGAAGCCTACGTTGATTTTATGGTCGAACCCGACAAAGCCTGGGCTGCCACTTCAGTGCAATGGCGTTATAAAGATGAGCAAGGAATTCGTCGATTAAACCAAAATTGGCGCCCTTTTATGCTTAAAGAATCTATTGCTAGCCAACAAACTCTATCGTCTATGTTTACTGCTTTAAATGTATTTTATAAGTTTGCTTTACTAGAAGAAAAAACATTCGCGAACTTTGTCCCTGTTGTTAAAAAAAATAGTCCTTATTTAGTTGTTCAATCTCAAATTCAAATTCCAGACACATTAAGCGATATACAATGGGAATACGTTTTTGGTGTAACACGTGATTTATGCGAACATAACCCTGATTTAGAGCGAAACTTATTTACGCTTGCCTGCTTAAAAGGTCTTTATTTACGAATTTCAGAATTATCTGAGCGCCCGCAGTGGTCGCCGGTAATGTCTCATTTTTGGCAAGATAATGATGGATTTTGGTTTTTACGCATTATGGGCAAAGGTAATAAATTACGAGATGTAACCTTAAGTGATGATTTTGTTGAATATTTAAAACGCTATAGATTATATAGAGGTTTGTCTGCCCTTCCCCGTGTTGATGAGTCAGATCCACTGGTGCATAAAATTCGTGGCCAGGGTGGAATGACCGTAAGGCAAATCAGGCGTTTAGTTCAACAAAGTTTTGATTATGCGCAGCAGTCATTACTTGATGATGGTTTTAAAGATGATGCTGAACAACTCGGTGCTGCAACTGCACATTGGCTTCGTCATACTGGTGCCACACATGATGCGCAAACTAGACCGCTTAAACATTTATCAGAAGATTTAGGCCATTCTAAAATTGCTACTACCGATCAAATTTATATTCAAACAAATATTAAAGAGCGAGCAAAATCAGGACTTAAAAGGAAAATTTAATGGAGTACTTAGTAATAGCATTTATAGGCGGACTATTTTTAATTTATTCTTTAACACTTCGCCAGTTAGAAAAAACAGAAGTAACAGGTCCAATGTTTTTTGTTGTCGGCGGAATATGTTTAGCTATGTTACTACCCAATGAAGGGCATAAAATAAAAGAAGGTGTCGATCTCTTACTACCTTTTATAGAACTCACGCTGAGTATATTTTTATTTTCAGATGCAGCTAAGTCAAAGTTAAGTGTTTTAAGGCATAGTTTTCAGTATCCTAGTTTATTATTGTTTATTGCCCTGCCCTTAACTTTATTGCTAGGCATTGCCGTTGCTTTATTTTTATTTGCTGAGCTTTCACTTATTCAAGCAGCATTGCTCGCTATTATTTTAACACCTACCGATGCCGCATTAAGCAAAGGGCTATTAGCAAGTACACAAGTGCCCGAAAAAATTCGTGAAGGGATAAATACAGAAAGTGGTTTGAACGATGGTTTGTGTGTACCTGTATTTTTAATATTTATATTACTCGCTAAAAATCCTGATTCAGCTATTACTGCGACGCAAACACTAAGCGTATTTAGCCGAGAGCTTGGTTTGGCTTTATTAATAGCAATTACGAGTATCGCTATTTTTATACCATGTTTAAATTTTGCAATGAAGCGCCATTACTTTGCACAAAATACGAGTCCGTTTTTATTACTCGGTTTTGCTATGGCTGTGTTTTCTGTCACTCAGTATTTTCACAGCAGTGGGTTTATTGCGGTATTTATTGCAGGCTTATTGTTTGATAAATTCTCAACAGATGAAGTAAGAACAGAATTAATTGAAGACTCAGAACACATAGCAGATTTTACATCGCTAATGATTTGGTGCTTGTTCGGGTTTGTTTGCGCTTACTTAGTCATTCCTAAATTAAATGCTGAAATTATAATTTACGCTTTGTTAAGTACAACATTAATTAGAATAATTCCAGTTATGTTGTCACTACAGTTTACGGCATTGAATATTAAAGAGCGTTTTACATTTGCGTGGTTTGGACCAAGAGGTTTAGCATCAATTGTTTTTACATTGATGGTTATAGATACGCAAATAGAAAACAAATATCAAATTGCGACTATAGCAATGACGACTATTTTATTTAGTGTATTTATACACGGCATTAGCACTAAACCTATTGCAGATAGCTTTGCTAAAAAGTAGTTTTTAAAACAGTTATTTAAATTAGATAATTAAAATAATAGATTTAAAAAAGGCGTAACAATTAACTTCATCAATAATGAAAGTAATCGTTATGCCTTTTTTACTTAAGAACTAATTTAATAAATCTATTTAAGTACTCTTATTTTATAAAGTTATTTTAGAGCTTGAGCTAGTAATTCAATTGGGTGTTTTGGTTTAAACTTTTCAAAACGTTTAACTTGGCTACGACACGAAAAGCCGGTAGATAAAAGTTGCTCTGCTTTATTTTTATCTACAATTGGTTTCCAGCTCATTTCGTAAAGTGCACGTGAGTTATCTTGATTTTGATCTTCGTGGCCATAAGTTCCCGCCATTCCACAACAACCCGTATTTGTTGTTTTTAATGTTAAACCAATATCATTAAAAATTGTTTGCCATACAATTGCGGCTTTTGGCAATGCGGTTGTTTCAGTACAGTGACTTAATAATGTAAATTCGGTATCTGTATTTTGTTTGGCAGTTAACCCTTTGAATGATTGCGACTCTAACCATTCATGTGCAAGCTGCACGTTAAATTCGCCACGGTTATTTTCTAAAATTGTATTATATTCATCGCGATAACACATAACAAGTGACGCATCTAAACCGACTAACGGTGCATTAATGTCATTTAGTTTATTTAAAAACTCGGCGGCATTTTTTGCAGTTACTTTAAACTCATGCAAAAAACCTTTTACGTGTTGAGGCTTACCATTTGGTTTAAATGGTAATAGCATTGGTTTTTTACCAAGCTGGGTTATTAAAGTAATAAAGCTTTCCACTAGTTCTGCTTCGTAAAAACTCGTAAATGGGTCTTGTACTATTAATACGTATTCGCTTTGTTGTTCTGCATTTAATTTATTTAATAAATCAAAATCAAATTGTTGTACTTTAGTAACACGCTTTGAAAGTGCTGGAATACTTAACTGTGGTGTATCAACATAACCAACGGTTTTTTTAATAACATTACTAACTAATGATGTTTTAACAATTGGGTTTATAACTTTTGCAAATTTTGCCATTAATGGCGCGCTATTTTCTATATTGCCAACAAGGTAATCTTTTAACGGGCGCGCATAATAACTATGATAATAATTTAAAAAGCGTGAACGAAAAGTAGGAACATCTACTTTTATTGGGCAGGCAGTTGTACATGCTTTACATGCTAAACACTCATCCATTGACGCTTTTACTTCGTGTGAAAAGTCGTAAATACCTTTTCGTTTTTCTCGGCTATGAACAAAACGTTCCCACCAGGTAATCACTTCACCTTTATTAAGCTGTTTTTCTACTTCGAGCAAATCTACATTTTTTGACTCTTGCAGACGAAGCCATTCGCGCATTAAACTAGCACGTCCTTTTGGTGAATTACGACGATCACCAGTCACTTTATACGATGGGCACATAGGTGAGTTTTCATCGTAATTAAAGCATATGCCATTACCATTACAGGTCATTGCATTGTTAAAACTAGTTTTAACTTCTATTGATATTTGCTTATCGAAGTGCGATCTCTTTTGCCCATCCACACTGACTAGTGAGTCTTCACTATCAATAGGAGTGCATATTTTACCGGGGTTAATTCGGTTGTCAGGATCGAATGCTGTTTTTATTTTACGAAGTTGAGTATATAAATGCTCGCCAAAAAATTCAGGACTATATTCACTACGATAACCTTTACCGTGTTCGCCCCACATTAAACCGCCGTATTTAGCGGTGAGTTTTACTACTTGATCTGAAATAGTTCTAAGTAGTTTTTCTTGTTCTGGGTCGCACATATCAAGTGCCGGGCGTACGTGTAAAACCCCTGCATCAACATGACCAAACATACCATATTGTAAATTGTGGCTGTCGAGCAGTGCTCTAAATTCGACAATATAATCTGCTAAGTTTTCTGGTGGTACGGCGGTATCTTCTGCAAAAGCGAGCGGTTTTTGACTGCCTTTAACATTACCTAATAAACCCACTGACTTTTTACGCATTGCGTAAATTTTTAGTATGTCGCTTTTGTCACTGGTTAACTGATAACCAATAACGCCATTAGTTTGATTTTTTACGCATTCATCTAGAAGCTTACAAAGCGTGTCTACTTTGTCTTTTATATCATCGTTCGATACTGCATTAAACTCGACCATGTTAAGGCCTTGCATATCTTTATTTGGTACGTCGGTTATTAAGTCCGATACTAAATTCCAAATGATATCTTCGCGCGCTAAGTTTAAAACTTTGCTATCAACTGTTTCTACAGATGTTGCGCGTGCATCGACTAAAAATGGAGAATGGCGCAGCGCTGAGTCAAAACTATCGTACTTAATATTAATAAGCGTTTTAAACTCGGCAATAGGCGTCAGGTTTAATTTAGCTTCAGTTACTATACCTAATGACCCTTCTGACCCGGTGATTAGTCGGCTCATGTCAAAAGTAAGTAAGTCATCACTTAGTACATGCTCTAGGTCGTACCCGGTTAAAAAACGATTTAACCGAGGAAACTTAGCTAAAATAGCAGCGCGTTCATTAATCGAAATATCTAAAACTGTTTTATATAAATTGCCAATAAGTGAGTCTTGGTCGGCTATAATTTTTGCTTTATCGATGTCGATTGGTGAAGTGCACATAGGTGTGCCGTCAACTAAATAAGTTGTCAACCCTAAAACATGGTCGCTTGTTTTGCCGTAAACTAACGAACCTTGCCCCGATGCGTCAGTACTTATCATGCCACCAATAGTTGCCCTGTTACTGGTAGATAAATCGGGTGAGAAGAAAAAGCCATAAGGTTTCAAAAAATCATTAAGCTGATCTTTTATGACGCCTGTTTGAACCCGTACCCAGCCTTCTTCTACATTAATTTCAAGAATTTCGCGCATATAGCGTGACAAATCTACAACAATACCAGGTGTTAGCGATTGACCGTTAGTACCTGTTCCACCGCCACGAGGGCCAAACGTTAGTGATAAATACGGGTCACGAGATGCTGTTTGCAATGCGAGCTGAATATCTTTTTCGTTTTTTGGAAAAATAACACCTTGCGGTATTTGCTGATACACACTGTTATCGGTTGAAGCAGTAATACGCGTTGCATAACTTGCATCGGTATCTCCGGTAAAACCTTTATTTTTAATGGTACTTAGGTAATTAGCGACAAGTTCTGTCGCGGCATCTTGCTGTGTAATTGTTGCTATCATGACGGCGATATTTTAGGGCATTTGCCTAATTATATCATGGTGATGGCGAATAGAAATTGAAGATTTTACAGTTTGTAACACTCTTTTAGTCGATTTTAATCCAGCTTAAATTATACTCAAGTTAACCATTAGCGAGGCGTGTTATATGAAAAAATTACTATTACAGATCATTGGTGTGTTATTTATTTTGCTAGGATTATTTTTTGCGATTGTACCTGGTCCATCACTCATATTTTTTATGGCGGGTTTATTATGTTTTTCGCATTACTATCCTAAAGCACGACATTACTTATCACTGTGCCAAAAGACATTAACTAAGTCGTGTGCCTATTTGGATAAAAAATTAGCCCGCTAATTTACTTTTAAATGAATAAATAAAAATGCCAGCAATAAATTGCTGGCATTTTTTATAGCTTACATACTTGTTACTTTACTAATTTTTTAGCTAGGTACAACCATGTTTCTATTACTGTATCTGGGTTTAATGAAACAGAGTCAATGCCCTGCTCTACTAACCATGCTGCAAAGTCTTCGTGATCTGAAGGACCTTGTCCACAAATACCAACGTACTTTCCTTTTTCTTTAGCTGTTTTAATAGCCATAGAAAGTAGCTTTTTAATTGCTGGATTACGTTCATCAAATAAATGTGCAATTAAACCAGAGTCGCGATCAAGACCAAGCGTTAGCTGTGTTAAATCGTTAGAGCCGATAGAAAAACCATCAAACATTTCTAAAAATTCATCAGCAAGTAATGCATTTGAAGGAAGTTCACACATCATGATTACTTTAAGACCATTTTCGCCACGTTTAAGGCCATGCTCTTCTAGTAGTTCAATTACGCGTTTGCCTTCTTCAAGGGTACGTACGAATGGGATCATAATTTCTATGTTTTGCATATCCATTGTATTTCTAACGCGTTTAATAGCTTCACACTCTAGTGCAAAACAATCGCGGAAATCTTCTGAGATATAACGTGCGGCACCACGAAAACCAATCATTGGGTTTTCTTCTTCCGGCTCGTATTGCTGGCCGCCAACTAGGTTTGCGTATTCGTTTGATTTAAAATCAGACATACGAACAATTACACGCTCTGGTGCAAATGCACAACCTAGAGTAGAAATACCTTCAACCAGTTTTGTTATATAAAACTCTACTGGTGATTCGTAACCGGCAATCATGTCTGTGATTTCTGCTTTTAATGCATCTGTTTGAGCATCAAAATTTAATAATGCTTTTGGATGAACGCCAATCATACGGTTGATAATAAATTCAACTCGCGCAAGGCCAACACCTGCATGCGGTAAGCGTGCAAAGTCAAATGCACGATCGGGGTTACCCACGTTCATCATAACTTTCATTGGTAGTTCTGGCATTTTATCAACGCGTGACGTTAGTATTTCAAAATCTAAAATACCTTCGTAAATAAAGCCGGTATCGCCTTCAGCGCACGATACGGTTACTTCTTGACCCGCTTTAATTAAATCAGTTGCGTTACCACAACCAACAACTGCTGGAATACCAAGTTCGCGTGCAATGATTGCCGCATGACACGTACGTCCACCACGATTTGTAACAATCGCTGCTGCACGTTTCATTATTGGTTCCCAATCTGGGTCGGTCATATCGGTTACTAAAATGTCGCCTACTTGTACCTGATCCATTTCTTTGATTGAATCAAGAACACGAACAACACCGCTACCAATTTTATGACCAATTGCACGGCCTTCAACAACAACGTTGCTAGTACCGTTTAATTGAAAACGTTCCATAACGTTAGCGTCTTCGTTTGAGCGAACAGTTTCTGGACGAGCTTGAACTATATATAGTTTGCCGTCGTTACCGTCTTTTGCCCATTCGATGTCCATTGGACGACCGTAATGTTTTTCAATGATTACAGCTTGCTTGGCAAGGTCTTGCACTTCTTCATCTGTAATCGAAAATTTATTTGAAAGCTCAGGGGCAACATCAACGATGTCTACTTGCTTACCATGTGCTTTGTCTTCTGAGTAAATCATTTGAATGGCTTTAGAGCCAATGTTACGACGTACTACTGAAGGTTTGTTTTTTAGGAGTGTTGGTTTATGAACATAAAACTCATCAGGGTTAACTGCGCCCTGTACAACCATTTCACCTAAGCCGTAGCTTGATGTAATAAATACAACGTCTTCAAAACCAGACTCTGTATCAATACTAAACATTACGCCAGATGCTGATTTATCTGAACGTACCATACGTTGAATACCCGCTGATAATGCTACACCACGGTGATCGTAACCTTGGTGAACACGATACGAGATTGCACGGTCGTTAAATAATGAAGCAAATACGTGTTTAATAGCGACCATTACTGAATCGATACCAACTACGTTTAGGAAAGTTTCTTGCTGGCCTGCGAATGATGCATCTGGCATATCTTCAGCGGTAGCTGATGAACGCACTGCAAATGAAACATCTGCTGTAGTGTCGCCGTGGAGTTGGCTATATGCGTCGCGAATGGCTTGATCTAGGTTTGGTTGGAATGGTGTGTCGATTATCCATTGGCGGATGTCTGCACCGACTTTAGCGAGTGTATTTACATCATCAACATCAAGTGTATCTAGAATGTCGTGAATTTTTGCTGTGAGTCCTGATTGATCTAAAAACTCATTAAAAGCATCTGCGGTAGTTGCGAAACCACCCGGTACTTGTACACCAGCGTTTGCTAGGTTTGAAATCATTTCGCCAAGTGATGCGTTTTTACCGCCAACTCGAGGAACATCTTGCATACCAAGCTCTTGATACCAGAGAACGTATTCTTGCACGGATCTTTCTCCAAAAAAAACTAATTGTAGGTCTAACTGTGAGAGTTAAGAAAGAAAACCTTTTATAAAGGTCACCATCATTCTACACTGGCAATAGTCCTCACGTAAACCGTGAGAAACCCATTTTAGGGATTTAAACGCAATAAAAAGGTTAATTATGAGAACTGCTTTTTATATATCAGATGGAACAGCTATTACTTCAGAAGTGTTTGGGCATGCTACTTTGTCGTTGTTCCCTATCGATTTTAATCATAAAACAATTCCATTTGTAGAAACTGAAGAAAAAGCCCGCGAAATTAAAGCATTAATTAATGCGACAGCTGCAAAAACCGGCGAAAAGCCTTTCGTGTTTTTTACTTTTGTAAATCATAGTTTGAGTGAAATTATAAAATCGGCTGATGCAGTGACCTATGACTTTTTAACTACATACAGCGAAAAAATAGAAAAAGAACTAGATGTAGCCCCTGTTCCAAAAATGCACCGCACGCATTCTATTCATGAAAAAAGTTATGATTTTAGAATTGATGCAGTTAACTATGCACTTATGAATGATGATGGCGGCAATATTAAAAACTTTTCTGAAGCTGACATTATTTTAATTGGTGTTAGCCGAAGTGGTAAAACACCAACCAGCTTATACTTAGCGCTACAATATGGCATTAAAGCGGCTAACTATCCTATTACAGAAGAAGACTTAGATAATGAGGGTTTACCTAAGTGCTTAATACCTTATAAACATAAGTTATTTGGGCTTACGATTGACCCTGAAAGACTTGCGGCTATAAGGCATAGACGTATGGCTAATTCTAAGTATGCATCTATTAAACAGTGTCGTATTGAGGTGCGTGAAGTAGAAATGCTTTATAAGCGCCATAAAATTGCTTACTTTAATTCTACGCATCATTCGGTAGAAGAGATATCTGCAAAGATACTGACAGAGACAGACCTAGAGCGACGTAAGTACTAACTAATTGATGAGACTAAAAACAAAAAAAACCGCATTTAAGCGGTTTTTTTAATATTAACAAATATTATTTACGTGCGTCTTTTAGTAAGTCAGCTACTAAAAAGCCTAACTCTAATACTTGGTCGGCATTAAGACGTGGGTCACACTGCGTTTTATAACGCTGTGCTAAGTCATCGTCTGATAAACCGTAAGCACCACCAGTACACTCTGTTACGTGCTGGCCTGTCATTTCTAGATGAACACCACCTGCGTATGAACCTTCAGCTTTATGAACAGCGAAGAATTGGCTGATTTCGCGCATGATATTGTCGAAGTTACGCGTTTTGTATCCTGACGTCGCTTTTTCAGTATTGCCGTGCATTGGATCAGAGCTCCAAATTACTTTACGACCTTCTTGCTGAACTTTCCTTACGAGGGCTGGAAGTTTTTCTGGTAGTACGTCTGCACCCATGCGTGTAATTAGCGTTAAGCGACCAGGAATGTTATCTGGGTTTAATGCATCAATTAAACGAATTAGGTCATCAGGTTCCATACCTGGGCCAACTTTAACACCGATTGGATTTTTAATACCTTTGAAAAACTCAATATGTGCATGGTCAAGTTGACGTGTACGCTCACCAATCCATACAAAATGAGCAGAACAATCGTACCAGTCACCTGATAAGTGGTCGCGACGAGTAAGGGCTTCTTCGTAGCCAAGTAGTAATGCTTCGTGAGAGGTATATAAATCAGTTTCTTTTAAGCTTGGCGCAATTGTAGAGTTAATTCCGCACACTTCCATAAATTCGAGTGCGTCTTGAATTTTGTCTGCAAGTTGTTGGTATTTTTCTTTAAGTGGGTTTGCAGCTACAAATCCCATGTTCCAACGGTTAACCTGGTGAAGATCGGCAAGGCCACCTTGTGCAAATGCACGTAATAAGTTTAATGTTGCCGCGCTATGGTGATATGCAGTCATTAAACGTTGTGGATCTGGGATACGCGCTTCTTCCGTAAACTCAATATTATTAATGATGTCGCCACGATAAGATGGTAAAGACACACCATTAATTGTTTCTAAGTCTGCTGAACGTGGTTTAGCATATTGACCCGCCATACGCGCAATTTTAACTACAGGGCATTTACCGCCGTAAGTTAGTACAACAGCCATTTGTAAGATTGTTTTGAACGTATCGCGAATATTAGCGGCATTAAAGTCACTAAATGATTCTGCACAGTCACCGCCTTGAAGTAAAAATGCACGACCTTCGCACACGTCTTCAAGTTGTTTAAATAAACTTCTAGTTTCTTCAGCAAAAACTAAAGGTGGAGCCGTCTTTAATTGGCCTTCAACTGATTTTAGTATTTCTTGATCTGGGTACTGTGGTTGCTGCAGTATTGGCAGCTCTCTCCAGCTATTTGGGTTCCACGATTGCATGTTCTTTCCTCATTCCTACATTACCTGATAAGAAGAAATTAACGTATGCAGGCACCTAAGTTCAAGGACTAAATTCACTATTTACTAATTATTTAGTTATGAGGTAAGTATTTATGAGGTTTATAGCCAAAAATTGAATTATTGCCACTTGATAAGTTTGTTTTTAATTTAATTTAAAACATTATAAAACAATGAGATAAAATACAATTGGTTATATTTTAGCTACTTGGAGATAGAATGTAGCAAAGTAACATTAGTGAACAGTTTGATTGAGAACACATCATACTTAAATTCAATCTATTGTAATCTTAACTTTACAGGTTAAATAAAACATTATATCTATCAAGTAGGATCTTGTTAAATTGTGTGATAAGGCGTTACATAGCTACATATAATAAGAGATGAGTATTTTCAAGGTATGCGATTGCTTATGCGTATGGCGTTTTCAATACTGTTCCACTATTTAAATAATATATCAGCAGAGTGTTTCACCTTTTAAGTAATAGTTTAATTAAGATGTTGTACATGTTTTGTTGGTTTGCCGCCTCTTGCATTCCCCTACTATGTTTTAGGTATGCTCCTGACTGGATGCCATCGAATACGCGCTGCTTAACTATATTAAAAACATAGCTAAAAGAACACATCATACTTATTGATGCTAAGATTTAAATCTTAGCACTGAGTAGTACTCAGTAATTAAATAATCAAATAGCTAAGAAATATGCGATAATCCTTTTAAGTAAGATGTGTTCTTGGTGGGTTATGGTAAGTAAGGTTCAAATTAGAAGTCAGTTCGATTTAATGAATGAACTGACGGTAAGGTTAGTTGAAGAGCTTAAAGAATGTGACTATTCGAAAGCTGAATATTATCGACTTCCAGATATTAGTAGTCTTGATGAGAATATTGTTCCAGAGTCAATTATCACCGAAAAAATATCTGGTGACATAGCTCATAGGGCTATTCTCAATTCGTTTACCGATATTTATAAAAAAGAAGGCTTAAGTAGTCGTGTATTAAAGCGCCATCCCGGTTTGTTAGTTATAAAAAATGCTAATAAAGAAGCATTAAATAACCGAATTGCTCAAGTAAATAAAGCTAAAGCAGACTTTAAAGCATGCATAGTTGCAATAGATAATAACGATGCTCGTTTTGAAGCTGTTCATAATGCAATGCCGAATTTAATTACACTTGCTGCATATCGCAAAATTCATTGTGAAAGTGACTCTCCATTTTCAGTTAGATTTACTTGGATGCACAAACACGCAACAAAAACGCTAACAAAAAAAATGGCTCTCGAGATGCTCGATAAATCGGCCGGTTATAAAAATCCAAGAATGATTGATCAACAAAAATGGCAATCACTTGTAGCTCAAGAACAGTTACGAGTTGCCAGCTTAGGTGAAAAAGAAAAACTAAGGATTCGTCGCCCCACTCGTGTAAGCCCACAAGTTAATGTGAGATATACTGCACAAAACCGCTATCATGTTAGTGCCGCATTGCCCTTTATTTTGATTAATCCAGAGCCAGACGTAAAATTAGGTATATTACCTGACTATCAAAAACCAGAAGCTCACCCGCGTAAACGCGAGTACGATTTTTTAGTCGATAGGCTATATTTAGAGCAGGTAGACCGGTAGTGATTATGTTAAAAAGGCCACAATATGTGGCCTTTTTGGTAATGTGTTTAAGTATTTAAATAGTGTTTATTACTTTTCTACTATCTCTTCGATTTTATCTTCATCAATCAGCACTGCATTTTCTACAATTCGTTTACCACCTTGAATTTCAATGCGTTTGTTGTGTTTATTCAGTGTAAGTATTTCATCACAAAACTGATCAGATGGATGCATTTCGTAGGTGTAATCAATAATATTGCCTGTTTTATCATCTTTTACATTAGTAATGCTGTATTCTGATATTGCGCCTTTTTCAATTAAGTCTTTCATAGTAGTGGTCATATCACGACGCAGCGCTTTTAATTTATTTTCGGTAATATCATCCGTTGAATAAATAGAGCCATATTTTTCCATGATAGACAGCAATCTAAAATGATAAGTTTTACCTGGCGCAGCATAACGCCAAAGATGGTACAAACGCAGCATCATCCAACGCGATAATCCACGTTTTAATTCTTGTGCACTATTAAAGTAATAACCTTTGTATTCAAGGTTATCAATCATGTTATGAACAAATGCATTTAAACAGGCGACACATTTTACATTGCCACCCTGACCCTTCTTGCCGCTAAAATGAAGTGACGATAAAAAGTTCATATTTGACTCGTAAAACGAATCATCTATATCAGAATTTTTAGTATCTGTTGCAGAATATTTAAACGAAAGTTTAGAACCTTGCAATGCTTCAAGAGATTCTTTAATTGCAGGATATGGCATAGACTGCCCTACCGCTTTAAGCTCTTGGGCTAATTCGTTCATAGAAAAAACAACCGCGTATTGAATACCGGACTTAAAATTAATTTTAACTATTTTGCCTTTAGAGGCCAAACGAATAAGTGCGCGTTCAACTTTTTCTTCTCTATCTGATGGCCAGACAAGGTATTCTACGTCTTCGCCATCTTTGCGCGTACTTACAACAGCGGGAGTTATTTTTATTTCGCCATCGTATAAAATACCATCTACTTTTTCAGATATTTTACGCGTGATAATTGTTTTTTTAGGTGCTTCTTCAAGTGGTAATTTTTTATAGCCAGAACGTACAAAACGTCCCCACAAATCATAATGATTAAACGTGTTTGAATATGCACGTAATCCATGAGCTGCATTTTCAATAGAAATTCGCACGTCTTTGTTATCTGTAAATAGTGCTAAACTTTCGTTATCTATTGCACTTTCCACCCCGTGGATTTGGCCCCTAAGTGTATCGGGCAAGTTATCTACCGAGATGTTGACCTTTCGGCTCATTGTTCTTATTTCCATTTTTATTGCGACAGCTCATAACAACACATTAAGCAGCAAAAGTTAAATGTTTAAGTTAGTATAAAAGTGATCTGACTTTAAATAAAAGGCTTAGATCACTATTTTACTAAGTGGAGTCCATAACTTCTTATTTCAGATCATATTTATACTAACTGAGCTATTACAAATCTCTTTTTTACTAACTCAGCTGTTATTTTGTCCATTACAATCGCTTTATTTTAAAATTTAGCACGACAAATTCATGTAAAAATAAATACCCCTGTGGATAAAGCCTTATCGAGTTAGCATAGATCTGATCTGTACCAAGTACAGATCAGATCTATACTAATTAAACGTACATTTTGATGGTGGCACAAGTGCATAACTTTATAATTTACTTAGTAAAAAGCTGATCTACGAAGCTCTTTTTGTTCATAACTTTATGCGCAACCTGTGCATAACTCTATTTTAAAAATAGGCCTTAGTAAAAAGCTGATCTGCAGGTAGATAAAGATCTGATCTTAACCAAGTATAAAGCTGATCTGATTTTTTAGACATTGTTTATATAAATCATTATGTTATGTGTCAATTTAAAGCCCTTAACCTTTATTACCTTATATATTTAACCACCTTTAAACTTCTTTATTTATACTAAGCAATATTAATGGTGTAAAAGTATTTTTAAATGTCTTGTTTTTAAAATGCATGTCGTCTTAAATAGTTGTTTACAGCAAATTGAATGGACATTATACTAACTCCCTAACTTTGAGGAAGAAAGTATGTCTATCAATAATAACGCGTTAAGTACCTACCGGCTTTTAAAAGCAACTGCCGAAGTAGCTGAAAAATCATTAGAAGGTCGTATTCAGCACTATCGTGCGCATCTTAAATCAGAAGAAAAAGAATTAAGAACCTATACGCAAAAAGCAGCTGCAGATTTATTAGGTTGTAATAATCGTACTTTAAAAAGGCGTCATGACAATGGCGACTTTGATGATTTAAACATTAAACGCGGTGCTAATGGACATTATGCTTACACGTTAGTAAACATTTTTGCCATGGCCGATATTATGGATATTAAACCAGATCATCGTACTGGTGATGACAAACTTCAAGTTATTGTTATTAACTCCCTCAAAGGCGGCTGTGGTAAAACAACTAGTATGGTTAATATCGCAGCAGCACTTGCGACGACTAATATTAAGCGCTATCGCATTGGTATAATAGATTTAGACCCTCAAGGCTCTTCTTCAAGCTTTTTTCCTTCAAGTGAGCATGACCCTATTACTGTTGGTGATTTAATGCGAGATTGTATAGATTTAGATGAGGGCGAAACATGGCCTGAATTTGTATCTAATTCATTTTTACCAACACATATCCCAAATATTCGTGTTTTGCCTTCAGGTATGGATGATTTTTACTTTGAGCACGAAACGGCAACATTGCTCAAAGATACCTCAAATTATGAGCAAACTCGTCACTACCATAAGTTACTAGAAAAAGTTATTGACCCTGTTAAAGATGAATTTGATATTATCTTAATCGATACAGCACCTACCCTTAACTTTATGTTTTATAATGCATTAATGGCATCTACAGCAATGTTGATCCCTGTTCACCCAGAAGCTGTAGATTTCGACGCTAACAATAAATATTTAAAACGATTAGGTGAGATTTACCATACCGTAGCGGCACTAGGCCACGAAGGTTGGGACTTTATGCAGTTTTTAGTTACTAACTATGTAAAGGGTAATCACTCACAGCGCGATATTGTTAAAGATGTCCGTAGTGCATTTGGTCGCCAAGTTATGAGCTACCCAATTAATCACAGCTCGGCAATTACAGCAAGTTCATCATCTTTTAATACTATTTTTGATCAAAAAGCGTCAGACAGCTTAGCAAGTCGTGAATCATTAATGCGCGCCCAAGAAAATATTAAAGATGTGGTCGATGAACTAGAGATGCTTATTCGTTCAAATTGGCAGTCAACTCAGTCAACACTCAATTCCCCTAAGTAAGGATGTTAAATAAAAATGGCTAAAAAACGTAAAAATGACACCCGCTTAGATCCTTTTGCAACCGCTGTAGGTAGCAGTAGCCTTGACGCATTATTAGAACAGGCCAATGCTGGCGATGTAATTAGAATGCCGGCACCGAGCGATCCTGGGCGCCAGATAACGCTTGTTTGTAAAGTGATCTCACACGCTGATATTGAATCTACTACAGGTGTATATGGTAAAAACCGCCGTGTACAGTCACTGCTAAACGAAAAGTCAGTATCAGATATTCTTCCTGCGATTCGTGATGATGGCCGTAATCAGCATCCTGCTCTACTTTGGGATCAAGGTGAAACAAGCTTAGTTTTAGCGGGCTCTCGCCGTCGTATGGCGTGTATTTTAGGTAACGCAGATTATTTGGTACTTAGTTCAAGCGATTTTACTGATCAAGATGCTAAAATTTTAGCCGTATCTTCAGATCAGTACATTGCCCCGAGCTTATGGGAGCTAGGACAAGCTTACCAACAAACAAAAAATGAGTTAATTGAACAAGGTAAAAAAGGCTCTTACAGAGAAATAGCCGCCATTGAAGGTGTATCGCACACTGCAATTGCAGATGCCATCAAGGCGTATGAGCAAATACCTGCCGATGTTATTGCGCTTTACCCTACTGCAAATCATGTAGGTCGTGAAGTAGCTAAAAAGCTTGTGAGCGCAAAGGAGCGCGACCAAGAGGCGTTTAAGCAACTAGTTTTAGCCCTATCTAGCGATGAAGAGCTAAATGCGATTACAAGCGACGACAAGCGTGCAATGGCAATCACTAAATGCTTAACAGCTGAGCCACAAGTGGCCGTTAAACGTGAAGCTGTACTAGAAAATAAATTTATATCAGTACAACGCAATTTAAAAAGCGGCGATGTGTCTATCAAAATTGACAATAAAGTGATGACAGACAAACGCTTAGAGCAATTAACTAAGTTATTAAGTGCTTTTAATTAGTTAGTTAAATAATGATCTGTCAGACTTGTTTACTTAGTTAAATAGTGATCTGACAGATTGTTTTGTTAGTAAAAATCTGATCTTTACTAGCGAAATTCCTCTTCAAACAACCATATTATCTCTTCAAGATCACTTTTTTACTAACTGCCCCCCTCTTTTTAGCATCACTTTCTTGATTTATTATTATGGTTAGTAAAATCGTGATCTGTAATACCTAGATTATTCTTTGTACTTGTATGCAGGGTCTATCATTTAGCTAAATTTTATACTAATTTTTACCTATAAACCGGTTTTTTACTAAGCTATCAGCTCCAACCAGTTTATAACTTGTTAATAGTGCTTTAGCTCAGAGCACATAAGGCATATACTGGCAGAATTATTTTTAAAATTTAATGCTTAGAGTGACATGTCTGCTAACTTATCAAAAAATGATTTAATGGCTATTTTTGAAGAAATTAAGAATGAGCAGGCTACCCAGTTTCCTCTGTCTGAACGCTTTATTAAAAAACTTTTCCGTCAAAATGTCCTAGATAAAGGAAAAGAATATTATAAAAAAGGCCAGATCACTTGGTTAGAACACACGCCTAATTTTTCTGTTGTTGACTCTACTGTTCAAGTGGATAACGGATCATCGTTTAACCAACGTATTGAGATCAGTAAAGTACCAACTGGTTATTCTGTTGATACGCACTGTACATGTAATGCAAAAACCAAATGTCGACACTTGGCCGCTATTTTATTTAAGCTTAAAATTGAGCATTCTGGCGAGTACGGTGAAGATTACTTTATTAATGACTGGTTTAGCGAATTAAGCGCACTTAAAAGTGGTGAGCAAAATATACCTTCGCAAGTGTTATTGTTTGTATTAGATATTGAAAATAACAAAGTATTTTTAACGCCTAAAATAGCGAATGTTGAGACTAAAAAGAATTATACATTAGGCCGAAACTTAACCGAGCAGCAGTTAAATAGTTTTGTAACGCCGAGTGATTTACTCGAAAGTGACTTTAGATTATTTAGTTGGATACGCTCACAAAATGCAGTGGGAAGTATTGAGCTAAAAGGTCAATGGGGCTTTAGTGCCTTACAACAACTTATAGCTACAGAACGCTTGTTTTTTCAGCGCTCTCGAGTACCAATAAAAGCACAATCGGGCCAAGCATTAAGTTTTAGTTGGGAGCAAGATAAAGACCTTTCTCAATTAGTTATTAAGCTTGAGCAAACTCAAAACTGGGCTTTATTAAAAACAACACCACCTACTTACCTCGATTTGGATCATTTAAAAGCGGGTCGTCTTCGCACACCATTAAGTGCAGACGAAATAGCACATTTACAAACTATGCCTGCTTTGCACGATGCTAATTTTGATCGAATTTACAAACAACTTGCCGATAATTTTGGCGCAGGTGTAATACCTCATCCTACTAACTTGCAGCCAACGTTACCTAAAATCTCTAGTAATGCTGTTTTAAAAGTAACGATGGGCGATCAAGGTTTATCACTTTCGTTATTATTTAAGTATAAAAATAAAAATTATTTAGCGGGTTCTGCACCTGCAAGTACTATTAATAGTGCTTTTGAAAATACAGTAACGAATGAGCTAATAAACCTAGGATTTGAATTTTGTAAAGGGGGTTTACAAAGTGAACTTGTATTTACAAAGCAATCTCCTATCCATTTGCATTGGCTTATATACGAAGTATTTCCTGGTTTTAAACAACGTGGTTGGCAGGTAAGTGTAAGTAAAGTAACGAGTCCTAATCCGCAGTGTGAAGTTAGCTTACATGTGCACCGTGCTGCAGGGCATCAAATGCACTGTAAAGTACTGCTATGTGATGCAAAAGCAGCTCTTTTATTTACTAATACAGATCCGCTATATCAGTCGTTAAACCGACAAAGTGAGTTATTTTACTACTATCCGCTTGGTCGTGAATTTGGAGTTATTAATAAGTCTGCAATTAACTTATTAGATGAATTTAAAGAGCGTTTTGAGTTTGTAAAAACACGGGACGAATTTAATATTCCGCTTTCGTACTTGCCAGAGCTTGTAAAGCACACAGCCATAAACGTAGAGTTGCATGACGACTCGCTTGAGCGATACTTACAAGAGCTAAACAATACCGATACCGCAATGCCAAAGGTTTCTTTACATGGCTTGAATGACTCGGTAACGCTTCGTGAGTACCAACAGCAAGGTGTTGACTGGCTTAGTTTTTTAAAGCGTCATAAATTAGGTGGTATTTTAGCTGATGACATGGGGCTTGGGAAAACACTGCAAGTTATTGCGTTTTTAGCGAGCACGTTTAATCGTCCGCAAGCGGGTCCTACACTAATTGTATGTCCAACTAGCTTGGTGAGTAATTGGGAAAATGAAATTACTAAGTTTGCTAAAAGTTTAAAAGTTACCACTATATTTGGATCAAACCGTAACGAACCTTTACAACACTTAGCACAAGCCCAATGCATACTCACTACATACCCATTGTTAAAACGTGATATAGCTTATTACTCGCCATTATATTTTGAAAATATAATTCTCGATGAAGCTCAATACATTAAAAACGATACCGCACAGGTGTCGCGATTAGTGAAACGTTTAAATGCCGACTTTAAACTTTGTTTAAGTGGTACTCCAATCGAGAATAACTTACTTGAGCTTAAATCGTTACTCGATTTTGCTATGCCATCTTTACTTGGTTCTCAAGCTCACTTTAAGCTGCATTTTCAAACGCCTATTGAGCGTGAAGCTGATATGGAGAGAGCTGAGCAGTTAAAAGCGTTAATTATGCCCTTTATAATGCGCCGCACTAAAGCACAAGTAGCGCAAGAGCTTCCCGAAAAAACAGAGCTAACTAAAGAATTTGAGTTTGAGCCTAAGCAAAAAGAAATGTATCAGGGCATTACACGTTCTTTAGAAGAAAAGCTAATAGACTTATTTGCTGAGCAAGGTGCACAAAAAAGTAAGCTTGCATTTTTAGAGGCGTTATTAAAACTTAGGCAAATTTGCTGTCACCCTAAATTAATAGATCCAGATACTCAGGCTGGTTCTGCTAAGCTTGAATGGTTAACAACACACTTACCGCTTATGTTAAGTCTCGGTCGTAAAATTATTATATTTAGTCAGTTTACATCGGCACTCGATTTAATAGCCCAACGCCTTGAAGAAACAAATATTAACTTTAGTATGCTTACAGGCCAAACGCGCCACAGAGATAAAGTAATCGACGAGTTTACCAGTGGTAAAACATCTGTGTTTTTAATTAGCTTAAAAGCCGGCGGTACAGGCCTTAACCTAACACAAGCCGATACCGTTATTCACTTTGATCCATGGTGGAACCCTGCCGTAGAAAAGCAAGCGACTGATAGAGCTTACCGTATTGGCCAAACTAACCCGGTATTTGTTTATAAGCTCATAATGAATAATTCAATAGAGCAAAAAGTATTTAAAATGCAACAAGACAAACAAGCTCTTGTAGATGCGTTATTTACTGATAAATCAATGAGCTTTACTAAATTTGATGAACAACAAATGTTATCGCTAATTAAAAGTTAAATTGCTCTAAAAAGTTTTGATCTTTTTATGAACTTAATTTAAAAAGTGGCGTCTACTATTATGCTTGTTGATTAATTGCAGTTAATACAAGTTTTCATGTTGATTCCCCCCATTTAATTACTAATTTTAGTAATGATTGAGCCAGCCCATTTTGAGTTGGCTTTTTTTATGCCTAAAATTTAGTGTGCTGCACTTATTTAAAAAGTTTTGATCTTTTTATGAACTTAATCCAAAAAGTGGCGTCTACTATTATGCTTGTTGATTAATTGCAGTTAATACAAGTTTTCATGTTGATTCCCCCCATTTAGTTACTAATTTTAGTAATGATTGAGCCAGCCCATTTTGAGTTGGCTTTTTTTATGCCCAAAATTTAGCGTGCAGCACTTATTTAAAAAGTTTTGATCTTTTTATGAACTTAATCCAAAAAGTGGCGTCTACTATTATGCTTGTTGATTAA